>CAYYVT010000172.1:0-43027 GCA_964475215.1 uncultured Nitrososphaerales archaeon
GAGGGCGACGTCGCGGTCAGCGACGAGCTCAATCACGGAAGCATAATCGACGGCATCCGGATGAGCAAGGCCGAGCGAAAGGTCTACAGACATGGAGACGTAGACTCCCTCAAGGAGGCATTGGAGGGGACCTCTTCTTTCAGGCGGGTCCTCATCATTACGGACGCGGTCTTCAGCATGGATGGCGATATCGCTCCCCTTCCCGACATCGCGAGGCTGGCCAAAGCTACCTCCTCAATGACCTACGTCGATGACGCCCACGGTGAGGGCGTCCTAGGCGAGCTTGGGCGCGGGGTCGTGAACCACTTTGCCCTTCAGGGTAAGGTCGACGTCGAAATGGGGACATTCTCGAAGGCCTTCGGCTGCGTCGGGGGGTATGTCGCTGGAGGGAGGAACCTCTGCGACTATCTCTTCAACAAGGCGCGGCCCTTCCTCCTATCAGGCTCACATCCTCCAGCGGTGGCGGCCGCCAACCTTGCCGCCATTCGATACGTCCAGAAACACCCTGAGTTATTCACCAGGCTCTGGGCTAACACAGACTACTTCAAGAAAGGCCTCAAGGGTTTGGGGTTCGATACAGGTCACAGTCAGACTCCCATCACCCCCGTCATATTGGGCGAGAGCGGAAGAGCCCAGGAGCTCGCAACGTCGCTCTTCGATGAAGGAGTCTTCGTGACCCCCATCGTGTACCCTATGGTGGCCAAGGATAAGGCCAGGGTCCGCACCATAGTAACCGCAGCCCATACCAGGGAGGATCTGGATTTCGCCCTCTCGAGGTTCGAGAAGGTGGGCCGGAGGCTCTCCATCCTGTAGCCGGCCAAAGCGATAAATACGCAGGGGACCCATTCCCCTTTGCTCTTGAAGTACCCGAAGGAGACCCTGAAGGTCATCAAGGACGTCAAGGCTGACAGGACCACCGGGGCCATCGGGCTCGCCATCAAAGGCCTGGACGCCTTCAAGCCTCTTGGAGACGTCGGCGGCGCCGATGTCAAGATGTTGAAGGGCGTCTCCCGCCTGCTTCTAAGGGCCAGGCCCACGATGGTTTGCGTTGGGAATGCATCATCAGAGCTATGCTGCAGGGTGATGGAGAAGAGCGCTGAGGGGGAAGTCGGCAAGCTCGCAGCTTCAGAAGCGGAGAAGATGCAGCGGAAATACGTAATTTCCAAGAGCGCCATTGCCAACGCCTTCATGCAGTACGCAACCAGACCTTTCGTGGCCCTCACGGTGAGCGACAGTCAGACTGTTCTGGAGGCTCTCAGGAGGTCTAAGCAGCAGATCGCGCAAGTCTTCGTCGCAATCTCCGAGCCAGGAGGAGAGGGCCGTTCTCTTTCGGAGAAACTATCCTCCGACGGGATCCGGAATATCCTAGTGCCCGACTTGGTTGTAGGGAGCATCATGCCGAAGGTGGACGTCGTGCTTCTAGGAGCAGATGCGATCCTCCCCGACGGATCTGTGGTTAACAAGCTGGGGAGCAACACGGCGGCAAAGATAGCATACGTCGAAGGCAAGCAGGTGTTCTTCCTTGCCGAAGGAGTGAAGGTTCACCCCTCCGGGGAAGAAGTGACGCTCGAGATGGACACCTCTGGGACTGGTGGAGGCTACCTCCCTCGTTTCGACATCACCCCTTACGGCTACGTCCAGCACATAATCTGCGAAGACGGGGAGCTCGACCTCGAGAGGATAAAGGCCTTGGCCGAGAAGTACGCCGACTTTCGACAGCGTGTCAAGTCCGCTAAATGAACAGGGTCGTGGCGGCGGGGTCCGTAGCTAGATTCAGGAAACCCGCGGCACCTATGATATCATCGACCACTCCCACTAGGTCCTCCTTTTTGAGGCCGAAGAGCCCCATGGTCGGGGAGCACGCGTGTATCTTTACACCGCTTTCCTTGGCTTGCTTGAGCATGTCGGACAGGCTCGGCATCCCTCCCTTTGATAGAAGCTGAGTGAGCTCATCCTTCGAAACTCCGAGGTCGACCGAAGGGGTGATGGCGCCTGCCATCTCCTTTGTGAGCAACTTCATGCCTCCAAAGGTGAAGTAGATGTGAGTCTCCATCCCCTCCATGGCGGAAGTGGTGGCCAATATGAGGGCGGGGTAGAGGCCGTCAGAGGTGCCGCGGCTAGCTACCATTACAAGCTTGCTCTTCTTGTTCTCCAACTCGGGCCCGATGAGACGCCTTCGACGATTTAAGCCTAGTTTACAAAGCATCGACGGCCCAGACGTTTCCACTTCTTTAGGATCAAGCAAGAGAGCGATTGGGGCCATTATCCCATTCCTAAGCCGAACGGCGCATGGATGCCCCCTCTACCCGACGGCTGAGTAACGCGGAGGAAGCGGGACATTCGTTTCCTCGAGGCCGCATTGAATCGGCAGAAGACCTAGGACCCCCAGATGGCAATAAGATCGATTGCCATGTAGAACCCCCTCACTTAGAGGGTTTCATCCCACATGAGCTCATGCCGTCAGGGAGATGCAAGGCGGGAAGATTAAGAATGGCAGCCGCCGGTGGTTCTCGGGCAGCGTGTCAGTTCGCCTTATCCTACGACCTCGATTTCATGATTGATTTTGGCTCGCGGAAGGTTGGTCCACTTGGACCGGCTAGTGCCTTTGAGTTCGCCCCTTCACATGTCCTCCCACCTTAGAGAGGTCCCTCTTGGCCTCCTCAATCGCCAAGTCCACCAGCTCAGGGGCCAGACCAACGTACTCGGAGGGGTCCAACTTCAGTACGGGAGCCGCGTCGACCGCAAAGGGAGATTCCTCTATCGCCCTCCTGAATCCTTTGAGGTCAAGGGAGCGGCCCTTCAGCAGGCCCAGGGCCTCCTCAAAGGCTTCCTCTCTACCTGCCTTTCTCAGTGAGTGCTGAAGAGCCTCACTCAGCACCTCCGAGTGCTCGACCAGGTCTCTCCTGATCGCCACCGCGTCGACGTCCAGCTGCAGGAGCCCCTCCCTCGTCCTCTTTGCCGCCAAGAGCGAGTAGGCCAAGGCCATCCCATAGTTCCGCTTGATGGGAGTGTCGGAGAGGTCCCTTTGCATCCTAGAAATCTGGAGGTCGGCGCAAAGCGAGTCCAAAAGGGAGGCTCCGAACTTCGCATTTCCCTCGCTGTTCTCGAAGTCAACTGGGTTCACCTTGTGCGGCATCGTAGACGACCCCACCCGTCCCGGGTCCTTTCTGACCTTTAGGTAGCCGAGGCAGCAGTAAAGCCAGATGTCAACGTCCAGGTTCTGAATGATCCTGTCCGCAAGGGAGATTGCCTGTAGGATACGCCCGACGTCGTCGTGAGGGAGTATTTGGGTGGTGAAGACTTCGGGCCGGAGCCCGAGGCCGCTGACAAAGGACCGGCTGAAGTCGATCCAGTCGACCTGAGGGTAGGCCAGGTGAAGGGCATTGAAGTTCCCCACGGCCCCCGTCACCTTCCCTGGGTACTCACTCTTGGAGAGCAGCAAAGCCAAGCGAGCGAGCCGCACTAGGTAGTTTGCGAGCTCCTTTCCCAAAGTCGTGGGCGATGCAGGCTGCCCATGTGTGTGCCCTAGCATCGATGTGTGCTTGAACTCGGCGGCCTTGGATGCCAGGGCTCTGCAGAGACTCAGCAGCGAAGGGATGTAGACCTTGAGCATCGCGTCCCTCAGCATCAGGGAGTAGGCGAGGTTGTTCACGTCGTCGCTGGTGAGTCCAAAGTGGATGAAGGGGACGAGATCCTCATGGCCCTCTTTCCTGCTCCGTTCCTTCAGGTACTCGACTACGGCCACGACGTCGTGGCTCACCCGAGCTTCGTGAGCTTTGACCTCCAGAGCCTCCTTGTACCCGAAACCCCTGGCCAACCGGTTGAGGAACTTGATGTCGTCCGCGCCTATGTTTACCTGGCCTTTGAGTCGCCTAGCGAACGCTTGGAGGTAGCGAGCCTCCACCAACACCCTGTATCTAATGAGGCCTAGCTCTGAGCAGTACTTTGAGATGTCCTCCACCTCCTTCGCATATCGGCCGTCTATGGGAGAGACGACGGTGAGCGGATCAGAGGGGGCCGTCTCACTTCAACTCCTTCAAATCGATACGATCAGGGCCATATGAAACATACCTCACCCGTACGCCCACGAGTTCCTCTACGGACCGGGCGAATTCAAGAGCATTCTTTGGGAGGGCCGAGATGCCCCCCTCCCCGAGCTTCCTCCAGGCTTCAGGGGATAGGTCGGGCCAGCCCTCGAACTCGAGGTAGTGGGGCTTGCATCTCCTCAACGCGGAGATGGTTGACGGCGGCTCCATACGCAGCGACGAACCGTCGATGTAGCCGTCACAGACGGAGACCCTGTCCAGGCCTCCAAGAACGTCCACCTTGGTCAGCGCCAGCGATGTGACTCCACTGGCCTTGGCCGCGTATCTCGTTGCCGCCGCGTCAAGCCATCCAATCCGCCGTGGCCTCCCTGTGGTCGCTCCGTACTCGTTTCCCTTCCTGCGCAGCGCCTCTTCTGCCTGCCCGCCCATCTCGGTGATGAATGGCCCAGACCCGACCCGAGTGCAGTAAGCCTTTATCACCCCTATGACTTCCTCAATCCTCTGGCTGGGTATGCCGATCCCGGCCGGGGCGTAGGATGCGGTCGTATGCGTGGCGGTGACGTAGGGATACGTGCCGTAGTCGATATCTAGGTAGTATCCTTGCGCCCCCTCCAGAAGCAGCTTCCCCTTCCTGTCCAGGAGATCGTTGGCGGCTTTGGAGACATCACCGACGTACTGCCTGAGGCGAGGGGCCAATTCCTTGACACGGTCCATCGAATCCTTGACGATGGCGTCCCCGTCCTCTCCGTATACCCCTGAGATCAGGGCCCTGTTCAGAGAGGCGAAGGTTTCGAATGCCGACTTGAGGGATTCGTCGTCCAGGAGGTCACCAGCCCTCACGCCGGCCCTCAGAGCCCTGTCGGCGAAGGTGGGCGAGATGCCACGCATTGTGGTTCCCACCGCCGCGGCTCCCCTCCTCCCTTCCTCAAGCCTGTCCCTGAACTTGTGTGGTCCCAGCGTGAGATGGGCCCTGTCACTCACGAGGAGATCGGGAGTCAGGTTCAGGGAGGCGACCTCGTCGAGCTCCTTAAGCAAGATCTCCGGGTCCACCACCACTCCGTTCCCAATGAGGAGTTTCTTGCCCTGAAGGACCCCCGACGGAAGAAGATGAAATGCAAACTTGTTGCCACCCACAACCACCGTGTGGCCGGCGTTGGACCCGCCGTTGAACCTCGCGACGGCGTCGAAGCCTTCGCAAAGGCTGTCTATGATCTTCCCCTTTCCCTCGTCCCCCCACTGGAGGCCCACGACTACCGTGGCCGACAATCCGGAATGACGGTGGTCCGGAGGCATCTTTTAACTTTGGGCACAGGCGGGCCCGAAGGTTCCGACCGATGACCGATCAGAAGGAGGATTCAGTGCAATCCGACAGATGCGGCCCGTCGTTGTGGCTCGAACAGCGCGAGGGGCTGACTTGTTCCCTCCCTGAAATACGCGAGGACCTCGGCCAGAACGCTCACCGCGATCTCCTGGGGTGTCGACGCCCCAATGTCGAGACCGACAGGCGCGTGAACCCTCGAAGGGATAGAACCTGCCTGGACTCCCGCCTCCTTGGCCACCCTCCCGAAAATTGTCTGAACTCTGTGCTTGCTTCCAATCATCCCGATGTAGCCCGCACTCGTCTTCAGCGCCGCTGTCAGCGCTGGGACGTCGTTCTTGTGCCGGGTGACTATCACGATCGCCGTGAGATCGTCCACCCTGAGCTCCCCGAGGCCTTCCTCGTGTCGAGCCTTGAGGAAGACGCTGGAGGTTGGAAGCTGGATCGAAGGCGGTATGGGGTCAACCAGGACCGTGTTCATCTCAAGGAAGTGGGCTAGCTCAACTATGCTCGTCGCCACGGCTCCAGAGCCGAGGACCACCACCTTGAGCTCAGGTCTGATGATCTCCACTAGTACATCCACCTTGCCGCCGCAGAGCATTCCCACTCCACCGACTTCCTGCTCCTCAAGGAGCATCGACTTGACGGCGACCACGGACTCGGGCCTGCTTCTTTCGCCGGGCCTTCTCTCCTTCTCCTTGGCGAGCATCTGCAGGGCCATGTCGACGGCGTCGTTCTCGAGACAGTCGCCTCCAATGGTGCCCAAACGGGAGCCATCCTCCTGGACGATCATCTTGGCGCCAAGTCCTCTCGGGCTTGACCCCTTGCTTCCGATGATGGTGATAGTGGCGAAGCATTCCCCCTTGGCGGACAATTCGGCCATCCTACGATAGAGGTCCGATGCCCTCAACACGCGTCTCAGGACGTACTTATGAGGGGAGGCTATATCCTTGGCGTAAGTTTCATCGTTTACCGGTTGCGCCCGATGTACGACGGTAGCCTTTTGTAGGAATGGCCCCCTGGAGATGGAGGTTCCCGTGAAGTTCATCAGGCCGTCATACGACGAGATACGAGACGCATCACTGAAACTATTCAGGTCGATCGAGGCGAGCAAGTGGTCACCCGATGTCAACGTAGGCGTCGGCAGAGGCGGCCTATTCGTCCTGAGGTGCTTGCAGGACTTCTATGTGGCGGGCGGAGTCAAGATCCCATACGTCGTGCCGGCCGTCGAACGCTACCGCGGGATCAACACGACTGGCTCAATCAGAATCAGAGGGATTTCGAGGGGGGACGTATCTGGTAGGAAGGTCCTTGTGGTGGACGACGTTTCTGACCAGGGAGATTCGCTGAAGGCGATGGTCGACCTAATAGTGAAAGACGGAGCCACGGACGTGCGCACCGCCACAGTGCACTTCAAGCCCTGGTCCAAGCTCCGGCCCGACTACTTCGCCATCGAAACCGACGCCTGGATCATCTACCCCTGGGAGCTCTTCGAGTCTGTGCGGCTCATCCTCGAAAGCGAAGCTGCTAGGACTCCCGCCTCTGCCCTGGAGGTGCTGTCAAAGCAAGCTCACATCACTGAGGAGGAGTACTTCACATTCTGCGCCCTCGCCTTGAGGAGCCGTAGCCTGCCGGAGGCGACTCGCCGGAGGGCCCGCGACGTCAGGCGGCTCTATGCAGGTCAACCCAAGTAACGGCAAAAGTCTTTTAACGAGAACTTGAGATACGCCTACCGAGCTGGAGAGCGGTCTTTGGTCAAGCGGCAATTCACGATAGATACCGGCGCTGAGAGGATCGAAGTGGAAGGCTATGACTACCAGAAGGTGGCCATAAAATACCTGATGAAGAGAAGGCGGTCGCTCCTTTCTACGAGGGACCCCTCGAAGGTCGAGGTCCTCTGGGAGAAGCTTCCAAAGACGGTTGAGGTAATCGGCTCTAGGGAATCCAAGAAGTACGCGGTGGACTGGAAGCGGGTGGGTGAAGAGGAGTTCCAGGGCGCCCGGTTCGTGTTCACCCTCAAGGAAGCCCAGTGAGAAGCCTCGGGAGTTTTTTGTCCTCGGCCGCCCGAGCCGGAAGCAGGCTCAGGGCCTCTCCGGGATCCCCTCGACGATGCCCGAGCTGCTTTGGTATCGACCGCCGTAGCCCTTCGAGGCTGGATGGGATTCATGGAAGAGGACATGCCAGAACCTCTCTCCCTTCTTGAGAGTGGCTGGGTAGGGCGGTGAGTGAACCTGAAGGGTCAGCCTTCCTTCGTAGCCTGCGTCCACCACCGTGCCCGGAATCAGGAAGCCCAGGCGCGCGTATGTGCTGCGGAGGTTTACGTGGGCCACCAGATCAAGGGGGAGCCTGAGCCTCTCGAGCGTCAGGAGGAGGACCACACTTCCCGATGGGATTTCGAGCCGGTCGTCGAACTCCACCCTCCTAGTAGAGTATTCGGGCCCCGGCACCACGAAGACGGCCTCCCCGCCCACCCTCAGGTCAAGGCCGTTGGGCGTCAGGGAGGCCCTATCGAAGGGTTCGACCCCCAGCAGGCCTCCGGCCACCCTCTTTTCGATCTCGACATCCGAAAGGAGCATTCCGACGGTCCCCTCCTTCGCAACGGGGTGGATTAAAGGATGGCGGCGGGGGTTGGAGGCTGCCCGTCTCGCATAGTTCTAGGGCAGTAGAACTTGGAGATGGGGAGTTCTAGTGGCGCTCTAGAGCGACCCGCGTTAAATACCCCCCTAAAGACGGCACCACCAAGGAGGTAAAGGAAAACGGACCTCAAACGCGCAACGGCGGCGATGATGATCGTCGCCCTCATATCAGTGTCAGCATTCGCGGCCTTCGGAACCACAGCCTACGCAAAGTCCCAGACATCGGTAGCGCAGCGCCTTCAGGAGCTCAAGAACTACATGGACAAGTACTCCTTCCTCAGCGGGGGCTCGCTGTTCAGCACCGGCTTCGCCACCATCCAATCCACCGAAACCAACAACAGCAAGTCAGTCTTCTTCTTGCAAGTCAAACCCAACGGGTACACGGGCAACGGATTCCCCACCATTCTGACGGCGCAACTTAACGCCACTGTAGATCCTGACGTCGACTACACCACCAAGACCGTCGACTGGGTGGCCGGACTCCTACAAGCGAGGGGCCTGGTCGAATACATGGACAACGACAGCAACGGCATCTACACGCCTGGCAACGATACAGCCCTTCAGGTCATCAACCTGAGCACCCTGACTTGGACTTTGACGGAGTCCCAGATCACGTCCTCATCCGGGTATTCCGGATACAACATCACCCTCAGCTCGACGTACAAGGGAGCCACCTTTGAAATCGTGGCCGAGCTCTACAACACCGGCGTGACCCTGAGCAATGGGGTCCCGGTGTCCCCGTCCGAGGTCAAGCTAAACTTCATCTTCGACAACTTCCCATGGACAACTAGCACCAGCAGGTTGGCGTTCGTTACGGTCTTCGGCGGAATCTCCGGAAACGCGGTGGCCACCAAGACCGACAACCAGACCGCTTCGATAACCTACAGCAAGACGGCCTACGCATACTTCACATGGGGCAGCACGGCCACGGTGAACGGCCAGACCGTCAACGTAGTGGCGTACCAGAACAACACCAACGCCGTCCACTTCGTTGAGCTCAACTACCCCCAGGGATCCACCATCGTCCATGACCCAATCCTGGGCATCGGCTCGGACATCGCTTCAATGGCACCCACCGCCACACCAATCGCGTCGGCACTTCCGGGGCTATACTTCATGGTTGCCTCGGCCGTAGTCGTCGCTGGCGCCGCGGCACTGACACTGTTCGCACGAAAGAGAATGGTGGAGCCGAAGCTTCAGTTCTGAAGCTCCTCCATCCATTCCTTTCTTTTTTGATTCGCCTTCATCCAGCGGGAGCAGGCAACGAGATCGGAGCAATATCTAGCCGAGCAGATAGCCCCCTTTCACAACCTATACGACATTAGAAGAGGGCGTCCCTGCGGCCTGCATAGGACTCCCTCGGAAAAAGAAGGGAGTCCAGAAGAGCTAGTTTCCCCTATGCTTAACCGATGCTCAGCACGCCGCCGACGGCGTCCTGAAGGACCTTCCCGATCGGTACGCCAAGGGCTGCGGCAACCGCGACGGCGGCCACCGCGGATCCTGCTACGGCAAGGGCCAGCATCTTCTCATTCTTCTCCAATTAACGTTCCACCGGGTCTCTATCATGTGTACTTGTAATTAAATTTTTCTTTTTTGGTAAAGCCCGGGCTCGACCTGCAAGAAATCATCAGCCTTTCCGCCATATTGTTTACTTTTTTAGATAGGGTGAGGATGCTGATTTGCTTCTCTAATCCAATAGGTGTGGCCGTCGGAGCCCGTGAGCTGGCAGCTGTGTTCCTCCGACATGACCGGTGTCCCCGAGATGAATGCAAGGGCCCCCGCAACAATCCCCTTGGCGAGATCGCAGAGGACGGGGGTGGATGGAACGGCGGGGTTGTCTTGGACGAGGAAGTCCTTGACCGTAGCCTCGGCTTCGAAGGGGGCCTCTTTGAGGTGTGAGATGCTTACGTCCCCCAGCCCAGATGTCTTGAAGGCCTTCACCAGCAGTTCCACGGATTCACTCATGGAGCTGACCCCTGTGGTCTTCCTCAGGAAGGTCGCCAATTCGTAGCCCAGCTGGTAGCCGGAGTTGTACACTATCACTCGGGTGGGGCCGAGTCCCAAGACCTTCTCAAGGGTGGTGTAGGAGGAGTAGACGGCGTTCGCTGAGAAGACCAGGGATCTCTGGCTCCCCGCAGAAAGCGGGTACCTGAAGACCTCCATGTAGCTGTTCTCATGCTTCATTTCGAGGACGTCCTCCAGGGCCTTGATCTTGGAGCTGACCTCATCGACCAAGGCACTGGAGGAGCAGGCTACGAAGACGGCGAAGTAGCCCTTCTCGGCCTCCATGAAGAACTGGCCCTTCAGGAGGTTGACCCCGTTTTCTGCTAGTAGAGTTGTAATGCGGCTTATCGCCCCCGGAATGTTCCTTATGGTGATATACATCTCAAAGATCTGAGCCCCCTTCTGTGGCTCCTGCAGTGCATACGCGGAACTTCCGGAAGCGTTCGCCAACATCGTTCTACCAGTACCCCCAAGCAATTTCTGTGCTTATAACTTTTTAGTCGGCAGTATATAGAAAGCTTGGCATTAGACGAGTCCCTTGGCGGAGCGATTAGCGTTTTGGCAAGAACACCTAAAGCGCGAGCGATGGTCGGCAAGCTCAGCCCACCAGAGTTTTAGCTAACGAGTAAACTTCCGGGGAGGGCGAGGACGGGCGTTTAGAGTTTTAGCAAGTTGGCATGATGAGACGGCCTATACACATGAAATCCCTGTGAAACGGCCTGGGAACTATTATATCTTCGTCCGGCTGACCCGTACTCGTGCCCAGAGAGCGAGTCCCGAGCGACGAATATAGGGCCCTCGACCACCCTGCTCGCCGACGGATCGTCGAGCTCCTCGGGACCCATCCGACCATGGGCTTCTCCGAGCTCAGGGCGGATACGGGGCTCCCCGTGGGCACCCTCTATTATCACCTTGACGTCCTCAGGGGTCTAGTCACCCAGGACCCATCCCGAAGGTACATGCTCAGCAGAGAAGGACAGAAGCTCTTTGAGTCCTTTGCAGACAAGGAGGGAATACCGCACCAGAGGCCCTCAAGGGCCCTCAGGATCCTCCCTGGATGGGCCTTCGTCCGCCTTGAGGGTTCCCTGCCATTGGCGGCATTTGTCTGGGTCGCGGTGGCCGCCTTAGGGGGAGGCCTCTCGTATACGGGAGGGCAGGCACTGATACTCATGCAGTTTGGCGTCTCGGTCTTCCCCGACTGGGTGGACGTCTCCCTCTTCCCCATCAGCATGGTCGCCTTTCTGTTGTTTTGCCTTGGCGCCTCCTACCTTGTTTCGAGGAGGGGAGCCAGTGCCGCCGGGCTGCTTGGCTCAGGAGTGGCATATCTCCCCTACCTGATCTTCCCCGCCGCCACCACCATGTTTGGGTCAATGGTTGGGGGTGGCCTGGGCCTGTTCTACCTCCTCCTTGCCATCGTCGTGCAGGGCCTAGCCCTTGTCCTGGGCGCGACCTATATGTCCAGCACCTACGGGATGAGGCTGGAGAGGTCCCTCCTCCTCCAACTCCTGCTCTACGTGGTGGCCACGGCAGCTTTTTCAGTCTTGCAGTACGCCGGGCTTATAAGTGAGGCTTGGCGCTCGGTGGCGCAGCTCATCCTATAAAACCTGTTATGGCGGTCGAGCGCTATGCGGGCTCATGCTTGAGGGCTTCCCTCAAGCTCTGCAGCTTCTTGACGTTCTCGTCCAACGGGAAGGACCAAGCACCCGCTACGCTGTCGTAGAGCGAGTGGGGGATCGTGAAGGCGAGCGAGTTTCCGACGTCGATTATCTTGAAGTCGAGGCGCTCCGCCAGCTCTCCAAGGGCGTTGTTGAGGTAGTACTGAACGTAAAGATAATGCTCCACAGGTACCGCCAACTCAACCATGTAGAGGTCACGGTTGCCGGCCGATGCCTCGGACCACGTGAAGGGGACCGAATAGAAGGCCTTCCTAATCTCCTGCAGCTGGTTGCCGCTCAGGTCCTTGGCGAATATCCTCCCGTAGATAATCCTATGCTTCTTTATGCTTTCGAGGTCTCCCATCCACCTGACGATGTACTTCGTGATCATCTTGCGCCCAAGAACATGGCTATTGTAGTGGTACTGCAGGGTCTTCACGTTGATGTTGAGCTTCTTTGACATCTCGGCGACGGTGCTGAGCGAGTTTATGGCGAGCTCCTTGGCCAACAGAATGTCCATTTTGTCGTACTCGTTCCTAGTGTATTCGGGTGGAACAGGGAGCCTTGGTACTTCGGGGCCGGGGCCAAGCGCCTGCCAATCGATGTCCCAGCGTCCCTCCTGAAAGTCGTAGTACTCCGGCCTAAGGGAAAGGTAGTTCACCCAGACAATGGGCTTAAGGGAGTAGCTCGTCAAGATGCCCATGTTGACCATTTCGTCCAGGAACTCCACCATCTGCCCCTTGTACTGCCGCGGCGTCTGGAAGAGGCAGTAGTAATCCTTGGACATCAACTGGCCCGAGTAATATGTGAGGTAGGCCAGTTCGTGAAGGGACTGGAGGACGTACTTTGAAATCGATTGGTAGCTGTCACTGAAGCTCAGCATCACTATAAACCTCTGCAGGTCGAACTTCTCTGCGTCGATGAGGGCGTGGATGGCTACACCTCGCCGGTACAGCTGGTTCTTTATCTTGTATCGAACTGTCTCCGGCGGAATCCCCGTCAGCCGAGAAAGCAGCGAATAGTTCCCGGGGCCGACTTGGATGATGGCTCGAACTATCCGTGCAGCTGGGTCATCTTCTGGAAGTGGCATGAAATGAATCCCTCTGTCCTATAGGCCCACACAGCCAAAGCGTAGAGCATTATTTTAATGTTTCTTCGGCCTCTTTACCATTTTACCAACACTACGGGCATATGTGTGGCATTTCTCGCTTGTGAGAGGAGGTGGCCATCCTCCGCACGACCGCGTCCACTTCATTCCCAAGGCCCAGCCTTTCCTTCACCTGAGGGGCCGTCAGCTTCTCCTCCGTGAGGGCGACCAGAATCTTGTCGGCCACTTCATATGAAAGGCCCAGCTCCCCCTCAGCGGTCTGCCCCTCCCAAAGCCTTGGGCTGCTGAGCTTGCCGAGGATCGAAGAAGGTATGCCAAGGTGGCGACCCAGGACTCGAAGCTCGGTCTTGTAGATGCCGCCCAGGGGGAGCATGTCGACGCCTCCATCCCCGAACTTCGTGTAGTAGCCCAGGAGTATCTCGCTCCTGTCCCCGGTCCCCACGACGAGCCTCGACTGGGTGTTGGCGAAGTAGTACAGCACGGACATCCTGATCCTGGCCTTCAGGTTCCCCATGGCGAGCCTGTCCCGGGGGAGGAAGGAATAGGCCCTGAGGAAGGGGCGGATGTCGATCTTCTGGGTCTCGACGCCCAATCCAGATGCAAGAGAAGAGGCATCCCCGACGTCGACCTCAGGCGTGATCCCTTCTTCCGGGAGGAGGAGCCCTATCACCGCGCCAACCCCCACCGAGTCCACGCAGGCCTTCAGGGCGATGGAGGAGTCGAGGCCGCCGCTAAGGCCGAGCACAAGCCCCTTGGCCCCAGCTCCGGCCAGCTCGCCTGCGATGAACCGCTTGACCCCTTCGTACTTTGTCTGCAGGTCGACCTCTCGAAGGGGTGAGAGCAGCATGGACGAATCGTCATCGGGCGTTCATCATAAACCTTTGGACGTCGACAAGATAAGACTTAAAGAAGCCGAGAGAGAAGTCTCATAGCCAAGCTGGGTGGAGTTGAAGATCAGGATTGAACGACCTCTCTGACAGGATATTCTGGGTGGCTAAGGACGAAGAAGTCAAGGGTGGGGCGGTCACTGACTTCTACTTCCTGAACACGGAGAAGGCCCTGAAGATGAAGGAGTTGAACCCAATGGTGACTATGGAGGTGTACACCCGCCACGTGCCATATGATAGCGAGTGGGGAGTGGTCACGGGAATCTACGAAGTTGCCAAGCTGTTGGAGGGGCTGCCCGTGGACGTAGACGCCATGGAGGAGGGCGAAGTCTTCGTCACCTCCAGGGCTACGGCTGCCTACGAACCCGTCCTTCGCATAAGGGGGAGATACAGGTACTTTGCCAGGTTCGAAACTCCCATCCTGGGCTTCCTCTGCAGCAGCAGCGGTTTCTCGACCAAGGCCGCCAGGATCAAGATCCTGGCAGGGGACAGAAGCCTCTTGAGTTTCGGGACCAGGCGGGCGCACCCTTCGCTCGCCCCCTTGATCGAGCGCGCTGCCTACCTCGCGGGTTTCGACGGCGTATCCAACACCATCGGCGCGAGGCTCCTCGGGATCAAGGCCTCGGGGACCATGCCTCATTCGTTCATCCTGTGTTTCGACAGCCAGCAGGAGGCCTGGAAGGCCTTCGACGAAGCCCTGCCGGCTGACGCCCCGAGGACGGCCCTGACGGACACCCTCTTCGACGAAAAGACGGAGGCCATCCTGGCGTTGGAGACGCTGGGGAAGAGGCTCTCCGGGATCCGCCTGGACACCCCGTCTACGAGGCGGGGAGAGTGGCGCAAGATCATAGAAGAGGTTCGATGGGAGCTCAACATAAGAGGCGGGAGGAGCGTGAAGATATTCGTATCAGGCGGCATCGACGAAAGGGAGGTGACCGAGCTGAGAGATGTGGTCGACGGATTCGGTGTGGGGACGAGCGTCGCCTGCGCGCCCACCATAGACTTCAACATGAAGCTGGTTGAAATCGAGCGAAAGGAAGGGAAGCCCGTTCCCAGGGCAAAGAGGGGGGACCTGTCGGGCGCAAAGGACGTCCTGAGGAACCCTTCGACCATGAAGGACACCCTGGTGAGACGTGGGGAGCGCCCGGCCAAGGGCGAGGTCTCTCTGCTCACCCCACTGATCAGAGACGGTCGGGTGGTGAGGCGGTTCTCCAGCATCGAGGAACTTCGGAGCGAGATGGCGAAGAGGCTGGCGGCCGTCAGGGCCAGGGAGCCGACGGTGGCCCTTCGCTTCTGAAACCGAGGGATCCAAGGAAGTAGAGCGCAGCGGCCAGGAGGGCGACGAATGCAGAGAATGCGACCACCCCGAGTGGAACGAAGTCCGGAAAGGTGTCCGAGGGAATGGAGGGCGCCAGCTGGGGACCTGCGTAGGAGATCAGCTCCATATGGCCGACCTGGCTGGCGTTGGACCCCGTTGCGGAGACGGTCACCCTGTAGACGCCAGTAAGGACGGGCAGGAAGGAGTAGTTGTGAGAGGCGGAAAGTGTTCCCTGAAGCAGGGAACCATCCGGGAGCTCCACAGTCACCGCGGCGTCCGCGGAGCCGTTGTAGGTAGAGTAGAGCTGATCAGTGGCAGTATCATACCCTAGCCAGAGGTCGCCCGGGACGATCCGGACGGGCAGGGAATAACTGATGCCCCCCCACGCTATCTGAATCCGATCTTCGGCTTCATCGGCGGAGGAGGAAGGCCCCGCGGTAACCGAAAACGAAGAGGTGCCGTTGGCTGAGAGAGACAACGGGTAGGGGCCGGAATACGAAAGAGAAGGCCCCCCTCCACCAAATGGCTGCAACTCGACGACCTGGCTGTAGGAATGAGTGGCCGATGGAAACAGCATCATGTAGTGGAGGTAAAGGGCGAAGGGAAGGCTCAGCGTCTTGGTGATGTTGAGAACCCCTGCGCCCTGAACGGATTCAGGAAAGGCGCCAAAGTAGCCGCCTGCTACGGTCGCTCCGAGGGTGACCATGGAGAACGCCTCCTCTGAAGTTATGTTCGGGTGGAGCTGGGCAATCAGGGCAAGCGTCCCGGCCACCTGCGGTGCCGAGAAGCTGGTGCCTGACACCTCCACATAGCCCGTCGATCCAATCAGAGGCGCGACGACGTTGTCGCCGGGCGCCAGGACTTCGGGCTTGATGCTGAAGTCGTCTGCAAAGCCGAGGGAGGAATAGAAGGCTGGGTAGAGGATCGTCGTGGGCCTAAAGACCGCAATAGAGACGTTCGTGCCATCGCCGGAGGACGAGGCTATGGAAGATCCCTCCTCGCCTGAAATCGCCACGACGGAGATCCTGGGCATGTATGCGGTATTGTTAGAGGCAAGGGCGGGGCCGCCAGTGGTGCCGTTCTCGGTGAAGCTGTAGGGGGAATCGTTGACCACGACAAGGGCGAGGGCACCGGCATCGGCGGCGTCCTCCTCCATGGTCGAGAAATAGGTAAGGTGGTCCCTGAGGGAGACCGCTATCCGGCCGGTGAGGTTCAGGCCTTGGACCTGGGAAGGCCGGCCGTTTTCGATGAAGGTGGTGGGTGCCGTGATCACGCCATTGGAAACCGGAGTGTCGTTCACGGCCATCGTCGAGAGCAATACGGTCCCATCAATGGACATCTCCGCCTGAGGGTCGGTGGTGGCAAGGCTCACCGAGGCGCCCACTCCATAGTAAGGCCCGAGGTCGCCGGGTGCCTCTACGCTCGCTGGGTCGGGCCCGTCGTTGCCTATCGCCGCCACCAATTCGATGCCCTGGGAGTAGAGCAGCTGGCCGACGGTTTCCAGGTCCTCGGAGGCGAACCCCCCTCCCAGGCTAAGGTTCACCACCTTTGCGCCGTCCCTGACGGCCTGGTCGAGCGCCTCGACGATCAGGTCCGTCGACGTCTCCCCCTGGCTGAAGACCTTGTACACCAATAGCTCGGCACCGGGGGCGACTCCCTTGAATGTGCTCGAGTTGCCCGCGATTATTCCGCTAACGGCCGTACCATGGCCGTCGTCATCAGTGATATTCGTGTCGTCGTCGACGAAGTTGTATCCTCCGACCACCTTGACACCGAAGGCCCCACCCAGGGCAGGGTGATCGTAGTCGACTCCCGTATCGATCACGGCGACCTTGACCCCTGCACCGGTGACGTTCCCCCCTGCAAAGTAGTCAAACCCGTTGACCACTTCACCGGAGGAAAGGGAGTCCGTCCCCAGTGAAACCGGATCTGACCTCAGGAGGAGAAGGGGGTGAAGAAGGCCTTCGATTCGTGAAGCGACCTGATCGGATGACGAGAAGACGCCGCCGACGCCCAGCCCGCTGAAGTATCGAAGAACGGAGACGGTCAGCCCCGATTCGGCCAGACTACGAAAGGTGGCGACAGATTGGTCGTAGGTCTTCGAGCCCTGTGGCCCTCTAAGTATCAACACATAGCTGGAAGGCCCTTGTGATGCGGCGGGGACGACCCCGAATGCGGCGAGTAGAAGGAACGAGGACAAGGCGACCAGGGCGACCAGTCTGGCAAGCCTCGTCGACCTTGCTCGGCCGCCTAGGGAGGGAGTCTCCATGTGAAGGGGTCTCTCCTCTACGTTGAACCGGTGGGCTAATATCCGTTCTGTACTTTGCTGCGGGGAGGTTCGCCTCAGTCATTGTCCACGAGGAGACGTCCCGCCAAATCCGTCAAGCTCCCAAGCTTTGATCCGTTCATGAGGAAGGCCTCGGCGCGGTAGTCACCCGGCAATAATTCGCTCAGGATGGGCTTCCAGCGATCTGGGTTGAACTCGGAAGCGGGGACGCCGGTCAAGAGGGTGTTGAAAGCCGGCATAACGATCAAGGTCCTTTCATGACCAGGAGGGTCAAAGGTTACGCGCACCCATATCCCCTGCCTACCACCCTGGCCTCCAAGGATGAGATGGTGGTGTCCCGACACGAGGACCTTTGCATTGGATACAGCCTTCGAGGGATGAGCGTGGCCATGGAAGAAGCCCACCTTTCCATCCGAAGTCTCCAACGCGAGCCCGCCGGGCCCCGAAAGGCGAACGCTCGGCGGAAGGAGGGGGGAAAGGCCCCCATCGTGGTTACCCGGGACGACAAGCACCTCCTCGAATGACGGTCCTATCTCCCTGAAAAAGGAGCCCACGGATATGGCGGTGTAAAAAGAAGAGCCCACGATGTCATGCTTGATGTCCCCCAAGATGACCAGCCTTTTCGCCCCCGTGACCTCGCGAAGGGCCAAGACCCTTCTGGTCATCTCCTTGGTCTGCTCGGGCACATGAACCCCCTTCGCCTCGAGGGCCCTTTCATAACCGAGATGGAGATCAGATATGGCCAGCACGCCCCTGTCGCCTTCGACGAAGAGGGCGGGCTCACCGGAGACGAGCCTCAGGGGCAAGGGGGCTTCGATCTCCGAGCTCGCTCAACGCGATTCAGCGGCAAGCGGTGCCACCTCCTCGAAGACGAAGGAGACCACTTCGCTCGAATCCACCTGGGTGAAGACAGAAACGACGCAGTTCCTCGTAAGGCCAACTATGAACCTCCTGCTCTTGGAGGCCACCACCACATACCAGAGCCTGCCGTGTGTCAGATAATCCCTGTACGTATTGGTATCGGACAGCGCCGAGCCATAGAGCGCCAGCTTGGTGATGTTGGGTATGTCCACCTGGTCGAAGTAGACCACCCGAGCGTCCTCGAAGCTCGACTCATAGTACTTCTCCATCACCTCGGGGGTGATCCTGTCCTCTACCACGGACGCAGGCCTGAGGAAGAGTATCCGGCTGAAATCATTCGCGAGCTCGTTCGCCCTTGGCTTCTTCTCGAATATAAGGAGATGAACGGCGCCTCCCACCTCCCTGAAGAAGAACGGAGCGACCATGGTGCGAAGGGCCGGCCTCCACTCGTCTCGCTGGTTGATCCTTATCACCATGTCCTTGAGGATCCTTCCCCTCAGCGTCCCCTCTTCGTATCGAAGGTCGCGCACCTCTGTGACAAGAGAGAGCTTGGTCTCCTCGTCCTCCCTCTCGACCCTGAACCCCTCCAGCTTCTGAAAGGCGCCGTCAAGGGTGAGCGGCATGCCAAGGCGAAAGAGCTTGCAGGCGATTACCATGTTCGCGCTGCCATATCGACAGGGGCGCTATATCCTTTGCGAGGCATGGTCTAAGCCTCGTCAAAGACCTGTTCCTCGCAAGTCGAGAATCCAAATCCGCGCCAGCTCAATACCGACTTGATGCTGAGTCCGCCCTGGTCCCTATAATCTGATCCCAGTCCCTGTTATTCGGAATGTGCGCAAGATGCCATTGCTGTCATGCACTGAAGACCGAACAATCGGCCTAAATGCGCCACCCTGGCTTTGTTCGCACAAAACTGCAGCACAGCCTAATTGGCAAGGCACGCTACCGCTTGTTGGGCGAACCGTTCGAGCTGGGGATCTTAACCAATCCAACGTTGGGACTCATGTTTGATCTGTGTGACTGTGTCATTCCAAGTCCCCGGGTGTAACCTGAACCGCAGGTTCACATTCCTGTCGCTTGACTCGACGGAGTCTCATGTGCCTGAGGAGGAAGCATGGATGGTGAACGCCGTGGCCGACTACAGAAAGAGAGGCGACAAACTAGCCGCTTTTTCCCAGGCCCTCCTTGAACTCGTACACGGGTACGAGGGAGATAACGCTCTTGTAGAGGAAGTACGCGGCGGCCGTATACATGACAACTCCGGCCAAGTCGCCGATGAACGCGCTCGTCAGAATCCCTACGAGGCCGCCGACATAGAAGGCCAATATGGAAAGTATCGGGCACGCCACGAACCAGCTCAGCTGCCTCCTGAGCACCCCATCCTTAGACCTCTTGGCGGCGATGGGGAGGGCCACCGCCCCGGAGAAGACCGCTATGTAGAAGGGGACGCCTATCCAGTCGACAATTATGGGCGGCCCGTTGCCGTAGCTGAAGCTGCCTACGGCTCCGGTTATCGAGAATATGCCGGCGATGGCGATGTCGCAAGCCCAGAGCACCAGCCTCAATCGTGTCCAGTGAAGGGTGTCGCGGAAGAGTGGGTCGGTCACCCTAGCGGCCATTATGGAGGCGTCTATATAGTAGTAGAACCCGAGCGCGACCGCCATCCAGGTCCCCAGGAACTGGAGGAAGTAGACGATGCCGGTGAGGTGTTGGGAGGTTGGGGGGCCGAAGGTTATCCAGGCGGCGAGGATCACCAAGATTATTCCAATCGCAGCCATACCTAGGGCTTGGTTGCGATAGACCCTGTTGGACAGGGTGCGCGATATCGCTATCGCGGTGTATGCCGAGTAGCCGTATACGACAGCGGCGATCAGTGGGAACAAGTAAAGGAGGAAATCAACCGCGCTTAGCATAGGCTGCCACCTCCAAGGCATTCTGAGAGAACGAGAACCGGAAGTATCCGGGCTGCGGGGGCATCCCCAGCATCTTCTGGACTGTGAGTATGGGTACGTAGGTCAGCCCTCCCTCATGGTAGATCTTGAGCTCGATGACACCGTCGAAGAGGGACTGCATCGCCGTCATCACCTGCAGCTCGTGCATCCCATCTTCGAGAGTCGCGACAATCACCGTGTCGTACTGTTTTGCGTCGGCGAGAAGCTGAGTGAGAAACTTGTATATGACATCCGGAGGGTTCAGCATGAGCAAGGGCGAGAAGACGTCGGCGAAGACTCTGATCCGCCTTTCGCTGTTCCTTTTCAGCACCTCCTTGATGTTGTACGACAGTCCCGTCAGGTCACGGTAGTCATACTTCAGCTCCCCTCCATCTGCCGAAATCCAGAAGGGGAACTTATTCCCAAAGTCAAACCCAAATCCTCTCGCATCCCTCATGACCTCGCGTGAATTCAGACGCGTCACATAGAGACAGAAGTCTCCCTGCTGCAGCCCCGATTGAATGAACGAGTAGCCGAGGGCTTGTTTCCCGATTCCTGGAGCGCCGGTGATTAGAACCGCCGACTTCTCTGGATATCCTTCGCTTCCAAGGAGCGTATCTAGAGCGAGGACTCCGGTCGAAGCCAACGGCGTCGCATTCCTATGGATTCCGTGATAAGCATATCGCAGGAGGCTCAGGTGAAAGTAATCGCCCTGATAGGGCACCGGCGATTGAACTGCAGCGCCCTGCGTCCTGCAAGAAACTCATGGCAATATCATCGCAATAGGCTTGTGCGATGCTGGGGTCCTTTTCGTCTGGGGTGTAGCCTTTTCGACGTATCTTCTGATTTTCCGCAATTTCACGGTTGGTGTTCCCGTCTTTCGATCTGCTCTACTCATAGTGGCGCTCGGGCTGGCTGCGCCAGGGCCTAGTAGACGTATGGGATAAGCCTCTTGCTCGTCTTCATGTACTCCCTGAATTCGTCGCCGAACTTCGCCAAGAGTGCCCTCTCCTCCACCCTGATCCTATATACGGTGAAGGGGACCTTGAGGGCCATCACGAGGAGACCGAACAGGCTGTGAAACAGGAGGGGGACCGAGAAGAAGGCCAGTAGTGTGCCCAAATAGATTGGGTTCCTGACGAGCCTGTAGACGCCCGACTTGACTAGGCGGTGTTCCGGCAGGACCCTCACGGCCGGCGAAAAGTACCTTCCGAGGGTCCTAGTGGCCAGCACTCGGAGGCCTAGGCCAGCCGAGAGGAACGCCAGGCCGGCGACCGTAACCAAGTCGAAGTGGTACGACATCCTCTGGATAAAGACGAGATCTGCAATGGAGACGATGATGCCAGCGTCGAGGATGAGCCCCGAGGCGATAGCGTTAATCCGCTCTGAGCGCCCTCCCTCCCCGTTCGCCCTCCTCAGGCTCTTGAGGTAGGCTTTCCAGCCCGAGGCCGAGCCTTCGTTAGGGTGGCTTTCCTCCATCAATGTTGTCCCGCCAAAGGATGGCCCGAGCGTCGAGGAACTGGCTTCACTTGTCTCAGCCTCGAGCGTCAATTCAATCGTCGAACTGTCAGTTTAAGCATTTCGACTCGGGAAAATGTGTTTCACAAACCGAGGCCGGCCGGGCAGTCCGAGTGCTTGGAGGCCATCGTCCGGATGTCGCTAGGCCTCAAGCCGGCGACCTTGGAAGCTGCTGCAATCGGCGAGTTGTCATCTGGTCGCTTCAGCCTCGGTGCGTCTTTGCGCAACCTTCGAGTTAGGGGGCATGAGCGCAGCTGCAGGAAGGAGATGTTTCGGCAACCAGGTGGCCGTTCAACCGTAAATAGCTAAATATATAAACTATATGAAACAGATTCGAATTAATAAGAAGTATGAAGGTAGCGAGCCTCCTACAAACGTAATAGAGGGCGCTCCTCCGTGGTTCTTGTTAGATGACGTATGGAAACCAATGATTTCGATATTCGCCATCCTTTTATTCTGATTTCTCGTAGCCAACTATGCGGCTCACCTTGAACAGGATCGTCAGCTGGCGAGACCTGGGTCAGTCCACTAGACTTATCGAAGTGGAGAATCCGGCGGTCGCTGCGAGGGTGAGGCCTGGTCAGTTCATGATGGTCATGAGCGACGAAACCGGCGAGAGGATTCCGCTGACGGCCGCTGACTGGGATCTCGTTAGAGGGACTGTCTCCATCGTCTTCCTGGAGGTAGGTGCGTCAACAACGAAGCTGGGCCTCCTCAGAGAAGGCCAAGAGCTCTTCCACCTTGCCGGCCCGCTCGGTAACCCCACGGAGGTTGGGAAGTACGGGAACGTGGTGATCGTGGGCGGAGGAGTGGGCATTGCCACCGCCTACCCCGTTGCGAGGGCGATGAAAGAGGCAGGCAACCATGTGACCTCCATTATCGGGGCGCGCTCGTCCGACAAGCTCATCTTCAAGGACAAGATGAAGACGGTCTCAGACGACTTCATGGTGACGACCGATGATGGCAGCGAAGGCAGGAAGGGGTTCGTAAGCGACGTCCTGCGCGAACTCCTTGGATCGGGGACTCCGGTGGACCGGATCTTCGCGGTAGGACCAACTATTATGATGAAGGTGGTGGCTGACACCACGCGGCCCTTCGGTACAAAGACCATCGCCAGCCTTAACCCCATCATGCTTTGCGGGATGGGGATGTGCGGGGGCTGCAGGGTCAGAATTGGTGGAGCCGTCAGGTTTGCCTGTGTAGACGGGCCCGACTTCGACGCTCACCGGGTGGACTTCGCCGAACTCCTCGCCAGGCTTTCACAGTATAGGGCACAGGAGGGAGCGGCGCTCCAGCTCGTGAAGGAGAGGGCGGTGGCCTAAATGGGGAAGGTGCAGCCCCGGGTCCGAATGGCGAAGAGAGACCCAGAGGACAGAGTACGGGATTTCAACGAAGTGGCCGTGGGCCTTACGGATGAGGAGGCAGCCTATGAGGCCAGCCGATGCCTGATGTGCCCCAAACAGCCATGCATCGCGGCCTGTCCCGTGGGCGCTCTGGTGCCCCTCTTCATGAGGGCGGTGAAGGACAAGGACCTGGGGAAGGCCTATGACATCGTTCGAGAAAAGAACAGGATTCCGGCGATATCGGGGAGGGTCTGCCCTCAGGAGACCCTGTGCGAAGAGGCGTGCACTTTGGCCAAGGTCGGAAGCCCCGTCGCCATTGGAGCGGTGGAACGGTACATCGCCGACTACGCCCTGAAGAGCGGCCTCGGCAAAGAGATCCGGCCGGGGGAGGAGGGGCGGAAGAGGGTGGCCGTCGTGGGGAGCGGCCCTGCCGGGTTGACCGTGGCCGCTGAAATGGCAGCCAAGGGACATGAAGTCAAGGTCTTCGAAGCCCTGCACAAGCCCGGGGGCGTAGTCGTGTATGGAATCCCCGAGTTCAGGCTGCCCAAGAAGATCGTCGAGCAGGAGGTGGATGCCCTCCGCAGACAGGGCGTGGAGTTCGAGCATGGCGTCATCATCGGAAGGACGATGAAGGTGAAGGACCTCTTCGACGATGGCTATGACTCGGTTTTCGTTGGCACGGGCGCCGGGTCTCCCAAGTTCATGGGCCTGCCTGGGGAGGACTCAAATTACATATACAGCTCCAACGAGTTCCTCACCCGAATCAACCTCCTCAAGGCGTACGCCTTCCCGACCTATGGGACGCCGGTCAAGGTGGGTCGGAAGGTCGTCGTGATAGGCGCGGGGAACACGGCCATGGACTCCGCTAGGACCGCCCTCAGGATGGGCGCAGAGGAAGTGTGCGTAGTCTACAGGCGGACGCGGGCTGAGATGCCCGCCAGAGGGGAGGAGGTCCTCAACGCCGAAGAGGAGGGGGTCCAGTTCCTGATGCTGTCTTCCCCTCTGCGGTTCCTCGGTGACGAAAGAGGTGGGGTCAGGGGAGTTGAGCTGCAGGGTATGGAGCTGGGAGAGCCCGACGAGTCTGGAAGGAGGAGGCCCAAGCCTGTGGCTGGCTCCGAGTCCCTCAAGGCAGCTGAAACGGTCGTGATTGCCATAGGGAATAAGGTTAATCCGCTGATCCAGATGACGACGCCGGGCCTTGAGACCGCAGGCGAAGAGGGTCTGATTAAGGTCAACGAGGCATACGAATCCTCCATAAAGGGCCTATACGCGGCTGGAGACGTAGTACTAGGCGAAGCCACGGTGATTCAGGCGATGGGGACGGGACAGAAGGCTGCCATCAGCATGCAGCATAGGATGACGGCTTGAGTCCGTACTTAGCTCGGTGTTGAGTCGAGGTCAGTCCCATCCCTCCCGGTGGACGGCGGTCCTTTCAGGTGTTGCTCCAGGGAATTCAAGGCCAAGGATTCTCGCCCTTCTCCGGTTCAGAGCGATAGTGAAACCTTTCCGCCTTTGATTGATATCTTCACAGCTGTTCCGATCCTCAACTTCTTCTTGGCGACCGATATGGGGGCAAGTATCCCGCCTTCGATGCCCTTGAACTTGGCAAGGCCCACGACCACGGGCCTGCGGCCTGGGTGCGTCACGGTGTAGCTGTAGAGGTATCCCTTACGGTCGACCTCGGACCATCTCTTCAGGCCTGAAAGGCATCGCTCGCAGTACATTCGAGGGGGAAGATATGTCACCCCGCATCTGTCGCAGTGTGCGGCGAGGAGCCTTCCCGCCTTCAGCCCATTGAGGAACCTCTCCCCGGCCACTCCCGCCGTGTACCTGTACTCCAGCGAGATCGCTCCCTTCCATGAGGAGTTGCTCGGCAAATCAGGTCGCCTCCGCTTCAAAGTACTCGATGTCGGTGATGGCGCCCTTTCTCCGTGCTCTGGGTTTCCATTTCGCCCTGACCTTCATCCCTATGCGGACCTTCTCAGGGGGTGTCCCTCGGATGATGTGCAGGAAGCCCATTCCCTCAGAAGCCCCATCGATGGCGATGACGGCGATGACGGTCGGGACCTTCGCCCGGCTCGCGTCGGCATTCAGGTAGGAGACTGAGTAGGTCTTGATGGTCCCGGTGTCCCTCACGTATACCCAATCGTCAGTGGGACTGAAGTCCTCTTCGCAGAACATCCTGGGCGGAACCATGACCCGGCCGCACTCGGCGCACCTCCGGCCGATGATCCTCCCCTTCTGAAGCTCCGAGAGGAACCTTCCCACGGCCTCCCCGTTGGACCAACTGAACTTGAATAGGGCCTTGAAGGGTGTAATATTGTATTTCTGGGCCTTCCACTCCTCGGACGTGATTTCGACCCCTTCGTGCTTCCTATCTGGCATGTCCATCAACCTGACCTCATCACGACCACAGAGCTGAACTGCATCAGGTCTCCCCAGGCCTGGGCGACGCCCGTCCTCACGTCTCTTTTGACCTGCCTCTTCCCAGCCTCCCCTCTGAGCTGCCAGAAGAGCTCACATATCTTCATCATCCCCGCCGCCGCGATGGGGTTTCCGACTCCCAGGAGGCCGCCGGAGGGGTTGACTGGCAACTCCCCGTTCCTCTGGGTGATCCCCTGGGCCGTCATCTCAGCCGCCTTGCCCTTTCCGGCGAGCTGCAGCCCTTCGAGGTGATGAAGCTCCTTGTAGTCAAAGGGATCATAGGCCTCCGCGAAGTCTACCTCCTTGCGAGGGTTCTCGATGCCCGCCATCCTGTACGCCATCTTGGCCGCGTTCTCGAGATACAGTGGGTAGGCGAGCTCCCTGTCCGTCCAATAGGTGCTGTCAATGTTCCAGCCCACGCCATCTATCCACACGGGGGACTTTGTGAGCTTCCGGGCCACCTCCTCCGACGCAAGCACGACGGCCGCTGCCCCATCGCTAGGGGGACTGATGTCCAGCCTCTTCACGGGCCATACCATGGGCTCAGACTTCATCACATCCTCGACCGAGATCCTGGCCCCCAGCTGGGCGCAGGGGTGGTCCAGGGCGTTCCGCTTGTTCTTCACGGCCACGGCAGCTATCTCCTCCTCCTTGATGCCGTACTTGTGCATGTACCGGCGCATCTCAAGGGCGAAGATCCAGACGAGGTTGACCCCAAGTGGCCTTTCGAGGGCGGCATCGAATATGCTGTTGAATGCTCCCTGCGGATGCGGGTGGACAGAGGACATCTTTTCCTCCCCCACGGCCAGGCAAACGTCCGAAAGGCCGGAGGCAACATGCCAGTATCCGGCGATAGGTATGAAGACGCCCGTGCCTCCTCCCACGTACACCCTTGTGTAGGGCCTGCCGACGCCTCCTGCTCCGTCCAAGAGATACTCTCCCTTCATGTGGACGCCGTCGAAGGCCTCGGGGGCCGTCCCCATCACGACGCTGTCAACGTCCTTGAGATCGACGCCGGCGGAGTCCAAAGCGGCCCTAGATGCCTCGAACGCCAGCTCCTTGCCCGTCTCGAGAAGCCTTCTCCTGAAGATGGTCATTCCGGCACCAACGACAGCGACCCTTCTCCGCAACGACTATTCGACCCCCAAGATGGCCACCGCGCCGCTGGGAGAGGGTGGACCCCTCCAGCTCTGCACGAGCGCCGTCCTCGCGCCATCTACCTGCATCCTTCCTGCCTCTCCGCGCAGCTGAAGGACTGCTTCGAGGGCCTTGTGAAGGCCGTTGGCCTCTATGAGCTGGCCTACCCCCAGCGAGCCTCCAGACACGTTGACCGGAGAGTCTCCGTCATGTGAAAAGCTTCCTTTCGAGAGCAGCCTCCCAGACGTCCCCTCCCTGCAAAGCCCTATGGCCTCAATATGCTGGAGCTCCTTGTACGCGAAGGTATCGTCCAGCTCGTAAAGGTCGGCCCTTGGCTTCGCCCAGCCCGCCATCTTCAGGGCCGCGGCCGCGCTTTGGCGGGCGTAAACTGCGTGGGCCATGTCCATCGACTGCACCCATGGCGTCCCGGACGACCAGCCGATGCCCTTGATCCATACCGGCACTCGGCCTGAAGCCTTTGCGGCGTCGGCCGACGCCACTACAATGACCACACATCCGTCGGCAGGCAAGCTTGCTTCAAGGGCCCTAAGGGGGTATGCGAGAGGCTTGGACGCCAGCACCTCGCCGGGAGTGGTGTTGCTGCCGTATGAGGCCCTCGGGTTCAGGAGGGCGTTCGCCCTGTTAAGGGACGAAACGTCGGCGCAGGCTTCGCGGTCGTTCCCTGTTTGATAGAGGAACCTGTTCATCTCCAGGCCCGGCAAGAGGAAGGCGTCGGTGGCGAACTCGCGCGCGAAGACAGGGTCGTGGGCGAAGGTGACGACTTCCATCTTGCTCAAGACGTCCGAGAGCTTGCTGTGAGCCTCAACCGCAACGACTCCCGCGAGGCCCGCCTTCACCTGCATGAAGGCCGTAGCGAGGCCACCGAGGCCGTCGTTGGTGACGGTACAGGTGGGCCGAAGGGCAGCACCGATCTGGTCAGGGACATATTCATCGGCGATGGAGGTGCCTTCCCAAAGGTCCTCTTCGCAACAGACGAAACTTCCAATCTCCCTCCTCGGGTCAACTCCAGAGTCTTCATAGGCCTTCGAGGCGGCTTCAAACATCAGCTCCTTGTAGGACTTCGACTCGGTCGACTTGGCGAAGCCGGAGTAGCCGACGCCTATGATGGCGACGTCTTCGCTCAAGGCCGGACACCTTGTGGAGCGTAGCAGGAGGACATTGGCTCCGACAGAGGAAACGCCACCGCGGAAACCCGGACTCTTTCGACGAGGGATAACATTCGAATTTGAAACGCCTCCTCTGGTGATTTTAAAGGTATTTCGACTTCTGTCTCCATCCTGAAGGGCTCACCGCGTGAAATGGTCGCCACTTGTCTGGCGAACATTCAAGGCCGGTTTCTGCCTAATCTCTATAACTTCCTCGCTGGCGACGAATTATCGTGAAGCAGGACGCATCGGACATCGTCTTCCGCCCGACGGAGGAGATGATCTCCCGCAGCAGGATCGGCCGCTTCATGAAAGGAAACGGCATCTCGGATTACGAAGATCTCATCAAAAGGTCGACTCAGGACATCGAATGGTATTGGGACGCGGTGGACAGAGACCTGGGCATCAGGTGGTTCCGCAGGTACGACAAGGTACTTGACACGTCAAAGGGCACGCCTTGGGCAAGGTGGTTCGTCGGCGGGACATGCAACATCAGCTACAACTGCCTGGAAAAGAACATCGAAGAGGGCAGGGGCGACTCCCGGGCCTTCCTGTGGGAGGGTGAAGATGGCAAGATGGCCGCGCTAACCTACGGTGAAATGGCGAGAAGGACCTCGAAGGTGGCCAACGCCCTGAAGTCCTTCGGAGTGAGGACGGGGGACGTCGTGGGGATCTACATGCCCATGATCCCCGACGCCCTGGCGTCTCTCCTGGCCTGTTCGAGGATAGGCGCCCTTCATGCCGTGGTCTTCTCGGGATTCAGCCCGCCGGCTCTGGCGGCACGGCTCAACGATTCAGGTGCGAAGACCCTCATCACCTGCGACGGGTACCGCCGCAGGGGGAAGCTGCTCGATCTAAAGAGGCAGGCCGACGCGGCTCTGGCGGCAAGCCAGGGGGTAGCTACAGTGCTCGTCTCCGGCTACGCGGGGAACGAGGTCGACATGACGCCAAGGAGGGACTTCTGGCTTCGAGACGCCGCTGGCGGCCAGGAGGACAAATGTCCGCCTGAGGTCATGGAGTCCGAAGACCCGCTTTACATCCTCTACACCTCTGGCACGACGGGCAAGCCCAAGGGGACCGTCCACGTCCATGGCGGCTACACGGCATTTGCTGGACAGCAGGCCGCCTATCTCATTGACGAAGGACCTGGGGACGTCGTGTTTTGGCCGGCGGATATCGGATGGATAACTGGGCAGACTTGGAGCCTTTACGGCAGCATGATATCAGGCGGGACGGCTCTGATATACGATGGTGCCTTCGACTACCCCAGATCCGACAGGTGGTGGGACCTCATCGAAAGGCATCGGGTGACAATCTTTGGGACCTCTCCCACGGGCCTCAGGGTGTTGATGAAGCAGGGGAGAGAGGGTCCCAGGTCCCATGACATAAGCAGGGTCAGGATCCTGGCGTCGACGGGTGAGCCCCTCAACCCTGCCGAATGGAACTGGTTCTTTGAAGAAGCGGGGGGCTCCAAGGCCCCGATAATAAACCTCAGCGGGGGCACTGAAGTCGGGGGAGCCTTCCTTAGCCCGGTGCCCATCCTCTCTCTGAAGCCTAGCACTGTGGGAGGACCCGTTCCGGGCCTGGCCACAGATGTGGTGGACGAAAGAGGGGATCCTGTCAGGGGAGCCGACGGATACCTGATAGTCAGGAAACCTTGGCCTGGGATGACCCGTGGGATCTGGGGCGACCCCGAAAGGTACATCTCCACATACTGGTCGAAGTTCGAGGGTGTCTGGTTCCATGGGGACTGGGCCATGATAGATGACGATGGCTACTGGTTCATCCATGGTAGGGTGGACGACGTCATAAAGGTCTCCGGTTACAGGATCGGCAGCGGAGAAGTGGAGGCTCTCTTGGAACGCCTCCCCGCCGTGCAGGAGGTAGCCGCGGTTGGGGTCCCTCATGAGATCAAGGGCGAAGCCCTGGTCATAGTTGTTGTCCTGAGGGCTGGGCATGTTCCCAGCGATTCACTGCGCGAGGAGATCAAGAACTACGTTGCCGACCAGATTGGCAGGATCGTCAGACCCGATGACGTCCTATTTGTGTCCGATCTTCCAAAGACGCGCACCGGCAAGATAGTTAGAAGGTTGATCAGAACGGCGCTTCTCGACGAGGAGACCGGTGACCTTTCGACCCTCGACAACCCTCCGGCCGTCGATGCCATCAGGAAGGCCCACCGCAAGTAGAGATCCCGGTGGAAACCGGACAAAGCCTTAATCCTCAGGCGAAGCAGGGGGTCCAATGACACTTTACAGGAGCGAACAGCGCCGCCTCGTCGAGATGATGTATGGAGCCGCTGCGCCCGACTATTCCTTGTTGCTCGAGTCCTTCGGCAACTTCCTAGAGAAGGAGATCCTACCTTCTGCGAGGAAGGTGGACGAAGAACGGACTTTCCCTCAGGAGAACCTGAGCAAAGTCTTCGCCCAGGGCCTCACCGCAATGGCCTTCCCTTCCCAGTACGGCGGGCTGGGGCTTCCGTTCCCGATTTACGTGGCAGCCATGGAGATGCTCGGCGGATGCTGCGGCAGCACGGCCATTTCGGCGGCCATACATGGGACCACCTGCGGAGGGATTGAGAAGTTCGGCTCGGAGAAGCAGAAGGAGGAATACCTGGCTCCCATGCTCGCCGGTTCAAAGCTCGGAGCCTTCACCCTGACCGAGCCGCACTCAGGCTCCGATGCGGGAGCCCTGGAGACCAGAGCTGAGAAGGATGGGGACTACTTTGTCCTAAACGGCTCCAAGATATTCATCAGCAACGGCGGAAAGGCCGACGTCTACTTTGTCTTCGCAAAGTCTGCTGACGGGCCCTGCGCGTTCATCATCGACAAAGGCGTGCCTGGCTTGAGGTTCGGCAAGAACATGCCAAAGCTGGGCTTGAGGGGGTCGACGCTCACCGAGGTGTTCTTCGAGGACTGCAGGATCCCGGCATCGGGTCTGGTTGGACAGGAGGGCCAGGGCTTTGAATACGCCAAGCAGATGTTGCACGGCGGACGCATAACCATAGGAGCCCTCTCTGTCGGAATCGCCCAGATGGCTCTCGAAAAGTCTGTCCAGTACAGCAGGAGCAGGGTGACCTTCGGCTCCCCGCTTTCTCAGAAGCAGATGATTAGGGAGAAGCTGGCCGACATGTCCGCATCCATTTCCGCAGCTAGGGGGCTCACCTATCACGCAGCATGGCTCCGCCAGATGGGCTTGGACTACAGTAGAGAGGCGGCCGAGGCCAAGCTCTTCGCCTCGGAGACGGCCGTCATGGTCTGTGACCAAGCCATCCAGATTCATGGAGGATACGGATACACCGACGACCTGGACATCCATCGCCATTGGAGGGACGCGAGGCTCATGACGATAGGAGAGGGGACCTCCGAAGTGATGAAACTGGTTATCTCGAGCCGCCTCTTCCAGGCGGCAAGCTATCCAACCGCGTAAGAGCGAGTGCAGCCGAGCCGACCGGTCTCCACATCGGAGGCTATCGTGGCAGTATCTCCGTATTGATCGCATCACCGGCAGCGGGCGGAGCCCCTAACGGAAATGCCCGGGTGCAATAATCAGGGAGGAGGTGACGAGGGCGAACCGTCAGTGGGAGACTCAGGTGTGCCCCCCCGTGAGTTGACACCCTCTTCGTGGTTCGAAGCTGGCCCTGGAGAAGGAGAGTAGAGGAGATACAAGCCCTTCGCGATGAAAACGCACACTGGGATGGCAAGAAGCAGGAGCAGGGGCACAAACGTCAGCTCGGTTGTGACGTTCACCAGCAGCCCCGTGGAAGCCGTTTGAACCGTCGATATGGACACGGATCCGCCGCCCAGAACGTAGAAGAAGATGAAGATCACGAAGATGCCCGTTGCGACTTCAATCAATCCCTCGTAGCGGGTCCTACGCGCCAGGGGGTAGAGGGCGCCCAGGACAAGGGCAGGAACCAGTAGATCCTCCAAGGAGGCTAGCGTCGAGCTCCCGGTCGTCTTGGAACCCATGCCGACAAACGGCCCGAACAGCACCAATGACTGGGGTAGAAGGTAGAACACGGCGTATGCGACCACGAGGCCTACGACGACCCCTGTAATTTGAGCGATCCACTTGCTGCGCGCCAGCTCTAGCCCACCTCCGTCAGCTCAAGGCTCGAAACCACCGACATGTGGGCAAGCCCTTCCACCCTGCACGAAAGGTCGACGCTGAGAGTGAGCGTGGCCGTCCCGTTCCGGAATGACTCGACCAGGCTCTGGGGGACGGAGGAGAAATCCAGTATGAAGGTCAGGTTCCCCGAGGCGGTCGCGAAGGCGCCGACGCCGAACCTCTGTGCCGGTGCCGAAACGACTGCCGAGCCGTTTGGGCCGAAAAGGGTCACCGAGACATCGACGTCAGCCATGGCAAACGGTCCAGGGTTCGTGGAATGATATGCCATGGAGATGGTCACGGATTGCGCGCCTGAGTCCACCACGGGCTGAGAAAGGCTCGTCGTCAGCAGGGTCCCAAGCCCGCTGAGCAGGACCAGGCCGAAGAGGACGACGGAGAAGATGATCGTCCCTAGCTCCCCATACCTGAATCTCCTGAGGGTCGTGGCCGAGGCCACACCGCTACTGCCTGCCCCATCGTATTTAAGGGGTAGCGGCCAACGCGCGGCGGTTTCCACTGCAACCGAGGACCCCGGGCATTCGAACCTCTGAGGTCCCTCAAATGCTGAGGCCGAAGGCTTTCGCGTACTCTTCGAACCTCTCCATGCTCTGAAGGAACTCCCTTCCCTTCCCGCTGAGCTTGTAAAGAGATCCTCTCTCCACCGGGATCTTGACGAGGAGGCCCTTTTCGACCAGTTCCTCGGTCAGATCGACCAGCCTCGAATAGGACATGTTCGCCTTTCGAAGGAGGACCGTGACCTTAGCGCCCTCTTCGTCGTCGTCCCTAACGGCCCTCAGCAGGTCTTCCATGACCTTGACCTGGGAACGATATGTCGTCAGCCCGCCGGCACCTCCGGTCTGTGTATGAAGAGTATGGCTACTGGTGAGAAGAGTATGAGGAAGCCGCCCAGCCTTAGCGCATTGAGAACCACCGTCAGGTCGGCAGCCGACGGGCTGAGCATCTGCAGAAGGACGCCAAAGGTGATCAGAAGCAACCCGATGATGGAAATGAGGGTCTTGCTGTTCCTATTCTGAAAGAAGAAGATCAGCGTCTCAACACTGATGTATAGGAGGAGGTACAACGAAGCCGCGTTGACGAAAAGGTCAAGCGAAATGAGCGATGGAATGGAGACCGCCGGCAGGAACAGGAGCGTCCCCACGGTCGGTATTTCGCTCCTCACCGTGAAGAAATGAGAGAGCGCCAAGAGGAAGTAGCCGATCACATCGAGGGCCGAGCCGATGACGAGGATCGAAACAGAGATGACCTGGTCACCCTCTATCATGGACAATGCCTGCAGGAGGAGGCCAAGGCCCAAGAAGGTGAAGCTGGCGAACAACCTAAGAAGCGTCGGGCTGTCCGTGGCCCTGTATCCCTTGAGAGCAGTGGCGCCCGTAGCCCCTGCGGCAATGGCCGTCGCCAACTGAAGTATGAAGCTCAACGAGCCGACTGCGCTCAGCGCGGACACCAGGGTCAACCCTGCACCTTTTGTGTGCTAAGGCGCCATATTATAAAAACGCTGGGAGAGCTTTGCCAGCCTGATCCGACGGGGGAGGCCGACTGTCTCCTCATCCTGGGCCAGATCAAGGTTCACTTCAGACGATTAGGAGGATTCCGACAGGGATAGCTTTATAATCCTCGCGCATTAGTGTAGGGTCGGATTTATCAGTGGCCGAAGTTTGTCAGGTTTGCGGCCTGCCGAAGGATCTATGTGTATGTGAAGAGCTTGAAAAACAACAGTCCAGGATTGTCGTACGTCTAGAGATGAGGCGTTTCAGGAAGCCCACGACAATCCTCGAAGGGATGGACCCCAAGCACATCGATCTCTCTCAGCTTGCGAGCAACATGAAGCGAAGGTTCGCCTGCGGGGGGAGCGCCAAGGAGGGCGTGATACTCCTGCAGGGAGATCACAGGGACGAAGTAAAGGACTTCTTGGAGACTCAAGGATTCGGCGCGGAGAGCATAGAAGTCCAGTAGCCCGGTGAGGCTCAGGCCTTCCTCCCATGGTACATTCTGCTTAAAAGGGAGACAATCGGTAGCATCGAAGAAGGCGAGAGAGGGCACGGCGGACAAGCCTCGGTTCAGGAGACGGTTCTTCACCACCAAACTGTGCCCCAACTGCCTCGCCGAACTCCGGCCCTTGAACCAGATGATCGGGACGGTCACTCCCGAGGAGTACTACTGCGAGAAGTGCGGCTATGTAGGCAGTGTCGCGCTGGAGAAGGTCGAGGATGAAGAGTAAGGGTGACCCGCTCGAAAGAGCCCTCCTCCTGGCCATCGCCGCCCTTGGGATAGCCCTCTTGGCGCTCGCGTTCATCTCCATGCCTGTCGGGGCTTATGCTTTCTTCAGCAACCAGATCAACGGGACGTCCGCGACGGCAAACCTCAACGAGCTCTACCTGTACGTAGTGGGAGTCCAGGTCCTCTTCCCCGTTCCGGCAGGGCTCGCCACCCTCGGAAACACCTTCTTTCTGATGTGGGCCATATACGTCGCATTCATGGTCCTCCTAGTAAGGGGCCCATGGTACAGCCTCGTAAAGGCGTTGAGGTCCATCGCGTCGGACGGCACGCTCGCCGTATACTCTAGCGGCGCGCTCGTGTGGTCGCTGGCCTTTCCGCTGACGTTGCTCATGGCCGTATTCATCGACAACCTCGTGACTTCCGCGGGCGTTCCCATAGGCTCCCTTCCCACAGTGGATGCTCGCTTCGTCTTTTGGCAGACGACCTACGCTCCCCTTGTCGAAGAAATAGGGTTCAGAGTGACCATAGTGGGCGTCGTCGCACTTCTGATGGCCATGAACGCCGGTGGGGGCTGGAGAAGCCTTTGGGCGCTGTGGCACCCTTCAAGGGCACTGGGCTCCATCGGTGTTGAGACGTGGAAGCAACCGGGAATGTATGCGGCGGTCCTGGGCAGCGCTGCGATCTTCGGCATTGCTCACGTCCTGGGAGGCTGGCAGATCGGAAAATTCTTCAGCGCGTTCGCGGTCGGGCTGGTGTTCGGGTTTCTTTACTACACCCATGGCCTTCCTCTGGCCGTTATCATGCACTGGGGGTTCGATTACTTCGGCTACTCCCTGTTCTACTTCGACCAGATAAGGGGGCTTCCTCCGCTATCGAACGAGTTCACCTCCCTCGCTTCCCTCCAATACACCCAGTTCTACTCCGACCTGCTCACATACATGATCAGCATCGGGGTCCTCGTCCTTGTCGTTTATATCGTCGGGAGGGAGATCGTGGCTAGGCAGAGGGCCACCTCGGCTGGCGCCCTCCCTCCGAATCAAGCCGCTTGAGTGGGCGCCCCCACCAACTATAAAGAGCCCAGCATGCTGATACCCGTGAGTGATTTGCAAGTGTGCGTCATAGGCGAGGACGAGTTCTTGAAGCTGCAGACCAAGCTCAGAATCATCCATCCATTCAACGAGGCCCTCCTGGACGGCGATGGCTACGTCCTGACCGTGAAGGAGGACGTTACGATGAACTACTTGGAGCACCACAACCTCCTGTCCAACGAGGTTGTCTTCGTCCCGCCCTCATACGTTGCCCACCTTACGGCCAAGAGCATCTTCGGAAGGATGGGCCTCTCGTTTCTTAACGCCGCGAAAGTTCACAGTGGGTACGTAGGAAGGCTCGTCCTCGAGGCGGTGAACCTCAATAATGCGAGGAAGCCGATAACCATCAGGAAGAGCGACCCCTTCATGCACTTTGAGCTCAACACTCGGCTGGGCAGCCCTGCACCGTACGGCGGAAGATATTCCTTCCAGTATATGGACGACGAAGAGGTCAAGCTCTACACCGACCTGATAGGGAAGGAGTTCCCGGACATCTATGACCAGAAGAAGCTCCGCCAGCTGGCAGAATCGAGGATCCTCAGCCCTGCGATGGTCTCACTGTAAGCTAGCCTGCAGCCCACGCTGGGGCTCATCCTATGATAAAGAAAGGAATCACATGTGCCCTAGGATATGGCAGGCTCTTGGATCTTCAGCGCAGTCTTTAGGCCCTTGTACCTGTTCCTGATGGTTACTTCCGTTACGCCCGCCGCCTCGGCTATGTCCTTCTGGGTCTTGTTTTCACCTTCAAGGACGCACGCTACATAGAGCGCTGCGGCCGCCAAGCCCATAGGGTCCTTCCCAGCGCTGGTCCTCGACTCGATGGCCCGCTTGAGGATATCGACGGCCCGCCTCTTGGTCCTTTCAGTCAGGCCAGCTTTGCTGGCGATCCTGGAGACGCATTTGACGGGATCCATTATTGGCATGCGGAGGTCGAGCTCTCTCAGGAGGAGCCTATAGCATCTGGCGATGTCCTTCTTCTTCACGCTGCTTGCAGCGGCTACGTCCTTGAGAGTCCTCGGGGTCTCGGTGACCCTGCAAGCGGCGTAGACAGAGGCGGCGATCAACGCGCTGATGCTCCTGCCCCTCACCAAGCCCTTCTCAAGGGCCTTCCGATAGGTGTATGCAGCCCTTTCGACGACTACATCTGAGATGTTCAGCTTGTCGGCGAGCCTGTCCAGCTCGCTGAAGGCCTGCCTGAGGTTCCTGTCCACAGGCTCATGAACCTGACTTCGGCCGTCCCAGGTGCGAAGCCTTTCCATCGCCGTGCGCACGCTCCCTGCAAGGGTCTTCCCCGAGGCGTCCCTATCCTCCGGGCCTATCACGGTCGCAAGGCCCATGTCGTGCATCGCAAGAGAAGTTGGTATCCCGACCCGGCTCCTATCCTCCTTTTCCTCCTTCGAGAAGGCCCTCCATTCAGGGCCCGTCTCCTCGATCCTCTCCTTGACCACGAAACCGCAGTAGCTGCAGACCATCTCCCCAGTGGCTGAGTCTATGACCATCGGCCGCCTTCCGCATCGGGGGCAGCGCTCCGACTGGGCATTCTGATCTCCTGGAAACAAGTCTCTTCTAGAGGACATCCCATGTCACCAAAAAGCCTTTAAGCACCGTATATCCTTAAATGGGTTATATTTAAACTGTACCTTCGATAAGCGCAGCCAGAATAAGAATTCCGCAACTTCACCCCAGTGGAGGGTCGATTCGAATTCTTAAATACGTAAGAGAGATAATCGGAACCATCACTCGAAAGACCTTGCAGCCCCCCCTGCCGCTGGAGATCGTTGAAAGGATCAGGATGAAGCATCCTGACGCCAGCCTAGCGATCATTGGCTGCCACGCCGCCAAGATAGCGCGGCCCTATTGCGAAGTGGACGTCGCCGCCTACCCGGCGGTCGGAAGGCCATGGACCGTCTCCGGGGGGAGGAAGTACTACGAGGTCATCCCTGTGGCAAATCTCTCACAGCTGTATTTGGAGAGCGAAGAGCTTGTGGTCGTAAGAGACGACAAGTGGTCCTTTTCAAGCTTGAAGGCCAGCTTCGTGGACAGCAGGATGGAGAAGCTCCTCCTTGCAACCGCGATGAGGCGATTGACGACCACGATAAAGCACTTGGGGATAGTCTACAGCAGCGAGGCCAACGACAGGCCCCATCAGGCCAGCCTCAACCTGCTTGCAGCGGCTGCCAAGTACTCCGAAGCAGCGCTCCTCCTTAGGGGAATCAAACCGCACCCTTCACACCTCGTCGAACAGATGAGGAGCGCAGCTTCGTTGAACCCCGTGGCGACGGTCCTCGACTTCGATCAGGCGACCGAGTCCGCTGTCAAACGACGGGCCGCGAAGCTACAGGCGGGTATGCCGGAATCAGAGGCCATCGTCCTGAGCATGAAGGTCGACGGCCTACTTGGAGACATGAAGGCCTTCGACGCGATGCTCTATCTCGACTGGTTCCTCTCAGAGAAGTCCGCCTCGAAGGATCCGAGGCTTGAGCTCGCTTCGTCATCAATAAAGATCAAGCTGGAAGGGAAGGAGCTTAAGGAGAGGGCTGACCTCCTGCTGAGCCACGTGAAACGGCTGTCAGCGCAGCAAAGGATAATGGACTAGCTAAAAACGTTGAGCCAAGGCGCCTCGACGGTTCTTTGTGCCTAATACCAGGTGTTGGGCATGGTTCGGTGCTCGCGCCGGGATAGGGGCATAAGATGTCGGCTTCAAATCAAATGAAAGAGGTTCGAGGCCTTGGCGCAGGGGGAAGAGTTTCCCTCAGTCCGAATCTTCCTCTCAATCGCAACGGCAAGCAGGACTGCGAGGACCAATGTCAACGGTAAGGCCTCGTTCGGGAACTCTGAGGTGACAGATGAAGGAGGCGACACTTGAATTACCGCCAGACCAGTTGCAACGGTGACATAGAGGGAATGTGTCGCCAAGTCGCACACAATATTGACAAGCCCCTCATATGCGTAAGTGTAAGGAATCGTGAGATTCCCTACGTAGGTACTGTTCAGGTAAGGACCCCAAGAAAGGCCAACTGAGGTGAAGGACTCCATCTGAAGAAGATATGGGTAGCCATATCCTGGATCAAAGGTGATTCCAATGGCCGGGAAAATGGGGCCCGCGATTTTAAAATCAGAGCCCGGGATTGTGAAGTCCGACCCCGAAATTATGGTCCCCACACCGGGGTTCTCGAAAATGTAGAGGTTGCCGTTTGAAGGATCGACAGCGAATAGGCCTCCCCTCCAGGATGTCGTGAAGTAACCCACCACCGTATTCGCACGATCTGATATTACAGATACGTAGCTGCCGGGGTATGGGTTGCACAAGAACATGTATCCGTCCACCGGGTCATAGGCAGCCGCGTCCCCGGGATAGTAGAATGGCTCCGACGTAATGTTGGCTACGAAACTATAGGTCTCCGCAGATATCACCGAAACAAAAGAGCCGGTGATCAGGTTGTTGCCGAATACGTAGATGCAGTCATTGCCCTGGTCGTAGAGTATCTCCCCCATCGAGCAGTTCCCAATGTATAGCTCATTGAGAATGGTATTGGAACTGTCAGATATCACCACAAGCACGCCGGACACCGGGTAGAAGTTGCTGGAGTTGACGTAGGCCGTTAGGACGTAGACGTATCCCATGGACGGGTTAAAGGCCATTGAAACCACCGATGAGTTGGCGCCGAGCTCAATGCCTGCCAGAACGCTGTTGTTCTCGTCAGAGATGGCGTAGATCATCCAACTGCCCGAACAGGCGGAAGAATTGCACCCCTGCGAGGCGACATAGACGTAGCTCTTGTTGGAATCGTAGATGAGGGGGCCAGTCGATAACCCGGCTGAGGTTCCCACTCTGTTGGGCAAAGCAACTTCCGCAACGACGGCTGCTGAGTAAGCGAGAGCTGGCGACGCGTGGCCCAATGCCAGCTGGGAGAAATAGGTCGAAGAAACGATTGAAGGGAGAGCAACAAAGAGGACCAAGAGAAATGTGACTGTGAGTTTCACAGCTTGATGATCCTTGGAAGGCAAGATGGAGGAAGACGTGATCCTATTTCGCTTCTGTTGATGCGATGTCTGTTGTTCATATTTGACTCTTGCGATGTGGCACCGAATTCGCACGCCCTATGATGCCCGGGATCTTCTCGCCAAAGCCAATGATATGGTAATCTGTCAATTTCATTTCAGATTTGGTATTGGCATCACGGGCATATGAGCGCGAGGTTGTGTTGCGCCGCAGGTTATCCATAATCAGCTCGTCTGGCTTCATCGCGACCCCTTTGGCCCCCTTCAACCACGCGAAGTTCCTCACCAAATGATAGAAGTAGAGCCGCTTAGTCCTCGGGCATCCATATCCCTCCGAGAACCTCGAAATCGCTTCGCTTGGCCCAATTACCCCGGGGTTCCTTTGATCTCCTTCTCGAACTTCGCCTCATCGTGATTGGTAGGCGTCCCAGACGTTGAAACCGGCTCATTGTGTAACACTTTCTAGTGTCCATAAAGAATAATAGAAGACTAGGCCACCCTCTTTCTGAGGTTCGATAAGGCTTGGACCTAGAAACCGTCTCCATCGTCCCCAAGGACTTCAACTTAATTATTGGCCAATCCCACTTCGTCAAGACCGTCGAAGACCTATACGAGACCTTGGTTTCCTCGTCTCCCTCCATAAAGTTCGGCGTGGCTTTCTGCGAGTCCAGCGGCCCCGCCCTTATCAGGTCAGACGGGAATGACGAGGCGATGATGTCCGATGCGGTTGAAATCGCCTCGAAGATCGGTGCTGGCCACTCCTTCGCGGTGGCCCTGAAGGACGCCTTCCCGATTAACGTGCTCAACCGGGTGAAATCCGTGGAGGAGGTCGTGGGGATCTATTGCGCCACCTCGAACCCAGTGCAGGTCATCGTGGCAGTCACGGAACAGGGGAGGGGGATCCTGGGGGTTGTTGATGGAGTGAGCCCGAAGGGCTTTGAGGGTCCCGAAGACAGGCGAGATAGACAGGCATTCCTTAGGAAGATAGGCTACAAGAGGTAGAGGGCGTCCCTGACCTGCAAGACCGGAATCGCGTTCGGCGAAGAGCTGCTTCTCTACAACTTCCCCGAAGGCCACCCCATGAATTCGGCGAGGGTAAGCCGGTTCTTCTCAGAAGTGGAGAAAAGCGGCCTCTTCGAGTCCGGAACCTTCGTCAGGGTGCCGCCACGCCTTGCATCAGAAGAGGAGCTTAAGCGTTTTCACACTGAGCGGTTCCTGGGCGAAGTCAAAATCCGCTCCTTGAAGCCCACTGGCTACCTCGATGGTGGGGACACCCCGGCATTCCGGGGGATGTTCGAAGCGGCGTCCTATACCGTGGGGTCGACCCTTGCTGTCCTAGAGAAGATCGTCTCGGCTGATGTAACGCATGGATTCAACCCGATGGGGGGCCTTCATCATTCCCGTCGCAGCTCGGCCGCTGGCTTCTGCATCTTCAACGACGTCGGGGTCGCCATCGAGACGGCGAAGAAGAAGCATGGGCTAGCGCCAATCCTGTACGTGGATATAGACGCCCATCACGGGGACGGAGTATACTATTCGTTCGAGGACGACCCAGACGTCTACATCGTGGACCTGCACGAGGACGGCCGGTTCCTGTATCCCGGGACGGGCCAATCCTGGGAGACTGGGAAAGGGGTCGCTAGCGGGACAAAGGTGAACGTTGAGCTGCAGCCAGGCTGCACCGATGAAAGTTTCAGGTCCGCCTTTGACGGAGCCCTCGAGATAGCCGCTAGGGCGAAGCCGGCCCTTGTGATCTTCCAGTGCGGCGCCGATAGCCTAGGGGGAGACCCTCTTACGCACTTGAATCTGACGCCCGCATCTCATGAGTACGCTGCTTCTAGGCTCGTAGACGTGAGCCACAGGTTCTCTGAGGGACGCCTCCTAGCTTTAGGAGGCGGAGGGTACTCGCCTGAGAACGTCGCCCGCGCATGGCTGGGCGTGGCATCAACCCTAGGTACACACACATAGCGGAAGAGTGCCGTCACGCCTGTGCGAGATTTCGGCCTAGAAAGACAGTGCCACAAAGTCAACGGACGCCGATGGTGTTCCCTATTCCAGCTAGGAGCACCGTCGCATCGGGCTTGGTCTTGTCTTCGATGAGCTTCCTGACCCTGGCGATGACCCCGTCGGACGCGTTCTTTACTTCATCCTTCATTGCGGTGATCGCCTCCTTCTCCGACATCTTGACCACGACGGCGTACATCGGCACCCTGTTCTTCGTCGCCGTCTCCTCGATCATGAAACGGTCCACGCCCGGCCCGCCTATGGCGGCGCCGATGCCTTCCGCGATTTCCCCTGACCTCTCACCCTCGAGCTTCAGGGCTGCATCGACCGTCACCACCATCGAAGTATCGGGATAAAGTTGGAGGAGTTTCTCGATGGCCTCTCCCGGCCTTCCCACTGTGCCTCCGGGTCCTTCGGCTCTTACAACGACGAGCTTCCTTCCGTCATAGGGCATCTCAGAGAAGACGGTCTCCTCGTCAACCAGCTTCACAGGGTTGGAGGCGATGATCTTGGACGCGACGAGTGGGCCAAGGCCGTCGCCGATCACCTCGCCCTTCGTGAAGGAGCCCATGGACGAGTAATACGCATCTGCGGTCTCCATAAGCTGTGGCAGGTTCATCTGCAGTATCACCGAGGACATGAAGTCGTGCTCTTTCTTGGCGGAGGTGTAGAGATGGCGCACGTATCTGAATAGGTAGTCCAAGGCCATCCCGACCTCGACGAGGTTCGAAAGGTTCTGCCTGGTGGTCTTGTCGGCGTTGGGGGTCAGAGATGCGACGCGAGATTTGAAGTAGTTCTCATATGTTTTGAGGATCCTGTCCAGCTTGTACACTATCCCCTTAGGGTCCATGGAGACGGGCTCGATCATGATGGACGTGACGAGCTGGTCCACCTGGCCCTTGATGACGGCGGGATCGCCACCGTACTTTGCGAGCTCGTCCCGAAGCTTGGCCTTCGCTCCCTCCCTCATTCCCTCCAGCCTCACCATGTCCTTGCCCATCTTACGCATCGTGAAATAAAGTGAAAGCCGAAGGCCGTAGATCCACATCAGGACGAAGAGGAGCGTGTAGATAGCATAATAGAGATAGGTCGAAGCATCTGCCCCAACCTGGAGAGGTACTAGCATACCGCGTAGCCAAGTCAGCACCTCGCCACTCCTCTTTAAAAGTGTTGTATGTGTTCCCTTACTCGATCGTCTCGACCTTTAGCCAGATGGTGCCATCCTTCCTGTCCACAAGTCGCACTTTGCGAGCGATGAGCTCCTCTCTGATCTTGTCCGCCGCTTCGAAGTTTCCCTTCGATCGGAGCTCGGCCCGGCGGCGGACCATGGCCTCTATGGCCTCTGCCTCCTCCGTGCCCGTCTGAGGGAGGGCAAAGCCAAGGGTATCGAACATCAGGCGGAAGTAAGGTATTATGGACGCGGCTGTGGCAGAGCCCAAGTTGCCCTGAGAGGCAAGCCTGTTCACTGCCCTTGAAGCGCCTACAAGCTGCAAGAGCGCTTCAGGAGTGTCCATGTCGTTCGATATGGCGATGTCAAAGGCATGCAGGCACCGAGCGAACTCGCCGGATGGGGACCCCCGGTCCACCCCGGCAGGATGAAGGAGCTCGTACGCCGCTCCTTCAACCAGAGCCCAGTTGGAGTTGCAGTTCCTCACCGCTTCCTCTGTAAAGGCGACCTGGTTCCTGTACCTGTTGGAGATCAGGAAGTACCTCAAGGTGTTCGGGCCCCACCTTGACGCGGCCTCCCGTACTCCTATCACATTGCCCAGGGACTTTGACATCTTCTCATCGGCCAAGTTGAGCAGCCCGACATGGGTCCAGATGCGAGCCAATGGCTTCCCCCATAGGGTCTCGGACTGGGCGATTTCGTTCTCATGGTGAGGGAAGATCAAGTCGCTGCCGCCCAAGTTCGACGCGACGGGCCTGGTCGTGGTGACGCAGCTCGA
>CAYYVT010000173.1:0-3014 GCA_964475215.1 uncultured Nitrososphaerales archaeon
ACTCCACGTCGGTCATCTTCTCAACGCCGCCGACGACCACCAGGTCGTACAGGCCCGAAGCGACGGCCATGTACCCCTGACAGAAGGCCATCCCTCCCGAGGCACAGGCCGCCTCGACCCTGAGTGAAGGTACCGGGTTCAACCCTAGGAAGTCCGCGACCAGGGCGCCGATGTGCTCCTGGCCGACGAACATGCCTCCTGACATGTTGCCGACGACGAGGTACTCCACGTCCTTCCCGCTGATTCCCGCCTCATCGAAGGCCTTGACCCCCGCCTCCCAGACGAGGTCCTTCAGGCCGCAGTCCCAACGCTCGCCGCATTTGGTGGTGGCCGCTGAGACTATGGCTACTTCTCTTTTCTTTTCCAACTTCACTCCCCCCTGTAAAGCTTCTTGAACTTGGCGTACACCGAATAGGGGACGTGGGTTCCCCTTCCTATGTAGTAAGCTACAGGAGGGGCCAACTTCGCCCTCTCCTCGATGAGATCGGTGACTCGCAGGCTGAAGGAGTCTGAACCAGCCCCAGAGCCGTACGATGTCATGAAGATCCTGTCCCCGGCCTTCGCGTAGTCTAGGACGGCCGCCAATCCCAGGAGCGAGCTGCCCGAGTAGGTGTTGCCGATCTTCTGGACGACGAGCCCCGGCATCACCTTCTTGGGATCGAAGCCGAGGATGCCGGCGGCCCTGAGCGGGAACTTCCCATTCGGCATGTGAAACACACCGTAGTCGTAGTCTGCAGCCTTCGTCCCCATCTCTGCCATCAGGCTTTCGCTGCACTTGACAACCTGCTCAAAGTAAGCAGGCTCCCCGGTGAACCTTCCGGCATGTTTAGGGTAGGCGGAGCCCTCCCTCCTCCAGAAGTCGGGGACGTCCTGGGTGTAGGAATGAGTGCCCTCCACTTCCGCTATGATATCCTGTTCCCCGATGATGTAGGCTGCGCCACCTGCGGCGGCCGTATATTCTAGGGCATCTCCAGGGGCGCTCTGGGCGGTGTCCGCCCCGATCGTCATCGCGTACTTCATGTATCCCCCTTTCACGAGCCCTAGACATGCTTGCATGCCAGCCGTTGCCGCCTTGCAAGCGAATTCCGTGTCCGCTGCGGTGATGTGGGCGGTGAGCCCGATGGCTTCGGCGACGGTGACGGCTGTGGGCTTTACGGCGTAGGGGTGAGACTCCGAACCCACGTAAATCGCACCGATTTCCTCTAACTTAACTCCGGGGGCCCTCCGTATCGCGTTCCTGGCCGCTTCAACGGCGATCGTGGTAGTGTCTTCATCGAGTGAAGGCACCGACTTCTCGGAGACGCCAAGGCCCGACTTGACCTGCTCCGCGTCCTGCCCCCAGATCTCGGCGATTGCCTCTGCTTCGATCCTCCATCGGGGCACATAGGAACCATATCCGACAATACCTACTTTCAACCACTTGTCAACTGCGGGCTAATAGAGGGTTTGACGCAGGTATTTAAGCCTGCTAATCCCAGGGCCTGCTACGTCTTTATGTGAGGTGGGGCCAGCCCGCGCCTAATTAAGGAGGCACTGCGGAATCAGTAATACCTCTCGGCAACGAAGTCGCAGACGTCCAGGAGGGTGGACTTCGCGTCGCTTGCTTGAAGGTGCTCCAACATCCTCTTTGCAGAGCCGACGCATGACGATGCCTTCTCTTCGCAATAGGCCGCCGAGCCACATTTCTCAACTATAGCCTTCACCCTGTCGATTTCATCTGCCTCGATGACCTCTCTGTTGAAGAGGCCTTCAACGAACCTCCTTTCGCCTTCGTCACACCTTGAAAGCGCATGAATCATGACGATGCTCTTCTTCCCTCCTCTAACGTCGGTAAAGATGGGCTTCCCGAGCACTGCTTCGTTCCCGGTGATGTCGAGAAGGTCGTCACGGATCTGGTAGGCCATTCCCAGAAGCTCTCCGAACTTGTACGCCGTATCGACCCCGCGGTCGGTGGCGCCTCCGATTATAGCGCCACTGGCCGAAGGAGCCGCAAGAAGGGTGGCCGTCTTCAACCTTATCATCTCCTCATATTCCACCTCGGTCGCCTCCCCTCTTTGGGCCATCTGAAGGTCGAGGGATTCGCCAAGGGTGGTCGCCCTACAACACTCTCCCACTAGATCGAATAGTCGGCACAGCTTCTGGCTTTCGAGGGAGCCATATCGCGAGACCATCTTGGGAACGTTGAACAGAAGCAAGTTGGAGGCGAGGATGGCGTTCGAGATGCCGTACTTGTGCACGATGGATTCGTGCCCCCTCCTTGTATCGGAGTGATCGATAATGTCGTCCTCCACGAGGGCAGCGGAATGCGCGAGCTCGTAGGCGACCGCAATGGGGATGGCCGGCTCGTAGGCCCCGGAGAAGGCTTCACACCAAAGGAGGGCCAGGACCGCCCTCACCCTCTTGCCTCCGTTCGATAGGGAGTCCCTGACGGCCATGGATAGGGTGGAATCATCGAAAGACAGTGTAGATAGCTCGGTGTTAACGCTCTCCGCATACTTTGCCAAACCGGCCATTCGCGACAGGGGTAACATCCTGACAGCAGGTCCTCGCTTAAAGAGGGAAATGCGCAGTTTTAGACTTTACACTCTTGGGCCGAGGGCTCGGTGATTTAGGGGACAGATCCGACCCAGCGATATCCCAACGTGCCCTCCCCCCTTGGATTTGCAGCTGGAATCGTTATAACCCGGTGGGACCCAACGAGATTGTCCCATTCCAGGCTGAGTGTCGCGGTGGGTTCGTTCGTTGAGAGTCAAGTTCCTGGTGACCCCGGTAGGACTGATGTGGGGGAACGTCGTATCCGCCCGGAGACTAGGGGATGCACTTCTGGCCGAGGGCGTGGAAGTTATCGAAGGCCGAGAGGAAAAGGAATACGATCTCCTGCACGTCCACACGCCCGTGCCTCCTGGAAACGCCCTGGAGGTTAGAAGGGCTAAGAAGAAGGGGATACCTGTGGTCATCCACGCCCATACAACGGCCGAGGACGCCCGGGGGACTTGGACGGGGAGCACCCTGCT
>CAYYVT010000174.1:0-3545 GCA_964475215.1 uncultured Nitrososphaerales archaeon
TAGCCCTCCCCATCCTGCTTCTAGGATTGGCCCTCCCCGGCACGAGGGGGGTCAGCCTTGTGGGCGGCAGGGGCATCAAGGTCGCCTTCTGTGTTCTAGCAGCGGACGTGACGTTCCTTTCTTCGCTCATCACCTTCGGAACGCACTTCTGGATGGGTTGGTCAGTGTTCCTGGGGAGTTGGATCGCCATTGGCGCGCTCATCCTGGTCGTCAGGATGGTCCCACCTGGCATCGTCCACGCTAGGGAAGGAGGGCCGAAGATAGGGAAGGTCACGGCCTTCTTCCTAGGGCTAGCCTTCTTCGTCTTCATACTCTTCCCCGAGCAGCTCCCCCTTGGAGCTCACTTCCCTCCTATCACCTCCATCCTGATGATGTACGTCCTCGAAGGCGGACTACTGCTCCTGGTCGTCCGCAACGTGGGGAGCTTGGGCAACGAAAGAATCCTCGTCGCTCTCGCTCTGGGCATCCTCCTTCCGATCTGCGTCTTCGGAGTGGCCGCTGAGCTCAGCCTTCCTTTCACTCTCGCCGGCGACGTGCTAATGATCTGGTTCCTCCGGAAGCTCTGGAAGAAGTATACCCCCGCGCCGGCCTTAGGCGAACCAATACCCGTTTAGCATGGTCCTTGGCAGTGAACCGCTGTCCGAATTGACTCAGCTGTCCCCGCTGCAGATCTTGGGAGTGGACGCTGGCTATGGCGAGAAGACGGTGCTCCATGACGTAACCTTCACCGTCACCGAGCCCTCCATCTACGTCGTCCTCGGCCCTAACGGGGCCGGCAAGACGACCCTGCTTCGGACAATCGCTGGAATCCTTCGGCCGTCCAAGGGAAGCGTGAACTTCGGAGGGACGAACGTGTACAATTCCAAGGAGGCGAGGAGGAGACTGAGCTATCTCTCCCACCTTAACGCCCTGCCGGAGGAGATGACCGTCAGGGAGGCCTTGGAGTTCTACGCTTCGATTGAGGGCGGAGATGTAGACAGGGCCCTAGAGACCCTGGACCTGCAGAAGTTGGAGGGGAGGAAGATGTCCACCCTTTCCCAGGGGCAGAAGAAGAGGGTCTCTGTCGGCAAAGTCTTCCTCAGGGAAAGGGACCTGTACCTGCTGGATGAGCCCACCAGCAACCTAGACCCTGCGATGGCCAGGGACGTCAGGGACCTCCTGCTTAGGCTCAGCAGAAGCAAGATAGTCCTATACTCCTCCCACAACCTCTACGAGGCCAAGGAGATAGGCAAGTACCTCGTGCTGATCAAGGACGGGACCCTGCAGCTATTCGACAGGATGGAGAACATCCGGCCCAAAGAGTATAGGGTGGGGATCCGAGCGACAGGGGACCTGTCGAGCCTCAAGGACGTCGAGATGTCCAACGGCTACTATGTCTTCCACGTAGCGGGCCAAGAGGAAGTGGGCACCATAGTCAAGAGGCTCGTTCAAGGAGGGGTCACCGTGACTGAAGTGAAGGAGCTGGACAACCCCCTGGAGGACTTCTTTACAAGGTGAGCTTGATGGGCTTCATGACGGCCACCGCCAAAAGAGGGCTGAAGCTCGGGTTCGTATATGTGGCTCTCTCCTTCGTGATCCTGATCCCGGTGGTGGTGCTTTCCTCCCAAAAGTTGTTGAACCTGCCAACCCACGGGGTGCCGCCAAATCTCGACCTCACCACGTACTTTGCATTTCTTTCGGTGCCGCTCGTGGGCCTGACCGGGGTCATATCGGCAACGCCGGTTTCACTCCTGTTCGTCCATGACAAGAACAACGGGACACTCGAGTATCTTCTTTCGATGGGGATGGATCAGACCGACATCTTTCGGGGGTATCTGGGCGCCTCCCTTCTTCTTGGCAGTATCTCCCTCTTCATTGGCCTCCTGGTGGAAGCTGCCACAGGGCTGGCATCGGGGACGAGCCTATCACTCATCGCCGCTCAGATCGGTCTCACCTTGGCGCTGGGCTACTCAGACATAGCCCTGGTCTCCATCTTGATGTCGGCGTTCAGTTCCCTGCAGAGGCAGCCGGTGGGATTCAACCAGCCCATGGGCATCGCGGTGGGTGCACTAGTGCTCTCGGGGGCACTCGTCGTGCCCGCCCTGGCGCCGACTCTCGCCCTCCCCGTAGAGCTCGTGATAGCTGTCATGATCTCGCTTCTTGTCGTCGCCTTGCTCTTCCTCTCAGGGAATCTCATTCGGCGGGAGAAGATGCTACCCTAGGACGCCGCCAAGGGGGTCATGGCTCTCCCGGACCTAATCCCCCTGGTGGCCGCGTAGCTAACATAGAGGAAGAAGAGCGATAGCAAGAAGACGATTCCCTCGAATGCGGCTAACGAAATGGAGCCTGCGAAAGGGACCAGGGCATCGACCAGGCCCATGGGCATGGCGATGAAGAGGAGTTTCTTCCTGTGGTAGTAGGCGGAAAGGACCACTAGATATCCCCATGATATGTGCGCGAACGCCGAGGACACCCTTTCCATCACCGAGAAGAAGACCGATACGAGAGCGGCTCCAGGCGCGGCGAAGAGCCCGGGTTCGATTGAGGAGAGCTGCTGGTAAACCTGCTGCGCTACGGTGGAGGAGCCTCCCGCCAGAATAAGGTAGTCTAGAGAAAGGCTGAGCAGGGAGAGCACTCCCAGCAGGACCCCGTTCTCCCAGAACGAAAGCCCGATGCCGTAGGCCTCGGCGTCATCCCCCGAGAGTTTCTCTCGTTTTACGGCGAACCTAGCGACCACATAGGCTAGCCCAACTTCAAAGAAGACTGTCTGCAACCCGTAATACAGCCCAGTGGCGACGCTAACTTTGCCGAAGGTCGCCGTGAAGGGCGCAACGGTGGGGATTTGAACGGCGTACTTCAGTGCGATCGCAGCGGCGTAGGCGGCCAAGGAATAGAGCAGCACGGAGCCTTGGAACTTGCGTCTAAGGGCCCAATACAGTACAAGGAAGACGCTGAAAGCTACAGTGATTGCCGGACCCAGGAGGAAGATGGCATCGATGTTCTGCAGCTGCTCTCACTGCTCCCTAGGACCGCCCCGGCATTAATCAACAATTTGCGGTCATAAGAAAGGAGGGGCGGGAAGCCGTCCCCTGGACGTGCCCCTTTCTTCCGGGCCGTGGCGACGCCTCCGTGAGGGGGATGTGACTTGCAACGGGGCCTCTTTCACAGGTACCTAAGGATCAGCGACACCAACAATATCATCGTCCATGCGCGAATGGAACCAAGTCCTCGCCTACGCCGGAATAGGAAGTAAGCGGCTACGAAAACAGCCAAGCCGACTAGGAGGGCGGCTGCCCAAATCGCCACGACGTCCCCGACCCTCTCTGGAAGAATGAAGGTCAGGTTAAGGAGGGTGGCATTCGTCGCCAAGAACCTGATTATGGCCTCGGCCCACGAGAAGGCCGTAATCCCTGCCATCAAGGCCGCCAGGGTCGGGCTGATAGTGGATGAGGCAGGCTTTGGTCCATCTGAAGCCCCCAGCTCCGTTTCCGTTGTCAACCCCTCCCCCACCCATGCACTTCCCGGAAAAAGCCAGTGGTCCCCGTTAATGGTTTTGTCTCCAACCT
>CAYYVT010000175.1:0-3464 GCA_964475215.1 uncultured Nitrososphaerales archaeon
GTTCCGGACACGCTGGACTTGGTCGTCGTCGGGGCCTTCTATGGAAGGGGACGGCGGACGGGGACATTCGGGGCCTACCTGCTTGCAGCCTATGACAAGGTCGACGATACTTTCAAGACCGTCTGCAAGATCGGCACCGGATTCTCCGACGCCGACCTGGAGGCCATTCCCAAGAAGCTTGAAGGGTTCTCCTCACCACATGTTCACCCCCGTGTCGTGTCGAAGATGAAGGCGGACGTCTGGTTCGTCCCCCAGATGGTGTTCGAAGTGATAGCTTCGGAGATAACTCTGTCGCCCATACACTCGGCAGCGATGGGCAGAGTAAGACCCGACGCAGGTCTTGCTCTCCGGTTTCCGAAGTTTACCGGAAGGGTGCGCGAGGACAAGAGCCCTGAGGACGCGACCACGACTGACGAGCTGCTGGAAATGTACAATAGCCAGCTCAAGAGAATCGAATCCACGGACAAGGAGGCCTCCCAGGCATGAGCAAATCCAAAGAAGAGATGAAGGGGATCGGCCGGATGGTAGATTCGGAGAAGGGGCAATTGCTGGAATTGCTCGTTGATCTCATCCGGGCAAAGAGCGAGAATCCCCCCGGAGACACGTCCGCCCCCATCGCCGTGGCTGAAGAGTACCTTTCTTCGCGCGGGATGTCCTGCAGAAAATATTCGGCTGGGGAAGGTTGCATCAATCTAGTGTCCTCCCTCGGCAGCGGAGAGGAGGAGCTCGCCTACTGCGGCCACGTCGACACAGTCCCCACGGGGAATCCCGCGAAGTGGAGCGTGCCGCCACTCGAGGGCAGGCTGGTGGGAGGGAGGATCTACGGCAGAGGCTCCGCCGACATGAAGGCTGGCTGTGCCGCGTTGACCTACGCCTTTGCAAAGGCCTCCAGTGATGAAAGGAAGTTTCATGGAAGGCTCGTCTTGGCCCTCGTTGCCGACGAAGAATCAGGCGGGAAGAAGGGAGTCCAGTACCTCATCGACAAGGGCGTCGTCAAGCCCAAGAACCTCGTGTTGGGGGAGCCCACCGGGCACGAGGGCACGGGCCATACCATCGTTGCAGGCGAGAAGGGGACTTTCTGGGTCCGGGTGAGCCGTGAGGGGACCCCAAGGCATGGAAGCCTCCCGATGCTCGGGGACAACGCCATCCTAAAGGCAGCACCCATGCTCGAGGGCTTCAGGGAGCCCATCTTGGAGAAGGTCACTACCCCCACCGCAGCCGCATCATTGGTGCGAGAAGCGAAGAAGGTCCTCAGGACCGAATACGCAAAGGACTTCTCGAAGAAGCCCTTCTACGCGCCCGACCATTATACAGTCAACGTCGGAAGGATAGAGGGCGGGACCAAGGTCAACGTGGTCCCTGACTTCTGCTCGATGGAGCTGGACGTCAGGGTGCCCCTAGGAGGGAGCAAGGAGGAGGCCGAACGTGTGGTTCGACGCCGCCTCCCGAAGGACGCGAAGCTTGAGCTCATCAACTATGCGGAGCCTGCTTTCACGGCTCCGTCTTCCCCCCTCGTCAAGGGGGTGAGGGAGGTCTCCCAGCTCGTCTTCGATGAGCCCTCCCCAGCCATGTGCATCCCGGCCACCACTGACGCTCACCACTTTAGGGTCGCCTTGGGCACGAGGGCCGTCTCCTACGGTCCGGGGCTGGAATCCATGTGCCATGTGCTGGACGAGTACGTCGAAGTCGCGGATGTAATCGGCTCTGCAAAGGTCTATCTTGGTCTGGTTGACAGGATGCTCACGGCCTGATCGCGGCCACACCGGTATCCCCCCAGCCATCGTCGACTGCCGAACCTGAACTCCGGTGACGGGCGTGACCATCTTAAAGTGGTTACCCCGGTAATCCTGCCGATTTGGCGACCGCGTGGCGGCTTTTTGGAAGATTTAGCAGGCTTTGACGTTGAGTTTTCCCGAACGTTTATAACATGAGACAGCCGCCATGAAGGTATCGAACTGTTATGTATACGGGAGAGGCTGAAATGCAGGCGCGCCGCAAGATACTTGCGGTGCTTCAAGACGAGGGAAGGCGAGTTCTGGATGCAAGCAGGGAGCTCGCCAACATCCACGGGGCCCTCGTCCTCGGCGACGAGGACGGTGTCTCGAGCGCGTCCGACAATCTGCACCTCTCCATAAACGATGTGGAGGCGTATCGCAGGGCTCTCAGCCGTCAGTTGGCGGAGCTTGGGAGCATGATGATCAACCGAGAGGACCTCCTTAGGGCAGCCTACACCGTCGAAGAGGTCGCGAACTACCTGGAGAGCATAGCCTTTAGGCTCACGCAACTACGGTACGCTACCTTGAAGAAGACGGGACTAGTTGACGACCTCAGGGTCCTCTTTGATCTCGTGATCAACATCCTCAGCCGGATGAATGAAACCATCCGAACGCTACAGTTCAACCCGGGAAAGCTGGGCGACCTGATTCAGCTGGTCGAAAGGGGGGAACATGAGATGGACGAGAAGTACAGGAGCTCGACAGCCAAGGCGATGAAGGAGATCAACGATTTCAAGGACCTTATCCTTGTGAAGGATGTCCTGGAGAGGATAGAGACGGTCTCAGACCTCGCTCTGTCGTGTGCCGACCTTGTTGTCATCATCTCCTTAGGCCTCTAGACGGATTTTACAGGATGTCTTCAGTGGGAGGATTCCGATTGAATAGGCCTGTGCTGGGCGAACTGGTAGAGAATAGGGTCATTTTGTGGAGCACCGACGCCGCCAGGGAAATGTATTCTTCAGGCTACTATGGCAAGCCCTTGGGGGTGGCCAAGCCCAAGGGGATTGACTTTGATGGGCCACTGATCCTGGACCTGATCGAAGGCTACTACCTCCAGAGAAAGGGTCGGATAGCGATAACCAGCGGACGGGGGAGGATGACCAGGCAGGCGATGAGATCACTTTGCGAAGCAGAGTATAACGAATTCTCAGACAAGTACGTCGTCTACGAGCATCTGAGGGATGCCGGGCTGGTGGTGACGCCGGGCATCAAGTTTGGCTGTGACTTCGCCGTATACAAGCATGGGCCAGGCATCGATCACGCACCCTACCTAATTCAGGTCATGAAACCGGGCCAGGGGCTCACCGCCACCCACATCGTGCTCTCTGGGAGGCTCGCGACGACCGTGAGGAAGCAGTTCCTAATCGCGCTAGTGAAGGGAAGAAGGGTTTCGTTCCTCTCTTTCGACTGGTGGCGCGCCTAGGAACCTCCTGCGATGTCGGCAGGCGCCCGCGCCGGTTTCAACGGAATTTAGGCAATCATGTCAAATCTCTTGACCCACTGTTGATTTAATACAAGGAGGCCGAGTTACGTCGCAGAAAACCCCGGGAGAGGTGTTGTAGCCCTGTCAAGGCTTCAGGCCGCCTTGAGTGGAGGAGGCCTCGTTCTGCTCGTGGAGCTGCCCAGCAACAGCGGGGAGCTGGCGACAGTTGTGGAGCAGGCTGGGGCGGACAGCCTGCTCCTGCAGAT
>CAYYVT010000176.1:0-3471 GCA_964475215.1 uncultured Nitrososphaerales archaeon
AGCTGGGAGTGCAGGTGCGGAACGAGGCATTCAGTCCCCTACAAGGTGAGCGGCAAGGCGGGGAGCGTCACGATCGAAATCATACCCGCACCGAGGTCTCTGGGGCTGGTAGCGGGACCGGCGCTGAAGAACCTCCTTCAACTCGCGGGTGTGAAGGACGCTTGGATCAGGACGTTCGGCTCAACGAGTACGATGTCATCCCTCGCAAACGCGGTCTATGACGCCTTCAGAATGTCCCACGGGTTGAGCGGCTAGGGTGAACTGAATGGCCCTCCTCTTGGTCGTAAATCTTCACGGCAAGATCAACTCGCCCAGTGGCGTTAGGAAAGCGCTGGGAGAGCTCAAGGTGGAGAGGAGGTTTACAGCCTCCTTGGTGACCGACGACGGGCCGACGGTGGGAGTCCTGAAGTCGTGCAAGGACTACCTGGCATGGGCTCCGCTGGACAGAGATGTCCTAACCCTCCTGCTCGAGAAGAGGGGGATGGTGAGCGAGAGCAAGAAGCTCGACGGCGAGTCACTGTCCAAACTCGGTTTCAAGAGCTACAGTGAACTCGCGGACAAGATCCTGAAGGAAGGGTTGAAGCTTTCCGCGGTTGGAGGCATCAGGCCATTCTTCAGACTCAGCCCTCCGAAGAGAGGTTTCAAGAGGTCACTTCGCAGGCAGTTCAACGAAGGTGGCACTCTTGGAAGCAACCCGACCCTGCTGGAGATCGTGGAGCGGATGGCATAGATGCCCACGCGCGCAAGAAAGGTCCGCAGGCTCCGGGGTTCGAGGACGCACGGCTACGGTCAGATCGGTCAACACAGGCATTCAGGCAAGCAGGGTGGTCACGGAAACGCAGGGCTCCACAAGCACAAGTGGTCTTGGATGGTAATCAACGACCCAGATCACTTCGGAAGGGACCCGTTCCGTCCACCGAGCTACTACGACAAGGCTTCCAGGCTGCTGAATGTCGGAGACCTTGTAACCGTTGCAAGGGGTGGTGGCTCCGTGGACCTTCGATCCCTTGGCATAGAGAAACTCCTCGGCTCGGGGAGGGTGGACGCCGCCTACCAAGTCAAAGTCGATTCCTTCACCAAGAGGGCTCAGGCTAAAATAGAGGCAGCCGGAGGGAAGATCATAGTCGGAGAGTAGGGCTACATCCCATGGCTTCCGTACGCGATTTTATCAAGAGCGTTGGGACGGTACTCCCGTCAATTCCAAAACCAGAGAAGAAACCCTCGCTAAACGAGAGGTTCGTCTGGACGGCGCTGGCGCTGATTGCCTACCTCGTCATGGCCGTGGTTCCCCTCTTCGGACTCTCCGGTACAGCGAATTCGTCAAACACCCTGAACTTTCTGAGGGTGGTGTTCGCATCGCAGCAGGGTTCGCTTATGACCCTCGGCATCGGGCCCATAGTCACCGCAGGCTTGATACTGCAGCTGCTCGTGGGCAGCGACATCATAAAGCTGGATATGGGTGACTCGGCCGACCGGGCCATCTTCGGCTCCGCGACCAAGCTCCTTACCCTAGTCGTAATCGTGGGAGAGGCAGGGGCCTACATCGTGGGAGGCGCACTGGGCACTCTCACCAGCTCTCAGTCGCTCGTGATCTTCGTGCAGCTCTTCATTGCGAGCTTGATTGTCCTCCTTCTGGACGAAATGATACAGAAGGGGTGGGGGATAGGGAGCGGTGTCAGCCTCTTCATCATGGCAGGCGTTGCGCAGACCGTGATGTGGTACAGCTTCTCGCCCTTCACTCTCAGGATATCGCAAACGACCAATGCGACCATCATCTTCGGGTTTTTCCCGGCCCTGATCAGCTCGTTCTTCAACAACAGCCTCTCGAGCATGGTCGTCAGGAATCTCAAGTACCCGAGCCTCCTCACTTTCATCCTCACCGTAGCCATGATTCTCGTCATTGTCTACATCGAGGGAATCAGGGTGGAGCTCCCCATCACCTCTACGAAGTACAGGGGTTTCCAGGGAGTCTACCCGATCAAGCTGCTCTACGTGTCAAACATACCCGTGATACTCGTCTCCGCCCTCGCCGCCAACGTCACGTTCTTCACCCAGCTGATGTACCGCTACATAGGAAACACGAGCAACTCCTGGATCAGGTACATAGGGACTTGGCCAGCCAACACGACGACGACTGGAACATACCCAACCGGAGGTTTCGTCTACTACATTACCGCTCCGCAGAGCCTCAGCCAGACCATAGGTGACCCCATTCATTCGGTCATCTACGTCCTATGGTTGGTCGGCATGGCTGTCCTCTTCGCCAGGCTCTGGGTAGAGATAGGCGGCCTGAATCCCAAGGCCGTAGCCAAGAACCTGATGGACGCAGACGTACAGGTCCCCGGCTTTAGGAGAACGGGCCTTTCAATCGAGCAGGTCCTTAACAGATACATACCGACGCTGACAATCATAGGCGGAATTCTAATAGGCCTCGTCGCGGCGGTGTCAGATCTGTTTGGCGTCTTCGGATCCGGGATCGGGATACTGCTGATGGTCGACATAGTCCTGCAGTACTATCAGATGCTTCTCAAGGAACAGATCGAGGAATTCTCGCCTGGCCTGGCCGGTCTGCTCGGAGCCACGTGACCCAGCAATGCAAGAATTCGCCATCACCTATGGCTCCGGTATCTCCGCCAGCGGGGTCAACCGGGACCCTGAAGGGGTGGCCAACCAGTGATTCTTCCCCCCATGTCGACGGGAATCCTGACACTGACGGCTGTGGCTTTCACCGTCGTGTCAAACATCATGATTCTGAAGTTCGTCGACCTGAAGGCAGAGAGAAGAGCAAGAACGGAAGTGAACGAGTGGACCAAGCAACTGAGGGAAGCGGTCAAGAAGGGTGACAAGAAGGAGGAAGAGAAACTCAAGAAGAAGGAGCAGACGATGAGAACGATGCAGGCCAAGACATCGTTTGCGAGGATGAAGGTCAGTCTCTACACGATAGTGCCGTTCTTCATCATCTACGGCCTCCTACTCTCGTTCCTCGGGGCAGTCGCAGGAGCCTACTCGCCATTCTACATACCCTACATTATGAGCAACGCGGCCTCCGCCATGAAGGGAGGCGGCTACGAGGTCACCACCTTCGGCTGGTACATCATCTCCTCGTTCGCATTCAGCGGCCTGATAATGAGGCTGCTCAAGACCCAACCATAGCGTGCGACAAATGGACGCCATAATCATCTCCGGGATGCCCGCGGTGGGCAAGACCACGGTGTCGAAGATGGTCGCCTCAAGACTGACCCTGAAGGTCCTCGGAGGGGGCGACGTGTTGAAGGAGATGGCAATGGAGGAGGGGTACGCCCCAGGAGGTGAAGACTGGTGGGACTCGGCGGAGGGAATGAAGTTCCTGAAGGAAAGAAAACGCTCCCCCAGCTTCGACGAGGAGGTCGACGAAAGGCTCCTCCAGAAGGCCAAGAAGGGAGACGTTGTGATTACGAGCTACACCCTGCCCTGGCTCTCCAAACCCGGAGT
>CAYYVT010000177.1:0-1730 GCA_964475215.1 uncultured Nitrososphaerales archaeon
CACTTCGGGCAGACCCACTTGTCGTTCATCCTGAAAATCTCCTCGAAGTCCCTGTAGCCGCACTTGTGGGCCAATATCCTACCCTTCCGTATCCGCGTGGAGCCGCAGAAGCGACACCTTCCCGCCACGTTGAGGCCCATCGTGAAGCACTCCACGCAGTAGCGCGTCACCGACTTAGTGCCGGTCAGCAAGCCCCAGCTCTCCAAAGTTGCAAGCGACGTCACGATGTTGGGATAGGGGACAGGGATTTCCTTGTCGATTGGAGGGTCGAAGAAGTAATGGTTGGAGAACCGTTCCTGGATTGAAACAATCTTGGAGAGCTTCTCGTAGGCCAGGTTTCTGACGACCGAACCTAGCGAGAGCTCCGTCTCTGCGTTGAGCCCCTTCAATCCTACAAATTACGCTTGCGGGCTTATTTAAGTCTTGGATGGCATACGCTATGACTTTCTGAGCCAACGAAGCATCCAGTTCATTCTAAGGAATTTGCAGCGAGACCTAAATCCAAGCCTGTCGTTCGGGGCGCTCTTGGCGAGGCGCCATTTGAGATGGAGCTTAATCTGAGCCAGACAGACTTTGACGCGTTCCTAGCCGTGTTCGCCTGCGGCCAGATGCTGGATGTCATAACGACCGTGCTTATCGTCATGTGGGGAGGGAGGGAGGCCAACCCCGTGATGTCGGCCCTGCTAGGGTCCGGGTACCTTGTCTTCGCCCTCGCAAAAGTGGCGCTGTTCTTGGCCATCGGGCTGGCGAGCTACTCGATCTTCAGGAAGGCCCCTGGATATTTCACTCTCGTGGTCATGGTCGTCCTTGTGGTGACCTACCTTGGCCCGTTTTCGAACGCCCTTCAGCTGATTCTGGGTCACCTGATCTGAGCCGCGAGGCAAGCTTAAAAGCCGACCCTTGAGACATCACTCCGGACCCGTAGCCTAGTCAGGATTAGGGTGCGAGCCTCCGAAGCTCGTGGTCGTGGGTTCGAATCCCACCGGGCCCGCCACCATTTGACATTCCAAATCGCTTTCCAAGCATATACAGTAATTTTGGGGTAACGGGTCCATTTCGGGTAGCGGCCGCCAGGCTCAAGGCCTTGCAAAGAAGAAGGAACAGCGTTACTGGGGTCCTGCCCTTGACGCCGAAGCGAGCTACTTCTTGTAGAATTCCTTCCAGGAGACGTCGACTGGCTTGAACTTGAAGCCGTAGCTGATTATGCCGCCTTCGTCCTGCTCGAACAGCTTCCTGAAACAGGCTTCGACCTCCATCCCTATCTTCAGCTCGCTCGGGGCGCACTCGACGATCTGGGAAAGGACCCTCGGCCCCTCCTCGAGCTGCACGAGGGCGAGGGGATACGGGGTGAACTGCTCGTGCATCTTTGAGGCAGAGTAGATCACGGTGTAGCTGAACACCTTTCCCTTCCCGGAAAACTCCAGAGGCGAAATCTTCCCCTTCCTCCTGCACTGCGGGCACACCTTGGTGGGCGGAAAGAAGGTGTTCCCGCAGGTCTCGCATTTCGACCCGATGAGCCTGTACCTCTCCTTCATCCGTCTCCAGTGGGCCGGAGGGGCAGACGTGCTCAAGGAACTAGCCCCTCCTCGACAGTATCGTCACTACGGCTGTAGCTCCTGACCCTCCCACGTTGTGGGCGAGCGCCACCTCCGCTCCGGACACCTGCCTTCCCTTGCCAGCCTCTCCCCGGAGCTGCTTGACAAGCTCGGAGATCTGCTTGACCCCCGTGG
>CAYYVT010000178.1:0-5270 GCA_964475215.1 uncultured Nitrososphaerales archaeon
CCTGTCCTTCCAGTACCCCTGGGGGTTGTTGATGGCGTGCTGCCCCATCATGCAGAAGGCGGAGTAATGGCGGCCGGTGACACCCACGTTCTCTATGTCGTTGAACCTCAGGCTGATCTGGGGAACTATGAGGGGGTTCGCAGGGAGGTCGAAGATGATCTTCCCGGATTCCACCCTTTGAAAGTCGATTATCGAGGCGACAGTGAAGTATAGGTCAGGCCTCCAGCGGGCCACCACAGGATACCTCTTGATGCTGGTGTGGCCCCGATCGACGAAGTACTTCTCGACCGCCGCCCAAGCCGAGGTGTAGTCCTTCCTCACGCTCGTAGGAGGGTTGCCCACGAAGGTGTAGCCCTCGCAGATGGGGCAGATTGAGGCGTCGGAGGCCGTCCACATGTGCCTCCCGCAGTTGGTGCACTTCTTTCGAATGTAGCCCTCTTGGCCGAAGAGGTCCACCTTGTAGTACTTGGCGTAATCCTCGGAGAACTTCTTTCGGAGCACGTCCTTGGCTGTCATTGAGACAACTACTTCCCGTCATGAAAGGCATGCGAAATATGTGTTCTTAAAGGGTTTGTTCATTCAAAATCGAAAACCTAGTGGACCCCGTCATTTGCGCCCCCTCCGCCTGCGAGAAGCGACTCGGGCTGCCTCCACCTTTGGCCAAAGCTTATTACGATGATGGAGGATGGTCGCACGGAGCGGGTGGTGGGGCCTCCCACCGTTCCGCTGAACAAACCCCGGTTGGGAGGAGAATAGAGTGAACGATGTAAAGACGAGTACGGTGCCAAGGTCTAGAGCCCAGCTCATAGCGCAGACGGCCCTTATCGCCGCGGTCTACGGCGTTGGAACATATGCCATTGCCCCGCTAGCCTTCGGGCCAGTGCAGGTAAGGATCACCGATGCCCTCCTTCCCATTTCGTGGAATAGGAGGGTGGGCCTTTCCGGGGTCTTGGGAGTAACCCTCGGAGTGATAATTTCTAACCTGATCTCCCCCTACGGGTTGCCGGACATCGTCCTAGGGACGGCCGCCAACCTGATCGTGGCTTCGATCTCATACCTCCTCAGCAGGTATCAGTCGTGGGAGGGCCTTTTGGTGGCCGCACTCCAGGCAAGCGCGATCGTGGCCTTCATGATAGGGGTTGTGCTGCTGGGGATGGTGTATTCGGCCAATCCCGTCGCCAGCTTCGCATCGATCCTCATGGGCGAACTGGTTGCCTGCGTTGGCATCGGGGTCCCCCTGGGGCTGGCCCTGAGGTCGAGGTACCGCTGACGGGGCCGTTCACTGATGGCCGTTATCAGGAAGGGCCTGTTCATGCCCTGTGGAAGAACTCCTCAGGGAGGCGGAGGAGGCATACGACCATCGCCTCTATGCCTCTGCGGTAGTCATGAGCCACACGGCGATTCGCCTTAGGCTCGCAGGAAGGCTTCGCAAGGATGAAGGATCGCTCCGCGACTTGGCGGCGGAGGCCTATCGGGAGGGGGTCGACGTCGATGTCAAATCCCTAACGAAGCTTGGATGGATGAGGAACAGGATCGTCCACGAAGGGTATCTTCCCAAGAAGGATGAGGCCCGTTGGGCCGTGAAGGTCGCGAGCGCCAGTCTAAAGGCGCTGAAGAGGAGGGGGCTCCTCCGCAGGATGCTCGGCTGGCTATCAGGTTAGGCCTTTCAACGCGACGAAAGGAAGTAGTCCTCGATGCGGGTCTGGTGCATGAAATGGGGGATGATCTTGGACGCGGAAACCCATTTCTCAATGGGAATGGCCAGCTCAGCGGCGACAAGGCGAAGGGCCTGCTTCGGGTCGGATGCCTCTGTGCCGGGGCGCCGTAGGGCCTTCCTGGCTATCTCCCTGAACCGCCAGACCCCAAGGGGAATCCATTCGGGGTGGACCTCCATGAAGACCAAGGCGCCGGCCTGCCTCCTTTCTCCCGCAAGATACTCTAGGACGGGGAGCCTGGCCGCGTGATAGGCTCCGGCGAGGTTCGTCGGGTATGTCCGCCGACCGGAGGCAAGCTCGTAATCCGAATAGACCCTGGGATTGGAGGTCAGCCATCCCTCAAGCCCTTCGAACATCCAAGGGGAGGGAAGCAGTAGTATGACGACGGTGTTTCCCAGTGCCTGGTGGCTGAAGACGTAGAAGGCGCTGGCCTCCTGGAAGTCCAGAACCCTGTCTATGAGGTTCTTGCCGAGGATATCGTCCACGGCGGTTATGCTCCATTCGGTGGGGACCAGCTTGCGGTTCTTCTTGATGCCCAGGAGTCCTATGCTGAGGAGTTTGGTGATCTGGCTCTGCCTGACTCCTCCGGTGAACAGCTCGGGGATTGCTTCGGCAGCGCGGAAGTCCGTGTCGCCGACGACCTTCTCCACGCGTAACGAAACCGAAGGGTTCTCAGCGAGCCTCACACTGAGAAGAGGGGCGGAGGGTCCGTTCGGGGGGCTCCTAGAATTGAAGACCTCGGTAAGGACTGGCCTCTTGCCTAGGACGGCCTCAACGTCGGTGGGCCTGGAGGCCATGATAACCTCCTGAGTGGCTGACAGGATCCTGGAGGGGTCGACCGCTTCTCCCACGTCCATCTTGTACTTCCCTCTGACGAGGCTCAGGCGGTAGCGCAGGAGCTCGTCGAACCCCCTGTCCACCCAGCGTTCAGGGGTGTCCATGAGCGTGGTGTCCTCGTGAGGGAGGGGCGGGACCAGGGGACCTGCAAGCACCCTAGGGTAACCGTATTCCCCGACGAATGCGGAGGGAGGGGACGCCCCGAATACCCTGTCGGACCCCTCCACCCTGGCCGCAGACCTGTAGGCCTTGAGCTTAGCCAGGTAGGGGCAATACTCCTCCTTGCAAAGCGAGGAGAAGCCGTGGCAGACTGGGCACCGAACTTCCCTGCGGCGCTCTCCCCTCGGAACCTCCACAAATCGAAGTTGTCTCAATATCTCGCCAGGGTTGAGCGACCGTCTCTATGGGCCGCCTAGGAGAGAAACTTGATTACGGCTTTCTTAACCTTCTCTTTGTACTTCTCGAAATCCGGCCCCGACAGCTTCCCCCCCTCGGATGGAAAGCCGGCTGCGAATTCGTGGCCACCGCCTCCGAAGAGCTCCGCGATCCTCCGACAGCTTATGTCCTCCACGTTCCTCCTCACGCTCCCTTCACCAGAGTCGCTCAGCCCAATGGAGAGGTCGGCCTTGAAGTGGTCCAGGACGATCATCGATGCCTGGGTGCCGGAGAAGAGCCTGGGGAACCTGAAGAGGACGACGCTGTGCTTCCCCGCCTGGAAGACTTCGGAGTCGGCCAAGATCTTCTTCCTTTCCCGCGTCTTGAGGTCCTCGTACTCTTCGATGAACCCCTCCTGGTACTGCTCGACGATGCCGTCTTCGTCAGCCTCTATTCGCGGAAACGCCAACTGGATTACTATCTGAAGGAGCTTGGGAGAGATGATCGAGCCCCTATCGAGGTAGTTGGAGTAGTCGATCATCGCCATGAGCTTCGAGGTCACGGGATATTTCAGCTCCAGGAGGTCCGAATCGCGACCCAGTCTAGAGAGAAGCAGGGCGTGGGCGTCTTCGATTCCGTTCTTGACGTAGAGGTCCTGATAGGTTATCTCGGAGGCCACCGTCGAGCTGGCCCGGAGATCGAGGAAGTCCACCACGGTCGAGAGGGAGGCCCTAATCTGTTCGTTGGAGGGGTGGTGGTCGAACCAGGAGATTTCGTTGTTCCAGGACTTGATGGTCCGGAGTTTTTCGAGTATGGGCTCCAGGTCGGGCAGGTTGGTCGACAGGTCTGTGATTATGAACTTGCTGTTCTGGAGCTCTAGGAACTTCTCTTCGACGACGGCGTCTTCGTCCGTGTAGTCCTTCAGGGAAACGGCGTAGGGCTGCCGCTTATGCTTGGCCACGTAGCGAAGCGAGAGGGCGGCGGAGGAGAGGCCGTCCAGGTCCTTCCTATGAGAGATGAGGACATACATTGTCCAGCAGCCACTCTCAACGAAAGACCTCAGATAAACCTAGTCTCGAAAAGGGTGCCCATCCTCCTCTTGACCTTCTAATCCTTATATCGTCCATGGAGCAGAATTGGAGAGTAGGCCCTTGAGCTCCTCTGTTCTGCGAGAGGCCGAGTTCGTCAGGTATCCCTTCGCTCCCGGTGTGGAGAGGTACCTCAGGGACTCGGGCTTCTCTCTTGATGACATAGCGGACCCAAAGACCAACAGCAGGGCGGGAGACATCCTCGCGAGAGCTCGGGAGAGGATACTCGAGGCGCTGGAGAAGAAGCCCAGCGAGATAAGGTACGAAGACCGCTTCGTGGAGATCTTGAGCTTCATCGTGGCGATGATCATGGTGAAGTCAGCCTCTTCGACCTTCCTTGAGCGGGCCTTCTCGAGGGCTGAGGGAACCAGGTCTAGGGAGGCCTTCATGGGGGAGGAGGTGGGAGCCATGTGCACCATCATGAACAACCTCTTCGATCTTAGGATGGAGGTGGTCGAAAAGCTCCCCTGGAGGGCCTCGGAGGAGATGCGGATGAAGCTGCAGCTGAGGGTGCCCGCCGAGAGATACCTGGAGGTGATGGCGGGCCTACAGCTCTTGGACAACCCCAGGCTGGCGCTCGTAAACAACACTCTTCAGCAGGGTTACGTCTATCTAGCAAAGGATCGGCTCGTGGACATCGTGCAGGACCAGTTCTCGGTCTTCATCTTTCAACGGTTCAAGAGGATGGAGAAGCCGGTCAGGCTACCTCCGGCGATGCAGGCGATAATGGACGAGGTCGTGCCGAAGCTGCCCAAGCCGAGGGCATTCCAGGACTCTGGGCAGTACAGGTATATCGAGAAGATCCTGGAGAGCCCGATAATGGACGGGAGACATCGGATCCTATGGCTCGTGCTACCGCCCTACCTAATCAATGTGAAGAAGCTCTCCGACGAGGAGGCGTTCGAGGTCATAATGAAGTACATGCAGAAGTGCGGATGGCATGAGACGAACGCGGAGAGGCTGGTCAGGTACAACATCAACAGGGCGAAGAGAATCGGGCTCAAGCCTCCCAGATTGGAGAGGCTGGCGGAGACGAACCCGGGCCTTTACAAGACCATAGTCGAAGCCATCTCGAAGGCAGAGAAGGCCGCCTGACTCCGAGACCGGCCCAACAAACCCCCCAACTTTAAATCAACAGAAGAGAAGCCCAATGGCTGAGAGGCCTTGGAGGAGTTCGACTACAAGCAGGTGATGGCCGTGAGGACGGACATCGCCATGGGGAAGGGCAAGCTGGCCGCTCAGGTGGCCCACGCTG
>CAYYVT010000179.1:0-3309 GCA_964475215.1 uncultured Nitrososphaerales archaeon
CGGCCGTTTCACTCTGAACCTTCTCAGCGAGCTCGTGCTTCTCCTCCTCCTTCTCGAAATGGAAGAGGATTGAGTGCTCTTTCCGCTCATCCTCGCGTAGGGCCACTTCTGCCTTAGACTCTTCCACTCTTTCGGCACTCACTTGGGCGACTATCTGAGACAGTCTGCTGACATCGTCGACCTCTTTGTCATGATCCCCCTTTGATGTTCTCACGATGTAGCCATTCGTGGACAGGTAGTCCAGGTCCGCCAACGAAATCGGGGAGATTGGCTCCTGGCGGTCGTACACCTGCGACAAAAATGCCCTTGTCTCGCTACACTTCAAGACCAAATATCGGAGGTTCTGAGAGTTTAGTTGCTCTTAAGCGATGTGTCGGCGTCGCCGAGAAGTTCGTGTGAGATTGATGGAGAAGCCTTCCTCCCAACAAAGGATCTAGTGATGGGTAACGGGGAGTCGGGATGTAGGTGCGAGGGATCGGGCACTCCTGTAGAGGCAATAGGCTCCCAAGATGTTTCCCGGTACGAAGACAAGGGCAGGGTATGAGAAGCTGGCATTATATGCGCTGATGCCGAGGATGATGAGCTCGATAAACGAGAGCAGCGCGCCGCTGAGCAAGAGGACCGCCAGTCGTCCCCCGAACCACTCCAAGCTCGCGCGCAGCACGTAGTCCTTGGACCTGATGGCGCCAATCAAGATGACCGGGGCTCCTACTATGAAGGGGAGCATGAAGAGGGGAAATCCTATGACGGCTCCCCAACCCGCACTCCCAAATGTCGGATTGATGGCGTTGTAGACCAAGTAGATGCCTGCAAGGGCGAGATCGCCCCATAGTACAAAGCGGACTTTCTCCCAGTGAAGTATCCCCCGAAGGCGGGGATCCGAACGCCGGGCAACCGGGACGATTGAGTCGACGAAGGCAAAGACGAACACGAGCAAGGCAAGGACCAGGAGGTTGATCCCGAGCGTGGCGACAAAGCTGCTGCTCGGAAGGCTGGCGAGCGGGAGTCCCACCTGAATGATGACGCACACGGCGCCCAGCCAGAGGGCGTGCCGACGATAGATGCGCCCAGAGAGCGCACGCCTGATGGAGAAGGCCCAGTACGCCGCGTACACACCGATGGCCGCCGGTACGATATCTCCCAATGTCACCGCAAGGAACAATCCAAGGCCATCAGACATACGCGCTGACCTCCATTCCACCCCTTGAAAAGGCGAAGTTGAAGTACCCGGGCTGAGGCGGAACTCCTCTCATCTTCCTGATCCTGAGGAGCGGAACAACACGAAGCCCATCTTCGTAGAGTCGAAGCTCCAACGAACCGTCGAACAGCTGTTGCATGGCCGCCAAGACCTCAGGCTTATGCATCCCCTCCTCAAGTGTAGCAAGCAGAACTGCATCATACTGCTTAACGTCGGCGAATAGTTGTGCGAGGAACTTGTAGATGGTCTCCGGTGGATTTAACATCAATAGGGAGGAGAGGGCGTCGATTACCACCCTGACCCTTCTCCCGGCGTTCTGTCTTAGGATCTCCTTTATGTTGAACGAAAGATGGGCCAAGTCGCCAACGTCGAGCTTGACCTGCCCGCCATCGCCCGCAAGCCAAAAGGGGACCCGTTGGCCTTCAATGCCGAAGGCCCTCTCGTCTTGGAGCACTTCCCTCACGGGCAGCCTCGTTACATACAGGCAGAAGTCGCCCTGGAGCAATCCTGACTGGGTGAACCAATATCCCAGCGCCTCCTTTCCGATCCCTGGGGGGCCGACCACGAGGATGGTGGACCTGTCAGGGTACCCGTCCCCCAAGAGCTTATCCAGAGACGAGACCCCGCTCGAAACCAAGCCTCGCTTCATATGGAACGGAAGCCGGCCGGTCTTATGCTTTATTCAAGTTCCAAAGGGTGGGCCCAGCCCCTAGGCGGCTAACGCGGACCTGCTAGAATGTAACGCTACACTATTAAGCGATTATTGAAGCAGCTGAGGGCCGTCGAATCTAAACTTGCCGGATTCTGAAAAGGCCAGTGAAGTCGGCGGTCCGAAGCTCCCGAGTGGTATTCCTGGTTTGGACTCCCTCATTGATGGGGGATACTCGAGTGGAAGGGTAGTGCTTGTCCTCGGGGAGCCGGGGACGGGCAAGACCATCTTCTGTTCACAGTTCCTGCACCATGGATCAGCCGCACTCGGCGAGAAGAGCGTATTCATAGGGATGAACGAACCGAAGCCCCGTTTCATGAGCGAGATGCTCGCCCTGGGGATGGACTTCGAAAAGTTGGAGAGGGAGGGGAAGTTTACATATGTGGACGCCACGGACGTAAGGCGAATCCCTGAGCAGGCGAAGGTGGGAAGGATACCCGTGGGCGGAAGGGAGCTGGGCCTGGTCAACCTTATCGACACAGTCCAGGAGGCCATGCGAGGAACCGCTCCGAAGCGAGTTGTAATCGACTCGATCTCCGACCTGGTCTTCCGCTACCCGAGCCTGGATGAGAGGAGGCCGGTGGTGTTGGACGTCGTCGAAGCCCTTTCCTCGACCGGCGCCACCTGCCTCATGACCAGCGAACTCCTTTCAACGGGCCAGGACAGGTCCCTCCAGCCCGAGGAGTACCTGGCGGAGGGCGTAATCCTCCTGAGGACGCTGCGCAAGGGCACGAGGACCGTGCAGGTCCTTAAGATGCGGGGTTCGAAGGCGGACATAAAGCCACGGCCTTACATCATAAAGGAGAACGGGATAGAGGTCTACTCCACCGAAGAAGTCTACGAGACCTCTCAGTAGGAGACTGGCGAGCTAGAGATGTCTGAGGAAACGGCGTCATCCCAGCTCCCAAAGCAGGTGCTAGACGTGCTCAAGGAAACAACCATAGGCTACCTTTCGGTAATCAACAAGAAGGGCGACCTGTACAGCTATCCGGTCTCGTTCCACTACTCCGACAACAGGATATACCTAATCACGCCAGTGAGTTCAGCCAAGCTCAAGTTCATCAGGGGGAACCCTAACGTCTCCTTCATCGTCGATAACAAGAAGCTGACGACGGAGGCCTGTGGAGCCATGGTGCAGGGGAAGGCCAAGGTCTTCAGCATGGGAAAGCTGGTGACCTCCATAATCTCGATGGGGCCTAAGGTCGTCGAATATGTTAGGAAGTATCCGAGCATGCTCGGATTCTACGTCATAGGGAAGCAGCTGCCGCCCGAAAGGAAGTTCTACAAGTACAGGGTCGTCAGGATTGATGTGACCAAGGTCGTTTACTGGACGGGTTACGTCTTCGGGAGATATGTACCGGTGAGGCCGAAAGAAGCGTCCAAGGCAGGCCTCGACCTCAAG
>CAYYVT010000180.1:0-4188 GCA_964475215.1 uncultured Nitrososphaerales archaeon
CGACCAGGTCACGGTCATTACTGATAGGGGCTCCGTGCAAGGGGTGCTGATGCCTCGCTATGAGTTCGCGGATGAGGACCACGTCGTGCTCAAGCTGAAGACAGGTTACAACACCGGCATCTCGGTGTCTCGGATAAGGGGGGTGAAGCTGGTCTCCAAGGGCGTGGAGCCTTCTTTCAGATCGCCCCCTAGGCCTATATTGATACACGGCCTGCCGAAGGTCTTAGTTCTGGGCACGGGGGGGACCATCGCGTCCCGGATAGACTACCGGACAGGGGGGGTGCGTCCTGCCCTTAGCTCCGAAGAGCTGTACTTTCTTGTTCCGGAGCTGTCATCCATTGCCGAAGTGGAGACGGAGGCGCTCTTCAACATCTACAGCGAGAACATGACCCCCCGTCGCTGGTCTGAGCTGGCCTCTCGCGTCGGGAGGGCCGTTCAAGAGGGTGCCGACGGCATCGTGATAACCCACGGAACTGACACCATGCACTATACCGCCGCTGCACTTTCGTTCGCGCTAGAGGACCTTCCCATCCCTGTGGTGCTCGTCGGCTCTCAGCGGTCAAGCGATAGGCCTTCTTCCGATGCCGCCACGAACCTAGTCGGCGCAGTCAAGCTTGCGGCAACGGGTGACGCCTCAGGTGTCTTTGTGGTAATGCATGGGGGGCTGAGCGACGATGAGCTTGACATCCATCTGGGAGTCAGGGTCAGGAAGAACCATTCCAGCCGGCGCGACGCATTTCAATCGATCAACTCCAAACCCGTAGGTCACACGGGGCGGGAGATCGAGCTGGCGAGTTCCGTTCCGCGGAGGAGGAGCTCGAAAGAGGGCTTCAGGTGCGTCCCCTCCTTTTCAGACGACGTGGCCCTGGTCAAGCTCTACCCCGGCTTCGTCCGAAACCTGATAAGCTCCTTGGTGGCGGGAGGGTGCAAGGCCATCATCCTCGAAGGCACTGGTCTAGGCCATGCCCCCGCCTCGACCTACGAAGAACTCAAAGCAGCAATCGATTCGGGCGTCTTCGTGGGGATGACCACCCAGACCATCTGGGGGAGCGTCAGGATGACGGTGTACAACACCGGTCGAGACCTCCTTAGGATGGGCGTCGTGCCCCTCGGGGACATGCTCTCCGAGACCGCGTTCGCCAAGGCGAGCTGGCTGGCAGGACAGGGGCTCGAGCCAGAGGAGATGGCCTTCCGCATGGCGACGGACCTCCGAGGCGAGATTGGCTCGAGGAGGAGCGTGAGGTAAGAGTGGGTCCAAAACCGGAGCCCATTGACCCGAAGAAGATCGACCTCAAGGTCGGGCTGGAGATACATCGTCAGCTCAACACCAGGGCGAAGCTCTTCTGCGCCTGCGGCCAGCGAAAGGAGGACGGGGAGAGGGTCTTCAGAAGGCGTCTGCGCCCCAGCCAAAGCGAGATGGGCAAGGTCGATCCAGCGGCCCTCTTCGAGGCTGGCAAGGACCTCTGGCTCAACTATTACTCAGGCGCCCAGTCGAGTTGCCTAGTTGAGGCGGACGAGGAGCCGCCTCACGACCTTAACCGCGAAGCCCTTGAGAGCGCACTGATGATCTCGAGCCTGTTTTCATCGGATGTCGTGGACGAGGTCCATATCATGCGCAAGATGGTCATCGATGGAAGCAACACGACAGGCTTCCAGCGGACCATGGTTGTCGCCCTCGGCGGAACCTTGAGGACGAATGTGGTGGACGTCCCCATCCTATCAGTCACCTTAGAGGAGGACGCGGCTAGGAACCTGGGGGAGAGAGAGGGAGAGAGGGACTTCTCTCTCGATCGACTAGGAATCCCGCTGATCGAGCTCTCCTTTGCACCTGTCGCCGGCACGCCTGACCAGATGGAGGAAATCGCGGGGGAGGCCGGGAGGACACTGAAGGCCACAGGAAGGGTGGACAGAGGGCTAGGGACAATCAGGCAGGACATCAACGTTTCAGTGATGGATGGGGAGGTCATCGAGGTCAAGGGAGTGCAGCAGCTCGACCTCGTGTCGAAGGTTGTCGAATACGAGGCACGCCGGCAGATGTGGCTCCTGCAGCTTGCGTCAGAGCTGAAGGAGGAGGGGGCCGACCCTTCCGACGTCAAGTTTTCACCCCAGGACTGCAGCGGTGTGTTCGCCGACACCCAGAGCAAAGTGGTTTCATCGGCGATGATGAAGGGCAAGATTTTCGGCCTTGCGGCGCCTGGGTTCGCGGGGCACCTCGGCCAGGAGCCCTTCCCCGATACAAGATTGGGCAGGGAGCTCGCTGACTGGGCCCGTTTCTTCAAGCTTGGCGGCCTGCTCCACTCCGACGAGCTCCCGGGGTATGGCGTGACCGCGGACGAGGTGAAGGCCGTGAGGGGCCTGCTGGGCTGCGGCCCGCGCGACGGCTTCATCCTGCTCATGGGCGAAGAGTCACGGGCTCTGCTGTGTCTGCAGTCCCTGACCGAGAGGCTGAAGCAGGCCTTCAAGGGGCCCCCCGCAGAGACCAGAGGTCCGATGACGGACGGCAAGACAAGGTTCATTAGGCCAAGGCCGGGTTCGGCGAGGATGTATCCTGAAACCGACACCCCTCCGATTCCAGTCACCCCAGACCAGATCGAAGCAGCCGTGAAGAAGTTGCCTCCGCCGTGGGATGAGCAGGTCCACACCTTGATGTCTAGGCATGGATTGGGGAGAGAGCAGGCAGACCACGTCCTTGACTCCGAGTATTACGACCTCTTCGAAGAAGTGGTCGCCAGGACAGGACTGGCCCCCACGTTCGTCGCTTCCTTCCTGACGGAGACCTTGGTGAGCTTGGGAAGGGAGGGGCTGGATGTAGGTTACCTGGATCGGAGCCTTCTATCTGAGCTTCTGGGCATGGTGGGTAAGGGTGCGCTGGCGAAGGAGGCGGGGCCGGCCGTCCTGAGAGTTATACTGTCAAAGAAGGCAAGGGGGATATCCGAGGCCGTTGTCCTACTCCACCTGGGCACGCTCTCCTCGTCGGACCTGTCATCGCTGGTGGCCAAGACAATAAGGGAGAACAGGGAGATGGTCCGCTCGAGAGGACAGGATTCGTTCAGCTCCTTGATGGGCAAGGTGATGGCCGAGGCCAGGGGAAGGGTTGATGGGGCGAAGGTGAGCGCCGAACTGCGGAGGCAGTTGGACGAGACGCTCTCGAAAACCGCGCAGTAAACCTCCATTGAAGATCCTCTTCTTCGCTTCATCTCCAAGCCAGCAAACCGTTAATACCCCTGCTATCCAGTCCTGTTTGCGATGTCCTCTGCCAGCGTAAGGGTCAGGGTGAGGGTGGGTGCAAACGAGGTTGAAATAGAGGGGCCCCGGGAGGCCGTCCGCGACCTCATAGACCTTGTCCCGGAGATAGCGGCGAAGATAGCACCTTCACTGTCGCAGCCGCAGCAGGGGCCGCAAGCCCAGATGGCCCCACCACCACAGGCCCTCCCCCAGCCGGCTCCACTTCAGGAACTTCCCGAGCTGAAGGTGGAGAAGGGCGAATCTCTCCCGAGCATCATTACGAAGCTCTTTGGCACCACTTGGGGGCGCACGCCAAGGCGCCTTCTTGAGGTCAAGGGCGCCCTTGAGTCATACGGACTCGTCTACCCTCGACAGTCGGTGGCCGTCGCCCTGCTCAGGCTCGCCCAGGAGGGGAAGCTTCGGAGGTTCAAGGGCGCGGACGGAGACTTCCTTTACACCTCGTCCACATCTCTCCTGCAGGGCACTTCGGATGTCCAGGCTGCGATTCCCGAGGAGGCACCTTCTTCGCCCATCGCTGGGCAGTGATGCGTGGCCCATTAGCACCGATCGTCCGGAAGGTCGTGGGGTATGCCCATGACCAATATTCTTTTAACGTCGACAGAGGGCACTACACCGCAAGCCTGCAGGCTTTCATTGGAAGGTGTCTTGGCCATTGTCCGAGAAGAAGGAGGTTCGCGTGCACGTCAGCTTTGATGGATTTGATGCAGACCTCATCGGCTCTCCCGATGAGGTCGCTGCCAGCTTCAACAGGCTCATGACCCAGCAGATCCCAACTCTCGAGCTCGCGAAGACCCTCGTCCTCAATTACTCCCTTTCAGAGCTCACCAACATGTTCCAGGAGTACGTGAGGATCACCCCCGAGGGCCCGCGAATCATCACCGACGCTAAGCTAAGCGACAAGCTTCTTATCGCCCTCCAGCTCGTCGCGGCCAAGATAGGGTT
>CAYYVT010000181.1:0-2947 GCA_964475215.1 uncultured Nitrososphaerales archaeon
CTGGACATGGCGGTCATAGCTCCAGCCGCCGAGAGGGAGAAGAAGCTCCAGAACATGCAGAGGGCCCTGCAGATCGGCCTGGAGCACGACTTCGTGGAGGTCGTGCTGAGGGCGTACAACAACCTCGCAGTCGAGGCGACCGCCGAAGAGGTGTTCGAATACGCCAGCAAGGGGCTGGAGTATGCGAAGCGTGTGGGGTACACCAGCCAGCAGCTCAACTTCCAGTCTGTCATAGGAAGCTACTACCAGAACATCGGGGAACTCCGGAAGGCCGAGGAGGTGTGCAAGCAGATCCTCGAGTCTGCCGCGACCCAGGCAGAGGGGGAGAGATGGGCGTATCCGCTCCTTGGAGGAATCTGTCTCATCAGAGGCGACCTCGAGCGGAGCGAAGAGTATCTCAAAGCGGCCTACTCGAAGGTCGAGGGGACGGCAGATTTCCAGAGCGCAATCTGGCTCGCGTTCGGGCTGGGATGGGTGTACTATGAGAAGGGGGACCTGAGCACGGCAGACAGGTATCTGACGAAGGCCTGGACCGACTGCGTGGCCCTGGGCCTGACCGGCATGGGGACGTACCTATCCTCGGTCGTACAAATGCTGTCCTCCCTGATTCAGCTAGAGCTGGATGAAGGAAAGCTGCAGAGCGCAAAGTCCCACCTCGAGGAGCTGAAGAAGATAGGCAGCCAGACCAGCGACGAGCGCGTCTCTGCCGGCGTGCGCGACTCGGTCGGCAGGGTCCTAGAGGCGGAGGGAGACTTCAAGTCGTCCGCGGAGGAGCTCAGAAAGGTTCTCGAGATTAACCGGAAGGAGAGGGACGTCTACGGGGTCATCAGGACGCTGTATGGGCTGGGTTCCATCTACCAGAAGGGAGGGGACCAGGAGAACGCCTCGAAGTCGTTCGAAGAGGTGCTGGAGACGTCGAGGCGGATAGGCTCAAAGCTGTATGTCGACAGAACTCTGGCGAAGATGAGCCGGAATTAACTGCCGCGGATTTGCGTTCTAGGGAGAGCCAGAACGACATAAATCAGGAAGTGTTTCGGGGCCGTGCCGTGTCCGTGAAGGAAAGGCGGTCGGCGCTGCCCATCAAGATAAGCCGAAAGCCTCCTCCACCCTACGTCCTGCCATTCACCGAGATCTTCCAGGGTTTCGAAAGGGTCCAAGCGATTAGGGAGGTTTTCGGTGAGGCCACAGAGGAGGTCATAGACAGGCTCAGGGTCGCGTTGCTCCCCAGCCGGTACATGTACATGGGCGTCAGTGACCATGACGGGAACCTGAATGTAGGGACCTACCACCTGAAGCACAGCGAATTGCGGGTCCTGCACCTCGATATCGTCCACGAGCTCTTCCACGTAGGACAGTTTATGAAAGATAAGGAATGGTTCGGGAATGAGCACAGGAAGTACCTGAAGAGGACCGGATTCGACGCTTCTCTGTACTACAGGAGTCCGATAGAGATCCCGGCCTACAGGCACGCGGCCATCGAGGCCGAGCGGATAGGGATGTCGCATGATGAAATAGCCGAGTACCTCAAAATCGGGCCCGTTGACCCGAAGGTCTTCGCACGGTTCCTGAAGGCCATGAAGCTCCGGCCGGAAACGGCCGCGAAACCCAGTGCCGAGATTCCGGTGCGGATCAACCGAGATGTCTCGGTTCCCACCTACCGGTTCGCCGACTACTTCGTGGGCTTCGAGAAGCTCCCCGCCGTGAAGGCAATCCTGGGTGAGAAGGCGGAGACGGTGCTTGGTGGGCTCAGAGTCGCTTTCAGTCCCGGACCGTTCGGGTTCATAACGCTGAACGAGGAGGACGGGAATCTGGAGGTGGGTTCGCAGTATCTGGTGGATGGGGACGAGAGGCTGATGTACATGGACGTCGTCCTCTGCTTGAATCTCCTAAAATCCTCTTCAGGGAAGAGAGGCGCCTCTGACTCCGATCGGCAGAGCTACGGACGTAACCCCGCTGTGATCAAGGCATACAGGGTCGCTGTGACAGAGGCCAGACGGGCGGGTGTGACTGACCCCGAAATCTTGGAGCACTTGAGCGTCATGCGTTTCATCATGCCTCCTCCTGCATTCCGAGGGTTCGTCAGGGCTTTGGGACTTGGAAAGACTGTCATGATTGGTTGAGGCGTCAGGCCGTTCGAATCCCTTTCGCGGCGGGGTGACTTCATTCAGCTCCACCATCGTTCGTTCGTACACCCCAAGATCCTGACCGTTGAACAAAACGAACACGACCTCCTGAGGCCAACCTTCTCTTTCGACGAAGGTCTTGACCGCCTCTAGCGCGATTCGGCTCGCTGGTCCGATGGGGTAGCCATAGGCCCCCGTGCTGATTGACGGAAAGGCGATGCTCCTCAATCTCCTCTCCGTCGCAAGAGCCAAGGAACTGGTGTAACAACTGGCCAGCTCTCTGGACTCTCCCTGGTTGCCTCCCCGCCAAACGGGACCTACTGTATGGATGACATAGCGTGCCTTGAGCCGTCCTCCTGCCGTGATGACCGCCCTTCCGTTTGGTAATCCGTTTGGCCAGAGCTCTTGCCGCAGTGCTTTGCATTCTTCCAGTATCTTCTGCCCGCCCCGTCGATGAATCGCCCCATCGACTCCGCCTCCTCCCATCAAGCTTGAATTTGCCGCATTGACTATGACCTCGGTGTCTTGGTCGGTTATGTCTCCCTTGATGATGCGAACCCTCGTCGTCACCCAAGTGAACTCCATTTGCTGTTAGGATGGTTGTTCTAATGAACTATTGAAGCCTACGGGAACCTGACTGGGTCCTAGGGCATAGCTCATTTCCGTAGGCGGCTCTCCAAACGCCTTGGAAGTGTCCTAACTCCCAACTCGGTTCGCGGGCGAGCCTTCTGCTGAAGGCTTCATAGCCGTCTTCAGAATCTCGCTTTAGGCGCCAGAATCGCGCGCGCCCATGGGAGTATTCGCAACATTCGTGCTCGGCTGGA
>CAYYVT010000182.1:0-9136 GCA_964475215.1 uncultured Nitrososphaerales archaeon
CCCCGTCGCCTCTGCCCACATCAGCGGCGTCAACTACTCCAACATAGGGGACGCAGGGGTGGAGTTCCTCGAAAGCTTCAGCAGGGACGCGAGGGTGAAGGTAAAGACCACCCTTAACCCCTGCGGCATCGACTCGGGGAAACTTGAGCTCTTCAACCCGCCGCCGGAGTTCGTCGCGAAACAGGACAGGATCGTGGAGAGCTACCTCCGGATGGGCGTCTCGAAGTCTCTCTCCTGCATTCCGTATGAAATCGACAACCGGCCGCGCAGGGGAAGCCATGTCGCCTGGGCAGAGAGCTCCGCCTGCGTCTTCGGCAACAGCGTGCTCGGCCTCAAAACGAACAGGGAGAGCGCTGTCTCAGCCCTGGCCTCGGCTATCACCGGAAAGACCCCCAACGCTGGCCTCCACCTTGCGGCTGCAAGAAAGCCCAAGATCGTGGTGGAAGTCGAAGCGAGACCTTCGTCCAGCCTTGACTACGGCATCATGGGCATCTTCGCCGGGAAGCTCACGTCCGAGACGATAGGCTTCACTGGGATTGATGGCGACGTCACCCATCTCAAGGCCCTGGCCGCTGCCATTGGAACCTCTGGCGCCTCGGGCATGTTCATCATCCTGGAGAGGGCGCCGAAGGGGGTCGAAAGGGTCCCCTTTACGTCCAAGGAGGTGACATCGGTGCGGGACCAGCTGAGCACCGAGCTCGACCCCGAAGTCATCCTGGTCGGATGCCCCTTCTACACTGTCAGGGAGGTCTCCGACCTGGCTCGCAACCTCAGGGGGAGGAGGCTGAAGAAACCCCTGTACGTGCACCTCTCTAGAAGCGTCTACTCGAAGGCCCGCAAGCAGGGGCTATTGAAGACCATAGAGGACTCGGGAGGCGAGGTCATGAAAGATATGTGCCCCTCCCTTTCGCCAACTCCCAAGTGGAAGGGATTCAGCAAGGTTGCCACCGACAGCGCCAAGGGCTCCTACTACATGAAGTCGGCCCTGAGGCTCGGGGTGAACTTGGTGAGCGCCGAGGACCTAGTCAGAAACTACACCTGAGGGCACTAGCTTCTACTTGACGGTCACGGACTTCGCCAAGTTCCTGGGCTTGTCCACGTCCGCGTTCAGCAGCCTCGCCGTGTGGTAGGCTAGGAGCTGCAGTGGCACCATCTCGACGACGGGCATGAGCTGTCTCGGTGCCTCAGGGACCTTGATGAACCAGTCGTAGAGCCTGTTGCTCTGCGTCGAGACCCCGACGATGGTCCCTCCCCTCGCCTTCACTTCGGCGCCGTTCGACAGGGTCTCTTCGTAGGTCTCGTCCACTGGGTTGACCAAGACGAGGGGCGTGCCCCTCTCGATGAGGGCCAGCGGCCCGTGCTTGAGTTCCCCCGCCGCCAGGCCCTCCGCATGGAGGTAGGCAAGCTCCTTCAACTTGAGGGCGCCCTCCAGGGCTATCGGGTACCCCAGCCCCCTTCCGAGGAAGTAGACGTCCTTGCTGGCCTTGATGGCCTCGGCCACCTTCACCACCAAGGGCTCCGTAGTCAGGACCGAATCGAGGGCCTCCTGGAGTCGTTCTATCTCCTTCTCCTCCGAGTCCTTCTTGCTCACCCTGTACAGGAGGGCCACCTGAGCCGTAAGGCTCTTCGTCGCCGCCACCCCCACTTCGGTCCCGGCGTTCAGCTTCAGGGCGACGTCGCTGTACCTCTCCAAGGTCGATGGCGTCCTGTTGACTAGCGAGACGACCGTGGCCCCTTGGGCCCTGGCCGATCCCACCGCAGTGAGCACGTCGGCGGTCTCCCCGCTCTGTGAGATGGCTATCACCACCGTGCCCTCCTTGAACCATCCCTCCACCGACCTGAATTCGCTCGCGACCACGACCTCGCTGTAGATCCCCATGTTCTCGGAAAGAAACAGCCTGCCGAGCATTCCCGCATGGTAGCTGGTCCCCGACGCGATGAAGAAGACCCTCTTCGCATTCTGAAGCTCCCTTCGGAAGAAGGTCAGGGTCCCCGCGTCCTGGTCTAGGACGCGGCCCACCGTGCTCGGCTGCTCCAAGATCTCCTTGATGGTGAAATGTTCGTAGTTCTCCTTGTCTGGCTTCGAAAGCTCGTGGGCTACTTCTACGACCTCGGCCTTGATCGGCTGCCCCCCCGAGCTGAGAACCTTCACCTCGGGCCCGTTGCTTACCACCGCCACCGTGTCATCGTCCATGAAGATGGCCCTGTTCGTCCTGTCGACGAAGGCCAGTGCGTCACTGGCGACAATGTTCTCACCTCTGCCGATCCCGATCATCAGAGGGGCATTCCTCCTCATGGCTAGGAGGGAAGAGGGGAACTTGGTCGAGACTGCCACTATGGCGAACTGACCCTTCAGGAGGGAGGAGAGTTCGACGCCGGCGGTCGCCAGATCCATTCCCTCCTTGAGGCAGTCTTCCAGCAGATGGGGAATCACCTCTGTATCCGTCTGGCTCCTGAAGACGTGGCCCTTTGCCTCGAGCGCCCCCTTGAGCTCCGCGAAGTTCTCTATGATGCCGTTGTGGATGACGGCCACGCTCCCGTCGCAGCTGAGGTGAGGATGGGCGTTCTCACGGGTGACCCCGCCATGGGTCGCCCACCTGGTGTGAGCCAACCCCACCAAACCTTCAAGCTTCACGCCGGCCATGGGGGCCTCCAGCTTGTCGACGGTTCCGACCTCCTTCACGACCCTCAATGCTCCGCGATCGACCACGACGATGCCCGCAGAATCGTAGCCCCTGTATTCGAGCCTCTTCAGGCCCTCAAGGAGTATGGGTGCGGCCTCCTCTCTTCCGACGAAGCCGATTATCCCGCACAATGCCTAATCTGCAACTGCCGACCTTGGCGGATTATAAAAACTCCTTTGTGGTTCGGCATTTAATGCTACAAATTCAGCCATAGAGCCAGGCTCGGCTCAAGGCTCAGGACTCCGGAAACCATTATTAGCTCGCCCATAATATTATCACCCAGTGATAAGCCCTTGGACGGAGAGGTAGTATACGAGAAGGACGGCCAGTCGTTCTCTTCGAGGGTGAAGCTGTTCAGCGACGCCCGCCTGATCTCCTCGCTCTCCTCCCCCATCTCCCTGAAGATCCTGAAGCTCACGGCGGATAGGCAGCTTTACGCTCGCGAAGTGGCCAGGGCGCTCGGAGTAAGCGAGCAGACGGTGTACTATCATGTGCGGCACCTCCTCGACGCCGGGCTCATAGAAGTGGCGGAGAGCAGGCCTGTCCGTGGAGCCGTGGCCAAGAAGTTGGCCGCCTCGTCGGACGGCCTGGCCATACTGTACCGCAGCTCTCAGACGCGGGCGCGGAAGAGCGCGCGCGTCTCCCCGCTGGCCTCCTTCTTCGGGGAATTCATCACCGACCATCTCTTCAATGGCTTCATGGTGGTGGGCTCCCCCGAGCCTCATGGGCCCTTTCGCGCCGTCTCGAGGGATGGCCATTACTCGGCCGAGCTGGCCTTTTCCCTGGGCAGCCTCTCGAGCCTCCCTCCGGGTTTCTTCGTCAGGCTGGACACCGACGTCAAGGCCGAGAAGCTTTACGACGCCAACCTGGTCCTGTTTGGGGGCCCTGCCACCAACCTTCTGACCGCCGATGTGAACAAGTACCTTCCAGTCCGCTTCGAAGAGCCCAACTACTGGGCGGGCCTGGCCGACGATTCCGGACACAGGTTCAGCGGCGAAACGGACGCGGTCGTGGCGAAGCTCCCCAGCCCGTTCAGGGAGGGGCGCCATCTGATAGTCCTCGCCGGGATAAGACATGAAGGGACAAAGGCCGCCGTCCTCGGCCTCACTCAGCAATACGACGAGGTCCTGGGAGGATACAATGGGCAATCATCGTTCGCCAGGGTCGTCAGGGGCTATGACCTAGATGGAGACGGACGGGTGGACAGGGTGGACGTATTATCAAGATATGATTGAAACAGGGGTCGTCATAGGAAAAACCTATATAAGGTATCAATTTGAGTGGCTTAACGCAATACCGGAGTTAGGAGACTTTGCCTGGAGAGTTCCGGCCCATCGTTCGTCTGGCCGGCAGAGATTTGAATGGCTACAAGAGGGTGGCCGTAGCCCTGAAGGACATCAGGGGCGTGAACGTGGACCTCGCCAACGCCATCGCCAATCAGCTGAAGATCGAGTCGAAGGTGAGGCTCGGGCAGCTCTCCGACTCGCAAATTGCTGAGCTGGAGAAGGCCGTCCGGGACCCCCGCACCGCCGGGCTTCCGGTCTGGATGTTCAACAGGAGGAAGGACGTTGAAACGGGGGAGGATCATCACCTCCTCGAAAGCGACCTGAGCTTTTCCATCAAGAACGACATAGATCGTGAGAAGGCGGTGGGGAGCTGGAAGGGCGTCCGCCATTCCCTGGGCCTAAAGGTCAGGGGCCAGCGGACAAGGACTACGGGGAGAAAGGGAGCTACCGTAGGGGTTCGCAAGGCGGCCGTCCAAGCAGCGGCCGCGGCCGCGGCGGCAGCCCAGAAGAAGGAGTAGAAGTAGATGGGAGACCCAAGGAAACCCCGGCGGGCGTACACTACACCACGGAACCCATGGAGCGCAGACGAGCTTTCGAGGGAGCTGTTCCTCGTGGGAACCTATGGCCTCAGGAACAAGAGGGAGCTTTGGAAGATAGAAACCGAGCTCTCTCGAATCCGGAAGCAGGCCCGTGGCCTCCTCGCAGCCCCTCCTGAAGTAAGGCAGAAGCAGAGCGTCTTCCTCATAGACCGCCTGGTCCGGATGGGCCTAGTCGCCCCCAACTCGGCCGTGGACGACCTGCTGTCACTGAAGGTGGAGGACCTCCTCGAGAGGAGGCTCCAGACGATGGTCTGGAGAAAGGGCATGGCGAAGTCTCCGCACCAGGCCAGGCAGCTTGTTTCTCACAAGCATATCGTGATCAACGGCAAGCTGGTGACCAGGCCGAACTACATGGTCGCCAGGGCCGAAGAGGAAGCCATACTTGTCACTGGCGGGGGTGCAGCCTAGTTGGCCGCACAAGAGGCTCCCGCCCCGGCGCCAGCCCAGAAGGAGGAAAGATGGGGCCTCGTCCACATCTTCAGCAGCTTCAACAACACCATCGTCCACATGACCGACCTCTCCGGCGCCGAGACCATCGGCTTCAGCAGCGGCGGCCAGCACGTCAAGGCAGATCGATTGGAATCTAGCCCCTACGCGGCCATGAAGTCCGCCAGCGCCGTCGCAGCCCTCGCCAAGACCAAGGGCATAACCGCCGTCCACATCAAGGTCAGGGCGGTGGGAGGGACGGGCCCAAGGACCCCCGGCCCCGGCGCCCAGGCGGCCATCCGGGCCATCGCCAGGGCAGGTTTCAAGATCGGTCGCATCGAAGACGTCACCCCTATCCCTCACGACACCACAAGGAAGGCCGGTGGAAGAAGGGGAAGAAGGGCCTAGGGCCGGTGTCGGCGATTGCCAAAATCGATCAAGCTCGTGGAAAAGGACGCCAAGCACGTCCGCCTCCTGTTCGAAGGCTATGACCGTTCCTTTGTCAATGCAGTGCGTCGCCTGGCGCTTTCCGAGGTGCCCGTCCTGGCCATCGACGACGTCGTCATCCTCGACAACACTTCCGCCGTATACGACGAAGTGGTCTCCCACAGGCTGGGACTCATCCCCCTTAACACTCCCGTCGACAAGTATCCGCTGCCCGAGGACTGCGACTGCGGCAGCCCGTCCGGCTGTTCCAAATGCAGGGTCATGCTCGTGCTCGACGCCGTCGCGGGCGACGAAGCTCGAACGGTCTTCTCCGGAGAGCTGGTGAGCCCGGAAGACCCCGATGTCAAGCCCTCAAGCGCGACGGTCCCCATCGTCAAGCTCGCCCCGGGGCAGCGCCTCAAGATAGAGGCCTACGCCCGCATGGGCCGTGGCTGGGAACACGCGAAGTGGCAGGCCTCGAACATCTCCGTCCTGAAACCATATCCTGTTGTGACCGTGAAGAAGGCCAGGGTCCCCCAGAGCGCCGCCGGGATCGAGGCCCTCTGTCCCGTCTCCATCCTCAAGGTAAAGTCGGGAAGCCTCCATGTAACCGACGAGACAAAGTGCATCCTCTGCATGGAGTGCGTCAAGCAGTATCCCGAGCTCGTCGACGTGACCGAGAAGGAGGGGTCCTTCTTCCTCGAGGTCGAGACCGCGGGGGCTATGCCGGCGACGTTCGTCCTGTACAAGGCCCTTGAGATACTCGAACGCCAGCTGGGGGAGCTCGGCAGCAAGGTAAGTGCGTGATAGAAGATGATAGACAAAGACTCAGCCCTTGCGGCCGCCAAGTCCGCCGCAAGGTCCTCGAAGAAGCCCGTCTACAGGCGCGCCGTCAAGATGCTTTCGAGGAAGACCAATCGGCTGGTCGAAGTCAACGTAGGCAAGCTGGACACCATATCCTCCGAGGGCAGCGTGCTCTTGGTCCCCGGCAAGGTCCTGGGCGAGGGAGACGTCACGAAGGAGCTTCACGTCGGCGCCGTGGCCTACACCGCCTCCGCCTCGCAGAAGATCTCCTCCGCCGGAGGCGAAGCCCTCCTGTTGAAGGATTTCGTGGCCAAGTACGGAGAGGGAAAGGGAGTGTTCCTCGTTGGCGGCTGAAGCGAAGTCTGCCCGGCCGGTCGTTATTGACGGCAGGAACGCCATAATGGGGAGGGTGGCCTCCATTACGGCAAAGCTCGCCATCGAGGGAAAGCACGTCTATATCGTGAACGTCGAGTCCATCCTGATCTCCGGCAACAGGCGCTCGGCCATCGCCAGGTACAAGAGGTTCCTGGAGGTCGGAAGCGTCGTGAACCCGGAGCATGGGCCCATCCACTTTAGGCGTCCGGACAACATCTTCACGAGGACCGTGAGAGGGATGCTCCCGTGGAGGGAGCCCAAGGGCAAGGAAGCCTTCCGTCGGGTTAGGGCGTTCCACGGCTGTCCCGAGGAGCTCAAGGGGATCAAGCCCATGGAGATTTCGAAGGCCATGGCGACGAAACCACCCGCCTTCTACATGACCCTAGGTGAGCTGGCTGCCGAACTCGGCTGGAAGGGATTGTAGTCATGTCGTCCGCATCCAAGAAGATGAAGCTGTACGCGGGCTCCCGGAAGGCGGCCCGCGCCACCGCCAGCATCGTCCCGGGAGTCGGAAGGGTGAGGATCAACGGCTTCCTCCTCGAATCCCTGAGCAACGAGCTGGCGAGGGAGACGATAATGGCCCCACTGAGGCTCGCCGGTGACTCACGATTCAGGGTGAACATCGATGTGTCGGTCAAAGGTGGCGGCTATGTGGGCCAGGCCTACGCCTCAGCCATGGCCATTTCGAGGGCCCTCGTCGCCTACTTCAAGTCCTCCGACCTGAAGAAACGGATAGTCGAATACGACGAGCACCTCCTCTCCGGAGACGCCCGCCAGGCCGAGCCCAAGAAGTTCGGCGGACCGGGCGCGCGCAGAAGGGAGCAGAAGAGCTACAGGTAGCTGTTCGGGCCTCCGAGGCATACCCCACGCCCGAAGCCAAGAAGTTCATTAGATATTGACTAAACATAAGTATATTTGGCCCTCAGAGCCGAAGTTGCTCGGTTTCGTTTGGACGTGACAAACATATATAGAACTTCTTTCCTGCTTCGGGTGAGAGCATGAGCAAAGCTACGACTTGGGTTAGGGAAGCAACTGGAGTTGTCAGGGGCGTCAGCCCTTGGACGATGTTCTGGGCGAACATGGGAGAAATCGGCTTCGGCGGAGGCTTTCTGTTTCTTAACATCATTTTCGCGTCCTTCATCAGCTCAATTCGAGGTGGTTCGAACCCAGAGGAACTCATTCCGGCTGTAGGGATATTCACCATCGTCGTTGCGTTCGAGGCATTCATCATCTACCACATCACCCACTCCATCGGCAGGACAGGAGGGGACTACGTCTGGCTCAGCAGGATCATCAACCCATCCTGGGCAGGATTCCTTATGCTCGGATTCGTGTTCACAGGGATTCCATTCATCGCAGTCGACCTGTTCTTCATGTTTTCCACCATGGCTCCCTCGTTCACGATCTTGGGACAGGTGACGAACAGCGCCGGGCTCACCTCGGCTGCTACCGCACTGAACTTCTACGGGGGGAGCTTCAACGCGCCGGAGGCAATCGCCATAGGCATCGCGATAATCGCGGTCATAACTCTCATAGACATATTCCGGCCTTCGCTCGGGTTCAAAGTCCTCGCGGGAATGGTGGCGATAGGCACCCTTGCCGCGCTAGTGATGGCGATACTCTTCCTGGGGGCGGGACCCTCTGGAGTCCAGTCTTCGTTGAATTCCTTCCTGCAGACCTATGGGCTCTACTACTTCAACGGCACTGGATACAGCGCGGCTACTAACCTCACTCAGCTGAACACTGTCCCGGCACTCGGGGGTGGCCTTCCCTCGTTCTCATGGCTGGGAATCTTCCTTCTGTTGCCCTTCGTCGGGATCTACATGCCGTGGATAAACAACGTAGCCGCCTTCGGTGGCGAGCTCAGGAACATAAAGAAGTCCGCCATGTACGCCACGTTCGTCGCAACCATCGTGAGCGGAGTGCTGCTGATGATCTTCTCTCAGATGTACATCTCGTACGTCGGAGGATCCGCCACGGCCTATGGGCTGGCTCAGACTTCGTCGACGATGCTAAGCGTCGCTACCATGGTCTCCGGGAATAACGCGATTCTGGGCTGGTTCATGAACCTAGGATTCTCTCTATGGTTCATCGCTTCGATCGCCCAAACCATACTCGTCATCTCCAGATACCTCCTCAGCATGGGCTTCGACAGGTTCATCCCAACTTGGTTCGCAAACGTGAGCGACAGGTTCCATTCGCCCGTCAACGGCCTCGTCTTCCCCGCTGTGATCTCTGGAATAATCACCATCTTTGTCATGTACTACTCTTTCATCTCGGCGTTCACGACGACGGCCCTGGGGACCTTGTACTTCGCGGGCCTCGGTCTCACCGCGATTATCTACGCGTACAGGAAGAGGGCCACGCTAAAGAGTATGGCATCGGCGCTGATCTTGTCTGGAATCGTCGTTCTGGGCTTCTTCTCAGTTCTGACAGTGGAGTTCTTCTATTATCCATACTTCGGAGTCAGCCTCGACAACCTAGGGGCAGCTATTTCCACCGGGGTCAACTATCTCACACCGACAGGGGTTGCGCA
>CAYYVT010000183.1:0-19750 GCA_964475215.1 uncultured Nitrososphaerales archaeon
GACCCCAGAACCCGCGCCTGAGCCGGTCGAAGACATGAGGTTCGAAGGCATCATCATCAGCGAAAAGGGGTTCACCTTCCGGCTGCGCAACACGGGGAACCTTCCCCTTACGGTGCAGAAGATCGAGTTCGGGGGCCACCCGACGGAGATCGTGGACATCACACCGCCATCGGCTGACCGGAAGGAACCCAAGGGTCTGATCAAGCCAGGAGACGCGAAGGAGGTCACCTTCAAGATGTCCTTCATCGGCATGGCGGGGATCAGCTACACGGCAACCGTGGTGACTGGCTCTGGGAAGCGCTACCAAACCACTGTAGGGGCTCCGTGAGGCTGCCCGGCGGGGGCGCCTCCCCCACGCAGGGACGAATGGTGGCGTCCTCACGGATTTCTGCGCCTACTTAATTTAGTTGCCCAAGGCACAGGACGCGAAATGAGCGTAGTTCACTTCGAAATCCCCGCCGATGACGTGCAGCGGGCAAAGGAGTTCTACGAGAAGGCGTTCGGATGGCACATCAGCCAGTATCCAGAAATGGAGTACATGATGGTCGGCACGACGCCCAGCGATGAGAACGGCATGCCCATATCTCCTGGAGCCATCAACGGCGGCTTGGCGAGGCGAGGAGGGCCGTTGAAGGCCCCTGTCGTCACGATAAGCGTTGAAGACATAGAAGAGGCTCTCAGGTCGGTCAAGGAGCTTGGGGGGAAGGTGGAGGCCCCGAAGACCCCCATTGGCGACATGGGCTTCACCGCCTACATAAGGGACAGTGAAGGCAACGTAGTGGGGCTGTGGCAGCCGGCCCACAACTAGGCCGAAGGAGACGGACCAAGCCACCGGATGGCGAACTTCCCGCCTTCTCCGATCGTTATTCAGCCTTGGAGCCGACCGGCAATGGGGCTGGCACCTCCGCTCGGCCGCTTGCGCTTTGCGATCGACAGGAGGACGGCCAGCCCGATGACGGACATCGCGAATGCGACAGAGTACAGAGTGGGGACGCGCAGGCCGAGCTGGCCGGCGATCATCTCCAAGCCAAAGTAGATCAGGACCACCGAAAGCCCCTTGTTGAGGTACTCAAGCCTGTGGAGCGCCACCGCGAGGAGGACGTAGAGGCTCCTGAGCCCCAGGATGGCCGAGATGTTCGAGGTGTAAGCGATGAAGAAGTTCATCGTTATGGCTATGACGGCTGGAAGGGAGTCGAGGGCGAAGACAAAGTCCGTGGTTTCGATGGCGATGAGGGCGAGCAGGAGGGGGGTGATGTAGCGTCTCCCGTCCTCTCTGGCGAAGAAGCTCGACCCCTGGTAGTGGTCGAGGACAGGGGCGATCCTCTTGGCTGCCCTGACCCCGAAGTTGCGGCTCGGGTCCGTCGTTTCGAGCCCGGTGCGGGCCAGCCTGATGCCTGAGTATATCACTATGGCTCCAAGTACGAAGATGAGCCAATCAAAGTCGGAAATCAGGGTGAGACCGGCGGCGATGAAGGCTCCCCGAAGGACGACGGCCGTTATGATTCCAAAGTACAGGACCTTGTTCTGGTAGGCCAGGGGGACGGAGAAGTAGGCGAAGATGACGGCGAAGAGGAACAGGTTGTCGAACGATAGCGAGTATTCGACGGCATAGGCCGTGAAGTAGAGCAGCCAGGAGGTGCCGCCAAGGTACAGGCCCACCAGAATACCCGTGGCGAGGCCCACGGCCAGCCACGCGAGGACCCACGAGATGGCCCCCCTGAACGTTGGAGCCTGGCTCCTCCGATGAAAGAAAAGGTCTACCACGATGAAAGAAACGATGGCCACGTGGTAGAGGACCCAAATCCAGAGTGGGATTTGAGGGAATTCAACTAAAGTGGACAATTAGCAATAGGCGTATTCCGCTAACGGGGTACTAAAGCCTACGAGAGATGGGCCTTGATGTCGGCCCTGATCTGGTCGTCGGTCTTGCCATCCGTCGAGATGCCCAGCTCTGAAGCGGCCTTCAGCAACTTGTCGTGATCGGAGGGCTGAGAGGCAGCCGCTTCCCGCTTTAGCTTCTCGACCTCGATTTCGGCTTCGACCTTCCCCTTCTGGAACTCGCCGGAGGCCCGGCCAAGGGACTTCGCCAGCGTCGGGATCCTGCTTGCTCCGAATATCAGGACGACTATGATGACCACTACGATGATTAGCTGGTCCCCTTCCAGTAGCATAGGAACGAACATCGCTTACACCTCAAGACCTGAGGAGTGGAGTCTCTTATAGGCGTTTCCGACCCCAGCGTAGAGGGTGCGCTCGAACACCGGCTGGCTTAGAGGCCTGAGAGGAAAGGGCATTGCTCCCCCGGAGGAGGGTCAAAGATGAAACGAGCATCCATGTCAGGACGAGACCGATGAAGATACGTTCGACGAGCCCTCCGACCTCCCCCGCGGCCTTCGGCGCGATGGCCGGTCCAAAGAAAAGCGCCGCCAGCAAAATCAGGGCCAGAACTGATAGGGCCGTCGTGAACTTCGCGGTCTTCCAGAGCTTCGGGTGACTGCGAAGCGCGGTCGAAAGCACGAGCTCCCCAATGGCCCCGCCCACAAACGCAAGAAGAGCAACGACGAGGTGAATCTCACCGTGTATCGTAGGGCTCCCCCCTACATCCGTCGGAAAGGCAGCCAAGATCATGGAGCCAGCCGCCCATAGGCCGACGAGGGAGTAGCCCAGCCTCTGTCCAGGCCGCGGGGAGGCCGACCGGGAGAGGCCCCATAGGAATAGAAACGAGAGCGCGCCCCGGTTTAGGAAGTTAATCGCCATTATGTAGCCGTAGGGGCCGACGGCGAGGTCGCTTTCTGCTTGGCTGATGGGACTGTAGTGCGGAGGTAGGAGCTGGGCAAGGGCGTCGAGCGCCAAATAGAGCGCGATTCCAAAGACGGCCGCCCACAGGGATGCGCGCGTCCATCGCCCCTGCAAGGAAGAGGAGTCCAACTCGTCAGTTGGCCCCCCGGTCGAGGGATAAGGCTTTTCTGAAATGCCCCGAGAACGACATAGCGTTGGAGCCACGCAAGGGGTTAAGCGAAGGTTGATAGAACTTCAGATACCCAAAAGTACTCACCACCTTCGCCTCGGCGTGAAGAGATAGCCGCCGACATCAAATGTGGTAGGAGTTGTCCGAAGCAAGTCACCGAATGGAATTGGCGTCCCCCCAAACAACGGCCGCCGAAGGGCCCTCGTTCGCGACTCGTGTGGCCGACACTGCCCGTTTTGAGGTGCTCGAGCTGATCGGAGGCTCTGACGACCCCGGCACCATCCTCGACGTGGGCTGCGGAGATGGTAGGCTGTTGCGTCGGGCCAAGCACCTCTTCCCCAGCGCGAAGCTGGTTGGGGTGGACCCCCTAGAAAGGTCCCTCAGGGCTGCTCGCCTGCTCCTCCCCAGCTGTACATTCTACCCTGGTCGCGTGGAAGCCCTCCCTCTCCCTGATGATTCGGTAGACGTCGTCGTGAGCACCTTCTCCTTTCATCACTGGGAGGACCCTGCAAAGGGTATCGGGGAGATAGCCAGAGTGCTCCATCCAGGCGGTCGCCTGCTCGTAGCCGACGTCTGGCCACCCTTCGGGCTCTGGGCGTTGGCGCGCCACTTCTGGCCGAGCAGACCTTCCCGCGTGCGCTACATGTGCGCCAAGGGAGGGATCTCGGTCATAGGCCAGCGGCGGTTAATGGCCGGGTTCGTGATGGTGACCATGGGCGAGCGACCTCTCTTTGAAAAGAGATTTCGAGTGGGCACGACCCGGTCAACGGTGTCGGCTGAACCTCATGGCCGTGACCCCAAGGTAGATGCCCATTGAAATGGCGAGCCCCCACCAGTCTCGCACAATGATAAGCCCAATGGCGACACCCGCCGAGAACATGAGGCCATGTCGGACTATGGTCTCCCCCTCCTGAACAAATCCCGCAAAGACCAGCTCAGCGAGGACTATGTATGCGACGACGGGCACTGAAGATCGAATCAGGGACTGACCGACGGCGACCAGGGCCACCCCGAACACGAAGAGCAGGAAGCTACTCAGCGCGCCGCGTGACGCTTCATCAACCTCCCTGGCCATACTGCTAAGAGAAGCTTCGCCGCTAGCGAGGGCCTCCTCTAGGTCTTTCAAAGGACGTCCCCTAGCGGAGAATCAAAGGAGTTGACGCAGGCCAACGGCCCTCCCCGATCCTGAAGGGACCCGGACCCGGACAAAATTCCCCTGGCCTCCGGGCCGGTTCCCCTCAAGAAAAGCCGACCCCCTGCGAGCGGCTCCGTCAACCCATTCTTCCCTGTTCAAACCAGCCCGCCTCCTTATTTATCGGATTTCCGAAAAGGCTCCATAATCGCTAACAAGAGAGTGCGAATAGCTGCACTAGTGCCGAGCTGCAAAGGCGGAATCACTTCACGCTTCGAATGTAATCAATTGGGTGGGACGACGGGACCGCCAGAGGCCCTAGGCTAATAGATCCCATCCAGGGCCCGATTGAATTTGTCAGACAGCATGGCGTCACCCAGCTCCTTTGATGTGAGCTCATGCGTCACCTTGCCGTCCCTCAGCGCGTAGGCCCTGTCACACTGGGCAATTACGATGGGGTCGTGAGTGACTACCATGAAGGTCACCCGTTCGTCGTCACGCAGGGACTTGATTAGCTCCATCAGTCGCTTTGCCGCCTTCGAGTCGAGGTCCCCAGTGGGCTCGTCGGCGAGCACCACCGACGGGCCGTTCGCGAGTGCCCTTGCGACCGCTACGCGCTGCTGCTCTCCGCCGCTCATTTCGTCAGGCATGTGGTGGAGACGCTCTTCCAGCCCCACGACGGCCAGGAGCCGTCTGGCCTTCGAATCCTGGTCCTCCTTCTTGAGGCCCGCGAAACCCATCGGCACCATTACGTTCTGGAGCGCCGTGAGAGTAGAGATGAGGTTGTAGAACTGGAAGACGAAGCCCACCTTCCTCAGCCTGTATTCGGCCAGCTGCGACTCGTTCATCTGGCCTACGTCAGCGCCGTCGACCAAGACCTTTCCACCCGAGGGCCTGTCCAAGCCTCCTATGAGGTTGAGAAGAGTGGACTTCCCCGACCCCGAAGGGCCGATCACGCCTACGATCTCCGCCCTCCGAACCTTCATGTCGATGCCGTTTAGGGCGGAGACGGGTATCTTCCCCCGCCTGTACTGCTTCGTAACCCTCATCGCCTCGACCACGGTCTCAGACATGCCTCAATGCCTCCACTGGGTCCAACTTCGAAGCGCGCCATGCCGGCAATATCCCGGCTATCACACCGACCAATGTCCCCGCGAGCAGGCTCAGACCGATATTGTAAGGAGTCAATGCTACGGATAGGCGGCCAGGAAGGAACCCGGCCAATGCCCTCCCTGCGGTCCCCACCGTCCCGCTCGAACTCCCCGAGAGCATCGGCAGGACCAAGCCCACGACTCCCCCGACTAACACTCCCACTATCGCTCCCAGTATCCCAATCATGAGGGCCTCGCCCATGAATAGCCTCATTATCTGTCCGCCCTTCGCGCCGATCGCCTTCAGTGTCCCAATCTCTCTGGTCCTCTCAGTGACGGACATCATCATGGTGTTGACCACGCCAAATCCACCCGCCAGGAGGGCAACGAGGCCTATCACCTCGAAGAACGAGGTCAGAGTGTTGGAAAGCGTGGAGGCCGTGCCCGTGAAGCTGTTGGCGGTCTGCGCCGTGACCCCCGAGATCGTCGAGGTGATGAGGGAGGCGACAGTGCTCACTTGGGTGGGGTCGTCGGTCTTCACATAGATCTGCGAAACTTCGTTGGAGTTCTGGGTGATGTTCTGGGCGTTGGCCAGAGTTATGTAGGAGGACCTCGAAGTCGGGCCGAAGGTCTCCCCTGCCGAGTAGATACCGACAACCGTGAAGTTCCCTTCATCTGTGGAGTTGTATGAAAGGTCCACGACGGAGCCCACGGTTAAGTTGAGGTTCGTGGCCAGGGTGCTTTCGAGCACGATTACGTTGGAGCTAGAGGAGCTGTCGAGCATCGTGCCGTTGACTATGTTCAGGCCGTTCGTCGCCGCTGAGTAAGAGCTGTCGACCCCGTACACGAAGGAGGAGGTGTTGTCCACGCTCCCGACAAACGTCAGGGCCGAAGACACTGCATAGACATCGGTCATCTTCCCGATTTGATCCGCAACGTCCTGGCTGAGGAGGTTGCCGGAAATCGAGACCGCGAAGAAACCGCCCCCGCCGCCTGACCTACCGGTGAAGTTGAATTGCCCGCCTCCGAACCCGCCGCCCCCCGTGCCGGTGAAGCTTGGCACGGTGTTGTTTACGACGGTTATCTCGGCGCTTAGCAAGTTCCTCAGAAGGCCACCAGTAGAAGTGGATGCCCCGGCTGCGAGAGAGAACAGGACGAGGATCATGGCGACGCCCACGGCGATGCCCGACACCGTAAGGGCTGTCCTCGTCTTCCTCTTCCTCAGGGAACGGAAGGCCATCTCGAGGGAGGACAACTTCAGGAGTCACCAGTCAGCGGAGACGCCGTCGTGATGGGCTCGACCGTGGAGGCTCGAGCTGGAAAGGGCGCGGGCATTCTCACCATCTTCCATACCGGCAGGCTAGTCGGCATATAACGGATTTCCGGAAAGGCTCCATAATTTGTAGTTAGCCTATGTTCAATGAGATACCATTCCTCGGCCCGGCCTCGAGAGGGCTGGTCGATATGTGCAAGCCTTAGCTAGCGATTATGGAATCAATGTGGAAATCCGTTATATAGAGTCCACAGGCCCATCCTCCTCCGACCGGGTTGTCGGAGACGCTTAGGAAGGTCGCGAGCCGGCTCCTGGACGGGAGCATGGAGGCGCTGGATTTCGCCTTCGGAACTGGCTCGAGCTACGGAATCATAGGGGCAGCTATCCTTGTTGCGGCCCTTTCATACCTGGTGGCTGGGCTAAGATGACGCCCCATCCCCGCACCCGGCGGGCCCCATCTTCAGCGGAGGCTGATAATCCCTCGCCTACCGCAGAAGGAAGGCGGTGGGGGCCTTCTCAGGGCGATACCATTATTGCCCTGTCGCCACTGACCTCTGACGATCTTGGACGCATTCGAGCGCCTACTTTGGTGGCTCTTCATCGGAAGCGCGGGCGCGAAGACCAGGGTCCAGGTGCTGTTGGCTATCAAGGAGGAGCCGAGGAACGCCCTCCAGCTCGCCCAGCAGCTGAGCTTGGATTACACCACCGTGAGGCACCATCTGAAGGTCCTGGAGAAGAACGGCATAGTGGTAACGGAGGGTGACAAGTACGGCAGGCTGTACTTTGTATCTGACGCGATGGAGTTTCACTGGAAGGCGCTCGAATCGATCCTTGAGAAGACAGGTCGCGCCAGGCGGGGAGGTGAAACCGGAAACGGTAGCAGCTGAGAAGAAGGGACGCAGCGGCATCGTGTGGCTGCTGATAGTTCTAGCGCTTGGCATCTCCATCGGAATCCTACTCTCCTTGTTCGCCCAGGTCAGATTCATCGGCCCTGGCCCTCCACCACCCCCCAACACATTAGAGCCCGTATTGACCCTGCGAGTTATCGTATCGACGACCAGCGTGGCCCTGCTCATCGCCCTCATCGTGGTATACCTCAGGATGTACGCAGAAACCAAGGCCAACTTCGCGGCGGGAATCGTGGTGGTGCTGTTCGCGTTGCTCCTGCACTCACTTATCTCATATCCTCTGCTCGTCGTGAGGATGGGCTCCATCACTGTAGGGGCAGGGGAGTTCCTTTCAACGGCGGACATCTTCATGGTCGTCGCCTACGCAATCCTACTGTACCTGAGCTTGGAGTAGCGCGATCAGCAGCCCGTCCATTGGTTCCCTGTGGACGAACGTGGGGAAGGGCGGGTCGATTCTAGGTCGCATCCTGCTCTAGGTTTTAGAGGGGGGAGAGGGGACGCCGATGCCTAGATGATATCTCAAAAGATGGTGGACGCCTTGAACGGCCAAGTAGCGGCGGAGCTCTATTCTTCGAACCTATACCTTGCCATGGCGGCGTATTTCGACGCGGCGAACCTCAAGGGCTTCTCAAATTGGATGGAGATCCAAGCCAGCGAGGAGCTCGCACATGCTATGAAGATCTTCACCCACGTGCTGGACCGCTCCGGGAGGGCCAAGATAGGGGCCATCAAGGAGCCGCCGTTCTCATGGGGGTCTCCCCAGGAGGCGGTCGAGGCAGCTTACGGACACGAGGTGAGTGTGACCGGAATGATAAACGCCTTGGTTGCGCAGGCCACATCCGAGAACGACAACGCCACCTTCAACATGCTCCAGTGGTTCGTCGCGGAGCAGGTCGAGGAGGAGAAGCAGGTCGACGAAATCGTCAAGCGGCTAAAGATCGTCGAAGGCAAGCCCGTCGGGCTCGTGGTGATCGACGCGGAGCTCGCCCAGCGAAAGGCCGACTAGGGACGCCGGAGGGGAGGGCCTCCCTGAGGCCACGGCTTGTCTATGGTCACACTTCAGACCACTAACTCCTAGTGAAATGGTCGGACCGATTATGTTCAAATACGTAGCCGGGCGAGGAACCTCGATGCCCGAAATCAGCCTGCAGGATAGGTACGCTCCCAACAGCGTCTGCTTTGGATGCGGCCCGGCGAACACCGCCGGCCTGCACATCAAGAGCCACGTAGAGGGCGAAAAAGTCGTCTCCGATTGGGTCCCCGATGGCCGATACCTCGCCTTCGAAGGTTATCTCAACGGCGGGATTATCGGCGTCCTCTTCGACTGCCACAGCAACTGGTCTGCGGCATACTTTCTCATGAAGAGTCGAAACCTTCCCCTTCCGCCGGCGACGGTGACGGCACGTTATTCGGTCCTCCTTCACAGGCCCACTCCAATTGACCGCGTCCTGCACCTGGAGTCCACACCCACCCGGCACTGGCGGAACAGGGTTTCCGTTCGGACCGTCCTCCAGGCCGACGGCGTCCCCACGGCCACCTTCCGCGGCACATTCGTCATGGTGAAAGAAGGGCACCCAGCCTTCGACAGGTGGAAGTAGATAAGCGGTTCCCTGGCGGACGAACCTCTCATTGGGCACGTTGGCGGGAGGCTCCCTGTGGGGCTTCCGGATCCGTCATCTTCGGGGACGAAATCGTGGAGGAAGATGCATTCGGAAGCGGCGCGAGGTGCCGGATATCGCTGGTAGGTTCACTCGTGCCTGAGCCTTGTCTTCTATGGAGAAATCTCACTACTCCGAGGGCCAAAAAAGGAGCGAGGAAATCCAGGGACTACATCTGCTGGGGCTGGGGTACAGCTCCGGACTGCGGAAATGCCTCGGGCAGCGAGAAGAAGGCGATTATCTGAACGATCTCCGCCACCAGAAGGATAACGAAACCTATGAAGATGATGGCCGTCACGGCACCGATGAGGTAGAGCAGGGCGGCTGTGTTGAATGTGCCTACGTTAAGCTTTGATCCCATCGTCGAGTAGCTCCTCCTAAGGAAGACGGCGGACACTATGAGAGCAATCCAGACGACCAAGAGGCCTCCGACGACGGTCGTGATAAGAGACATGATCTGGCCGTTTGCAAAGGTGGGAGCTGCCTGGGAAATGGTTCCCATGTTGCCAAGGTTCACATGGAAGAACGAAAGCACCGACGCCACTATGTAGAGCCCTCCCACCACGACGCCCGCAATCGCGGCAACCACGGAGATGATCATGTTGTTGAAGATCGACCTGTCGGCAAGCGAATCGGATACGTACTTGACTGCGATGAGCACGAGGATGAAGCCGATGAGCGACACCAGCCAGCCTACGCCCGGGATGGAGGCCAAGATCACGAGTACGGAGCCGACGCCTCCCAGAGTCTTCGCCTGTGAGAGAAGGGTCACCGATTTTCCCTCTGTTTTGTAACTCGTCGGGCATTCGATTTAAGCGTTCCCACCGGCCTCAGGAATTCGGCGTTCCGAAAGGGGTAACGCGAGCGCGTCAGGCGAACGTGGTGCTTCTCCCCCGAGAATCGGTCGCCCTCGGCCGAAGAACTCTCAAACTCTAATGCATTCGGCCCAGGTGATTGCCCGTCCACTTGAATGGCGAACGTTTTCCCCATCCCCCTCTGACGAAGTCCCGTCTCGGCGAGAGGGCCTGCTCGACCGGGAAGGGGCCAACATGGAAGATGAGCTGCTCGTTCGAAACGCTCACGATCTGAGAAGGTGCTCTGCGATGCGCCCGAGGTTCCCTTTCCCTGACAACGGCCGATTCGAATGGGGTGATTCCTCGGGACCTAGGACGGCCCGAGAGGCTCGCATGGTATAAATATGAAGGGAGGAAGCAGACGAGACCGTTGAAAGGGGTCGGGCTCGGCGCCATACTTCTGGTCTCACTGCTCGTCGCCTTCCCCTGGGCCATCACATCGATGGTGGCGGGGATGGGCAAGACCGGAACCGTCTCATCACCGGGCACCATCAACTCCACCTCTTCAGCGCCCTTGGCCGGGAGCGCGACGGCGGCGGTGGGCCAGCTCGGAGAGACAGACATAGCACTCTTCATCGTCCTCGCCGTCTTTCTGATCGAAGTCCCGTACTATCTTCGTTCGAAGGGAGGGCTACTCTGGGAGCTCGTGACGATCGGCGGGAGCATACTGGCGGCCCTGCTTGCCATCCTCCTCGCGTACGGCCTTAACGCTATGTCGCTCCCGAGCGTCGAAATTGACATCTCGGGCGCCCTATTGGTAGTGATCACGGTCGTCGGCCTGGCGGTGGGAGCATCAGTCTTCGCGTGGCAGCTGCTATCCCGAAACCTGAAGAGGGCCTCCCCCTTGATGACGCCAGCGGCCCCTCACCGCCGAAAGCCCGGGTCGGCGGCGCGAACCGCCATGCCGGTGGACTATGGCGAAATCACGGCCACCGGGTACAGAAGGGTTGTCATCTCATGTTATGCTTCGTTCTGCGCACTTCTGGGCAAGCTGGGGGTGGCTAACCCCCCGAGCAGAACGCCCCGGGAGCTTGCATCCGACGCTTCGAAGAAGACCTCGCTGGACCGAGAGCTGATGAATAGGCTCACCTCCCTCTTCGAAAAGGCACGTTACAGTCACGAGGATGTCGTGGAAGAGGATGCCAACGAGTCCACCAGCATTCTTGGAAGGGTGGGCGAGGAGGTCGGTTCGAGCTGAGCGCCGAGTCCCTCGGCCTGCCGCGAAGGCTTGTCCCCGTAATTGCCCTGTTCGCAATCCTCTTCGTAGCGGACTTCTTGCTTGGACCCACCGAATACGGCGGAGCTGCGGACGCGGTGGTGCTGGTCCTCTTCGTAATCGTCCTCGCCTTGAGCCTGCGCTCTGGAAGCTTGAAGCTGCGCCGAATCGGAGGGGAGGAGGGGACGGCGCGTTCAGCCGCGGCCGGACCGATTTCGAAGGAGGCCTCCGTGCTGCGCCTGGCGATGGGGGGAGACTACGCGTCAAGGGCCGAAATTGCGAGGATCCTGGGAGATTCGATAGAGCCCAACCCTGACGGTAGCCCATTTGGCGGGGACGAGTCCGCCCTGATGAACCCCCCCAGGCCTGAGCCGGGCAGGTCAGAGAAGGCCACCAAGGCCTCTAGGGAGATGTACCTGCGATCGGTCGAAGAAGCCCTTTCGATCGCCTCGCCGGAGGTGAGTGAACTTGGCCATTGAAACCAGCCGGAAGGTGATCGATGAGGTTTCAAAGGTCATCGTCGGGAAGGATGAAGTCCTTGAGGAGGTCATGATGGCCATAATTGCCGACGGCCACGTCCTGATCGAAGACTATCCAGGCTTGGCCAAGACCCTCATAGCCAAGACCTTCGCGGCTGCCCTGGGCCTCCGATTCAAGAGGGTGCAATTCACCTCGGACCTGCTCCCCGCGGACGTGACGGGGAGCTACGTGCTCGACCGGAAGCTCTCAAAGTTCGAGCTGAGGGAAGGCCCCATCTTCACGAACATCCTACTCGCCGACGAAATCAACAGGGCGCCTCCACGGACACAGTCAGCCCTCCTCGAGGCGATGCAGGAGAGGCAGGTGACCATCGAAAACGAGACGCTGAAGCTCGAAAGGCCATTCATCGTGCTTGCCACCCAGAACCCCATCGAGCATGAAGGCACCTACCCGCTTCCCGAGGCCCAGCTTGACAGGTTCCTCATGAAGATCGCAGTAGGATACCCCTCGGCCGAGGAGGAGGTGGAGGTGCTCGAGAGGAGAGTGAGGCGCGCCACGGAGGACGCTGTCGTGAAGTCAGTGGCTACCCCGGCCGAGGTCCTCGAAATGCAGGCAGAGGTCGAAAGAGTGCACATCGATCCCGCGATTGAACGATATATCGTCGAAGTAAGCAGTGGGACGAGGGCGCACCGTTCGGTTGAGGTCGGCGTTTCCCCCAGGGGCTCCCTTGCCATGATGAAGCTGGCTCGGGCGAAGGCATGGATAGACGGAAGGAGGTTCGTGGTCCCCGACGACGTGAAGTTCACCGCTGTTCCGGCCCTCTGCCACAGGATCATACTTAAGCCCGAGCAGTGGCTCCGGGGGACGCAGCCTGCTTCGGTGATAAAGGAAGTCCTTGATGAGGTGCCCGTGCCCAAGGTGACGTAGACGCTCACCACGAAGGGGGCGTCGCTTCTCGGCTGCGCCATGATGGCGGTTCTACTCTCCGCCCTCGCAGGAGAGCCGAATCTCGCCTTCGTAGCCGTCCCCTTGGTGACCTTCTTCATCCTCGCTCGGTTGACCTCTCATTCTCCTCACCTCAATGTCGGAGTGGAAAGGTGGTGGGAGGAGGAACGCCTCTATGAAGATGACATTCGGACCTACTCTGTGGTCATCAGGAACGAGGGGGGGCCCATCGACATGGTCGAAGCCGTGGACGCCCTCCCCCCCGGGGCCGTCATCAAGGCGGGATCGAACAGGGCGTATGCCTCGTTGGGGTCCGGACAGGAGATGGAGATCAGGTACTCGGCATCTTGGCCGGCATTCGGTAGGTTCTCCGTCGGACCCGTGAGAGTGCGCGCAACGGACACCTTCGGGTTCTTCGCTGAAGAGAAGACCTTGGAGGACAGGGCGGGGCTGGTGGTGTTTCCAAAGCTCCAGCTCCTGGAGCACCTGGAGCTGGGCCTGAGGCTTGCAAAGCACTGGCCGGGGGAGATCATCTCCCAGAAGACTGGCCAGGGGACCGAGTTCTTCAGCATAAGGCCGTATGCCCCTGGCGACCTGCCCAGGAACATCAACTGGCGCGCCACCGCCAGGAGCGCGGGGCTCGAGACCAACCAGTACATGAAGGAGCTTGGAGGGGAGGTGATGATCGTGCTCGACGCCAGGGCTTCCACCGAAATTGGCCCTCCGCCGAGGACACTTCTAAGATACTCGATCGAAGCCGCCGCCTCCTCGGCATACTCTCTTCTGAGGGATAGAGATAGGGTGGGGCTTCTGGCCGTGGGAGAGTCCTTGGTGAAAGCGCAGCCAGGGTTCGGGAGGCGCCACTACGACAGGATACTCCACGCGTTGATGGGCGTGGAAGGGGGCTCGATGTGGGAGATGAAGCACCTCCCCCAGTACCTCAGGCTGCTATATCCGAGGGTCAACCAGCTCGTCGTCGTCTCGCCGCTAACGGATGAGGGGGTCTTCTCTTCGATGGTGGAGCTCGCCTCCGAGGGGTACGCGATGACCCTCCTCTCCCCATCGCCGTTCGAGCTGGAGAAGGAGACCCTCAAGGGGGGGAGGGTGGAGGAAGCCGCCGAGGGACTGGCGAGGATGGCCCGAAGGAGCCGCCTTGAAGCCCTGAGCAGGCACGTGACCGTCATCGACTGGGACGTCAGGAAGCCGCTTGGGCAGTCGCTCTCCGAGGGGGTCATGGCTTGGAGAAGGAGACAGGGAAGGTAGGACGCCAGACGGCCGCAAGGGCGGGCCTCGTCGTCTTCTTCTTCGGGATGACCGCAGGGGGGCTTCTTCTGGTAGGGCCCGGACCCTCCCAGCTCGATCTGGGGCTCTTGGCGGCGGCCTCAGGGGTCCTGATGCTGTACTCCCTCGCTTCGGGAGATGACGGATGCTTCATTTGGGCTTGGGCGGTGCAGGGATTCGTGTGGGCCGGCGCGTATCCTGTCCTGGATCCCTCGGCCAGCCTGCTAATGGTCATAGCCTTCGCGTCCGCCGCCGTGGCCTCAGTCGACGCGGCCCACCTACTCGGACTGGTCTACCCGATGGCCCTCTTTGGGACGCCAGTGGCCGAGAGCGAGTCGGCTCAGGCCTGGAGGCTGGTGTCGGCGCACTTGGCCAAGGATCTGGCCATCGGGACGGCCACCTTTCTGGCGACCTTTGGGACCTTGGCATTTGTCCTCCCTCTCTCCATGGTCACAGGCCCTCTGCTCCGCACTTCGGTCTTCGCCGCGCTGGCGCTCGTCATGGCCTGGCTCCTCGTCATTGACAGGCGGAAGGGTGAATGAGGTCCGGCGAAGGAGACTTGCAGACGTCACCTATTGCGAGCCACCATGTTTGCTCATTCGGCTGGGGAGACCTTGCCATGTATCTGTGATCACCAAGCGCCTTCAGTTCTGAGCAGGTCCCTTCATCGCCTTCTTCCTGAATCAGTTGGAGCAGGGAGGCTCCGCGGAGGCTGCCGCTAGATCCCTTCATTCTCCGACTGGTCCGACCCCGAAGGATTCGCGAACCTGGGAGAGCAGCGCCGTCACGCCGCTGGAGAACAGGTCCACGCTGAGGTCTTCTTCTGTCGAGTTGCCCCGGTCCTCCGAGGGCGCAGGGAGGCCCAGCTCCGTCATCAGAGCCGACACCTGCTCCAGCTTGCTCTGGTCCCCCGACCCCAGCCAGTCCTGATAGAGCTCGACGGCAAATATCAGGGCATAGGCCCTTTGGACGAACCGATCGCCTATCGACCCCGCTCCAGCTGATAGCGATTCCCTTGCCCTCCCGTAAGCCGCCCTAAGATCCATTTCGAGAGATTGCACCAGTGCCGCCACAGGATCCTCGGCATCGTCAGGGACGGCCGAAGCTGAAGCTATCAGCACCTCCCTTGGGCTACTTCCCAGCCGACGTGCGCTTGAAAGCGCGGCGACACGCTTGGCCAAGAAGCCGGCCGCCGCATCCATAGAGTTTGTGAAAGCCCTCACTGCGAGGGCGCATGCCTCCTCCTTGGGGGCCATCACGCACTTGGTGAGCTCTGCCAGCTGGGCGCCGTCGGCCATCCGAACGGTCAGGTCCCCAACGGTCAGCTCTGACTTTCCCGAGGACACCTTTGTCTGAGCGTCGAACGTGAGCTTGGCAAGGCTCAGCCTCTCCTTATGAAAGAGAGACCGCTTCTCGTAGGTGGCCTCGAGCTCCCTCTTCGCCTCATCCAGCTCGATAGCCCCTTGCGACACCTCAAATGTGCCCAGGCGGGCCGAGTCGAACTCGAACCTTCTGCTCAAATGATCTCCTCCACGCGAAGGTTCCCCGCCCTTCCCACGATCGTATCGTAGCCCTCACGAATCTTCGTCAGCGAGGGTATCTCCCGGATGCCGTAAAGGGTGAACGTGTCATAGAATCCATATCGGCTGGACCTTTCCAGGAACCTGATGTCCGAGTTCACGAGGCCGGGGAATCCCCTGCAGTGCTTGTCGAAGGCCGCCTTGAGCTCCTCCTGGAGCTCCTTCTTAGATGAAGCCAGAAGGTAGGCCATCTGGACATCCTCCGGCTTGAGGTCCACGGACACCATCTCCCCGCTCACGGCCAAGGCGTCTTCCACGTTCTTGTATACCTCGCTCGAGGCCGCCATCAGGGCGGAGAAGACGTGGTGGTTTACGCCGAGCTTGATGTCCTTCTTGATGAAGTCCAGAAGGTCCCCGGCGAAGTTAAGAGAGAAGAAGAGGAGCCTCTCCATCGCCTGTGGCCCGACGAGCAGGCCCTCGTCCTCCACGAAGCACGCCAGCTCGTCGACGTAGCGGCCTCCAGCCATGAGGATGGGAAGCTTCTTCCTCGCGGCGACTTGAAGCGCAACGTAGGAGATGTTCCTGTCGATGGGCGTCGAATCGGGGTCCGCGACTACTCCGAACACCAGCGTCCCCTCCTCAATCGAAGGAGAAGCCATGGCGAGCACCGAAATGGGGTTGCTGGTGTCGGCCACTAGGAGCCTGGACTGGGCTCGGCTGAAGCCTATCAGCCGCAGCCACTTCACCACTACCCTCATGTAGCTACTGTAGTAGTCGAGCCAGGTGCCACCTTCGAGCTTCTTCAGGGTCAGCGAGTCCACTGCCATCCTTGTATCGCCGCCCAAGGTTATCGAAAATGAATTGACGCCACTGGCCTCGATGGTGGGAAGCCCGACAGAAACGGCCGCCGCCGCTCCGAAATATGGATTCAGTTCGGGAAGCTTGCACATGTCCTCGCAGGCCGCGTCGAAGAGGACGGGGGAGCCGCAGGTCGCGCAGGTGAGCCTTGGCCCCGAGTCATGACCGTTTGCGCACTTAGGCATCCTTTGATACCAGCTCCTCGTTCCCGTAGTCGAAGCTCGCCCTCTTGTGCGTCATCGAGAAGAGCTTTACGAATACGGCCGCAGCATCATGCTGAAAGGGGAGCTCCGCGATGGGGACCTGCTTCCTGCTCTTGAAGCGTCGCTCTATCAGCCTCTTGGCCACCGGGTATTGCGAAAGCATGATCAGGCTCCTTTCGTCGATCCTCACCTTGTCTCTGTGGGTGGAAAGCGTATCGGCCGCTTCGTCCATGAACTTCGCCATGTTGACCAGGGACGCCTTGGTGTTCCCCAGCCGGTCGTAGAGCTCCCGAAGCTTGCCCGACTGGTCGAGCGACTCGAAGCTGATGACCTTGGTGGCGCCCGGGGTGAGGGACTTGATGAGCCTCTCGAGCCTCTCGGCGTCGTCCCTCCACCTCTCGACTTCGCCTCTTAGAAGGAGGAGCATCTTTTCCATGCTCTCTTTGTAGGCCACGGAATGGGCGGGCTCCGCGTCCGCCAGGGAGTTCACGAGTTGGCGAAGGCTGTCACGCGCCCCCTCATTCAGTAGGCCCTCCAGCCTCGTAGCCTGTACCGCCACGGCGCTTATGCCTTCCTCCATCTCCTCCCTGCACGTCGCCCTGAAGTTTGACCAGTACTCTTCGGCTATGAGCTTCATGCCCGTGACGTAGTCCCCGGAGTCGAAGAGGTATGAAGCGTTCACCGGTGGGGTGCTCTCTTCGCGGTTCATCAGCTGGCTGTAGGCGCCGGCGGCCTGCTGGTACTCTTCGAAGAGGTTGGAGGCGCTCTCCTTAATCCCAGTCGTCACCTGTTGGTAGGAGCGGACTGCTTCATCTATGGAAATCGTGCCGTCCTGGGGAAGGAGCGAAGGGAAACGGTTGGTGGCCCTTGCCTCGGCCAGTATGTTGTTGTAGGCGGTGATGAGGGCATGAAGGGACGTCAGCTCGTTGATGACCTTGATCCTGAGCGCCTCCGGCATCTTGGCCATCGATGGAAGGACGTGGGCCCCAAGGTCGTCGGACCATCTGGTCAGGGTCTCATAGCTGGCGGTGTCCAGGCCCCTCTGTATGTCGGAAACAAGGGACTCGTTCTCGCTCAGGATTCGGGACTCGGGCTTGACGTCCGCCGTAGGGGCCTCCTGCAGTATGATGTCGGCCATGGCGCTCGAGTTAGCTATGGTCGACTTGGCCGCCGAGAGAAGGCTCGAAAGCCTGGATCGGGCCAGCTCAAGGCGTTCCATTCGCCTGACCGCGAGCTCCCTGCCGGTGAAGATCAGGCCCACGAGAAGGGAGGAGATCAGGAGAAGCACCAGGTCGTCGGTGCTGGACGACAGCGAGGTCTGGTAGCCTCCCAGGGCTGGCGTCGCGAGCGCGATGATAAGGACGGCGAACGTGACGGACGTCACTAGACCACCCACGAGCGGGCCGAGGACGTCGACCACGCTGGAGGTCTTCAGGATGGCGGAGAGCCTGCCCACGGAGGAGTTGAACAGCCCAGCCAATGACGCCGAGGCGCTGAAGACCAGGCCCAGGAGGAGGATGGGGACGACAAGTATGTCGGCCCGGCCCGAATTGATGAACTGTATTACAACGCTGGAGTAGGGCGACAGGATGTTAGTAGGGAGGCCCGTGAGGAAGACGTTGAGGCCGGGGAGGGCCGGCGTGAGGTTCGCCGAAACCTCGGAGAGGTAGGAGAAGACTATGGGCGGGGAGCCGGGCCCCGCCCCTGACAGGTAGATTCCATTCTCTATGACCAAGAAGGGGATGAGGGTGGAGATGAAGGTCGAAGACACGGGGCCGATGCTCGACAGGCCACCGACGGCTGCGGCAGCCACGATGAGAGCTATGGATAGGTAGTAATAGGGGGTGAGCATCAGCGAAACGGCCATGATGGCCAGGGCCATCGAGGCGGGGCCCAGCCTGGCGCTGAAGAAGTAGATGGCCAAGAGGAGGGCCAGCAGGGCGGCCAGCAGGAGGCCGTTGCCGGTCGTCGCGACGTTCAGGTAGCCGAAGCCTATCAGCTGCCACACGATGGTGACGAGGACAAGCACGGAGAGGGCGCCCGACGCCCACCTTGGGTTCCTGAGCGCCCCCAGCGCCAGGCCGATGGCCACTAGCAGGGCGGCCAAGGGTATGCCGGGTGTGGCAGGGAGGAAGCTGACGACAGAGATGAAAACAAAAGTGGAGATTCCGATGAGGAGGGCGGCCGTGAACCTGTTCGCTCTTACGCGAGCGACGGTCTCCCGATTCGGCTTCAGGCTTTGGCACGCCTCTTGGCGTCAGTCGGGGAGGCTTCGATCCTAGACATCAGTTCGCCCAGGTCCTTGTATCCGTGCTCCAGCAGGAAGCTCCGGAACATCACCTTCTCGGATTCCCTGACAGCCTCGGCGTCGTTCTTCATTGAGGTGAACTTCTCGATCTGCTCCATTCTCGCCTTCGCGAAGATTATCAGGAAGGTGATGGTCCAAGGGTCTACCTGCTGGATCTGGCGGATTGAGATGCTCTTGCTGGCCTCGACGCTCGAGAAGACGTTGAGGGTGCTGGAAAGGTTCACCTGAAGCTCCTGGTCCCAGAGCCCCTGCGGTATGCCAACCGTGGCCCATATCAAATCCGTCCTGAAGCCGTCGGTCAGGCCGGCGTAGTTGGATACGCTGAATATCCTCATGTAGCTCCTCACGAGCTCCCTGAAGCGGTCCCTGTCCACTATCTCCCTGAGGATCCCCTCCCCCCGGAGGCTGGACTCCTCCTCCTTCAGGATCTTCTCCATGATCTTCTCCTGCTCCGCCTCGCTGAGCTCAACCACCCTTTCGAAGTAGCTACTCGTGCTGGAGATCCCGCTCATCATGGCGTTCAGCTCGCCGGACTTGCTGACGATGCCGTTGAGGGTCTTGCGATACCCCGAGGTGACCTCGAGCAGCTTCTCCAGCTCGGAGAGTATCTCCAACTCGGAGCGAAGGGCCTCGGACTCCGCCTTCTTGCCTTCGAGGCTCGTGTTGAGGGCAACGATGTCGTTCCTAAGGGCGTCGTAGTTCCTCTGCATGCCCTTCTTCCTCCCGCTTACATCCAGGCGCACCTTCTGCATGTCCCCCCTCAGCCTGTTGGACTCAGTTTCCTTCTGCGCGATCACCCTCGTAAGGGACTCTATCTCATCCCCCGCCTCCTTGTAGCTCGTCTCGATGTTCTTCTTGACAACTCGTATGCCGGGGATGTACTGATCGGACATCTTGACTTCGGTCTCAGGGCGCGTGAGAATTGTCCCAGCGGTCTTGAACAGCGGAACCACCTCCGTTTCGCCGACGGCGACGGCGCGCTTGCCCTCCCTGCTCTGGTCCTTCGCGTACCTCACCCTCATCTCATCGGCCAGCGCCTTGGCCCTGAGGTAGTT
>CAYYVT010000184.1:0-14222 GCA_964475215.1 uncultured Nitrososphaerales archaeon
GCGTCGACGTCAGTCCCGGTACTCTCTTCCCTAACAGTAACCGCCCAGTACCAGACCTCTTACCTCGTCTCAGTTATCTCCGCCTACGGCACGACGGCCGGATCGGGTTCGTTCAACAAGGGCGCCACGGGATCAGCCTCAGTCTCTCCGACAAGCGTCTCCTCCGGATTCCTCACCAGCAAGGACTTCAACGGCTGGGCAGGGACCTACTCGAGCAAGAAGGCGACGTTCACCTTTACTATCACAGGGCCGACGGTCCTGACGGCCACTTGGGTCACCAACATGACGGGGCTTTACATCCTGGTGGTCGTTATAGCGGTGATTGCCGTCGCGGTGGTCGGCCTATTCTGGTTCATAAGGCGGCGCCGAACCGCCGAAGAAGCTGAGCCTGAGAAGGAAGAGGAGTTCAAGTAGATCTTTCCTTGGAGGGTCCGACGGCGCGCCTATCAGGTCTATGTACCGTCCGGCGAAGGGTTAGCGTGAGACAGAGATGAAAGTGAGCGCCCTTGCCGTCGACGTGGACGGGACACTCACGGCAGAGGAGGGAGGCGTAGACCTTGAGGCCGCATCGACCCTCGCAAACGTCCAGAAGATGGGATACCCGGTCATCCTCGTGAGTGGGAGGAGCGGCTGGGAGCTCCTAGGCCTGTCCATCAATCTGGGGCTATCTCGCGTCGTCGTGGGGGAAAACGGAGGCGTAACGGTCTTCAAGACTCCGCTTGAAATCCGCCTGTGGGCCGACAACACGCAGCCGCTTCTTGCCTACGACTACCTGGCATCCAAGGTCGAAGGCATAGTTCTGAGGGACACCTTCCCCAGGTTCACAGAAGTGGTGCTGGAGAGGACGGTGGATGTGGGAGTGCTGAGAAGGGCCCTCGACGGAAGTGGCCTCAGTGTGAAGGTCCTGGACAGCGGATATGCCTTTCACATAACGAACTCGGCCGTCGACAAGGCTCTAGGCCTCTCCAAGGTTCTTGGGATGATGAGAATCCCCCCGGCCGAGGTGGTCGCCATAGGCGACAGTGAGACGGACACGCCCATGTTCGGGTTGGTGGGCCATTCGATTGCTGTGGGGAACAGCGACTCGGCCGCCCGAGCCGCCGCGGAGCACATCGTGAAAGGCAGACAGGGGGCGGGGGTAGTCGAGGCGGTAGGCTACGCATTAGGAAAGCTAATTAGTGCACGGCAGGACAAATGAACTGCGCATGGTGAGCGTCTAACGTTTAGGGAAGCACAGGCGGAGGCCGGCCGTCTCGTCGAAGGCTCCTTGAAGGCGATGGGTGTGGAGGCCGTGGCATATTCATTCTCGGAGCCACCCAGCCCTGAGCTGGGCGAGCTGACGTGCAACGTCGCTTTCAACTTGGCGAAGGTCCTCGGGCTGGCCCCTAAGGACGCAGCTCTGAGGGTGGCGAACAACATGAATCTGAAGGACTCCCACTATGTGATGAGCGCCCAGCCTCACTCAGCCGGATACATCAACTTCCGCTTTAACCTCCCCGTGCTGGCACATGAGGTCGTCGACGCCGCCATCAACAACCCCAACTTTGGAGCCATGGACATAGGAAAGGGCAAGAAGGTCATCGTGGAACACACCAGCGTCAATCCGAACAAGGCCCTCCACATCGGCCACGCGAGGAACGCTGTGGTGGGCGACACATTAGCCCGCGTCTACCAGAAGGCGGGATACAGGGTGGATGTGCTGAACTACATCGATGACACAGGGGCCCAGGTGGCCGACGTGATCACCGGGATGCTCTACGGGGGCCTGTCGAAGAAGGCTCCTTCGGGGATGAAGTACGATCAGTATTGCGGGGACTCGGTCTACGTGAAGGTGAACGACCTCTACGCACAGGACACCGCCTTGATGGACAAGAGGAAGGAAGTCAGCAAGGCCATCGAGGAGGGGAACAACAAGGTGGCTAAGCTTGCCCAGGAGGTGGTGGAGAAGGTGGTGAGGGCCCAGCTGGAGACGGTGCACAGGATGGGCATCCAGTACGACGTGCTGAACTACGAGAGCCATATTCTCAGGGCGGGCTACTGGGATGAGGCGTTTGATCTATTGAAGAAGAAGGGTGTGGTCAGCCTAGCCACGGAGGGCAAGCTTCAGGGCTGCTGGGTGCTCGAATCGGAGGAAGAGGGCGAGGAGAAGGTACTCGTCAGAAGCGATGGAACGGCGGTCTACGCCGCCAAGGACATCCCCTATGCTGCCTGGAAGATGGGCATCCTGCCGGACCGCTTCTCCTACAAGCGATTCATGACTCAGGAGGGTGGCAGGTTCCTGTGGGCCACCTCTCCGGAGCCGAGGAAGAAGGAGAGCCTCACCTTCGGCGGTTGCGACCTCTGCGTCTCCGTCATCGGGGCCAGCCAGAGCAGAGTCCAGAAGCTGGTCGCCTATGCCATCGATAAGCTGGGCCTCGAGGGGAGGACCTACTGCCACCTAGCATATGGCGAGGTCAACCTCAGCAACGACACCGCCAAGGACCTGGGCGTCAAGGTGAAGGATGACAAGGAGTCCTTGAGGATGTCTGGCCGCTTCGGCATATATGTAAACGTGGATGACGTGCTCGACTCTCTGGCGGCGAAGGCAAGGGAGCAGAGCGCGGCGGGGAATCCGGAGGCCGGCAACAAGTGGCTCTCCAATGTAGGCGAGAAGCTGGCCGTCGCGGCCCTCCGCTACGACATGATCAAGCAGGATCTCGACAAGACCATCACCTTCGACTTCAAGGAGTCACTTAGGCTGGAGGGGGACACGGGTCCCTACATAGTCTACAGCTATGCACGTGCTTCACGGCTCCTCGAGAAGCTGAACTTCAAGCCCATCAAGCTCACCCAGCCGGTCGCAGCCCAGCTGAAGACGCCGGAGGAAACACGGCTGGTGTTATTGATGTCGCGATTCGACATGGAGCTGGAGAACGCGGTCTCCGCAATGGCTCCTAGGAAGCTAGCCCAGTACGCCCACGAGCTCGCCGTGGCCTTCAACCAGTTCTACGAAACCTGCCCCGTCATCTCGGAGAAGGAGGTGGACGTCAAGAAGGCCAGGGCCTACCTCGTCCAGGGGTTCAAGGGGGCCATGGGACAACTATTCCAGCTCCTGGGCATCGAGCCTCTGGCGGCCATTTAGAAGCCTTTTATCCCACGTAGCGCGAGGCACATGACAGTTATCTACATTGAGCATCAGAGAGGTATTTATCCCACAGGATAAGGTCTTCTTTGAGCTTCTTGAGAAGGAGTCTCAGAACGTCGTCGACGGAGCCCAGTCCCTGGTGGAGCTGGTAAACAACTTCACTGACGTGCCGGTCAAGAGGGACAGGATAAAGGAACTAGAGCACAAGGGCGACGAAATCGTGCACGAAATCTACACGAAGCTCAACAAGTGCTTCATAACCCCCATCGACCACGAAGACATCTCCAAGCTCGCTTCAAGCTACGACGACGTGCTCGACTTCATCTACGCGACCGCCAACAGGCTTGCCCTCTATGAGATAGGCACCTCCAACGTCGTGATGAAGCAGTTCGCCGACATAATCCTCTCCTGCGTGAAGGAGTTGGACCTGGCTTTCAACTCGATGCGCCGGCTGAGCAAGGACATCGACGAAAAGTGCACGGAGGTGGACCGGCTGGAGAATGTCGCCGATGTCCTCCTCAACGAGTCCGTGGCCGACCTCTTCAAGAGCGGGGACCTGATACAGATCGTCAAGCTCAAAGAGATCTACGAATACATGGAGGCCACCACGGACAGGTGCGAAGATGTCGGCTACGTCCTTCGCGACATCGTGATGAAGAACACCTAGGCCGTGCCGGAGCATGGTCGACTTCTACTACATAGCAGGAATAGTGCTAGTTGCATACTCCTTCGACTTCTTCAACGGGTTCCACGACGCCGCCAACGCCATATCGACGGTGGTCTCCACCCGGGTACTCTCGCCCCCTCGGGCCGTCCTTATGGCGGCCTTCTTCAACTTCATCGCATTCGTAGTCTTCGGGGTGGCTGTCGCTGGCACCATCGGCTCAGGCATAGTCAGCCCGAACGCGGTCGACCCCAACGTCGTCCTGGGTGCGCTCGTAGGAGCCATAGCTTGGGATGTCATAACATGGAGGCTTGGACTTCCCACCAGCTCTTCGCACGCACTGATCGGGGGCCTTGTAGGGGCGACTGTCACAAAGGCCGGTTTCTCGATCATCGAATGGGCCGGGCTATCCAAGGTCATCGCGTTCATGTTCCTCTCTCCATTCATAGGGATGGGTGTAGCGATGCTGCTTTCGGTGATCTTCATCAGGCTCTTCTTCACGAGCACGTCCGCCGCCATAAACCAATACTTTAGACGCCTCCAGCTGGTGTCCGCCAGCCTGCTAAGCTTGAGCCATGGCACGAACGACGCCCAGAAGACCATGGGCGTGGTTACCGTGCTGTTGTTCAGCGTAGGGTACCTACCATCTGCCTCGGTCCCACCCCTCTGGGTGGTACTTGCAGCTCACTTCTCCATCGCCATGGGCACTGCCTTCGGAGGTTGGAGGATAGTTAGGACGATGGGGATGAGGATTACAAAGCTCCAGCCCTTCAACGGGTTCGCCGCCGAGACGGCCGCGGCAATGACCATACTCACCTCGTCGTTTCTGGGGATCCCCGTGAGCACGACGCACGTAGTATCGGGCGCCATAATGGGGGTGGGGGCCACACGGAGGCTTTCCGCGGTAAGGTGGGGGGTGGCGAGGAGGATAGTCTGGGCCTGGTTCGTGACCATCCCAGCCTCGGCCATCATCGCTGCAGGTTCATATGCGGTCATCGCCATGTATGTTCATCTCTAGGCCTCGGGTGGCATGACCCAAGCGCGTTGAGAGCCTAGCGGACCGAAGGCCTATCGGATGGCTAGGTGTTCCAGAAGCTCTTCGAGGTTGGTTAGGTTGGGGACGCCCAGTTGGGCCGACAGGACGGGGTTTCCCACCACGAAGGCCTTCCCCCCCGCCCTGAGGAACGATTCATCGTAGCTGCTGTCCCCCACGCATATCGTGTCTCCTAGTCTGACACCAAGCCGGAGGGCCAGCCCTTCGAGCGCGATATCCTTGCGGAGAGGGTCGACTAACGGATACACCTTGCCGTTGAAGATCCCCCTGGCATCGAAGCCCAGCCTGTTCGCGAGGAAGTACCTTATCCCGAGCCTCTTGGCGACGGGCCTCACGATGAGGTCTAGGCCCGAGCTGATGACGGCGACCTCATAGCCGAGGAGCTTGAGGTCATCGACAACGCCGGGTGCCTCCGGCCTCAGCCTGTATTGGCCTAGGGCCTCCATCAACTCCGCCCTCTTTAGAGGCCTCGGCCAGGCCGAAACATCCCGCCTCATGAACTGCCGGTAGGAGATCTTGTGCGAGGAATAGTCTATGTGCGACTGTCTGGCTGACTCCATGGTCCCGTAGTGCTCATGAATCATCTCCCAGCTGGGCGTGCCGCTCAGGAGGGTGCCATCCATGTCGAAGGCCACGAGCTTTGGGATTTCCTTTTCGTTGCGCCTGGGCTGAGTGCCGCGCACGGGTTAATGGCCCAACTACGCATATATATCGTAGTTGGGGTGAGGTGGGTCGGGAAGGCTGATGGATAACGCTGAAAGGAGAGGAGCCGTCCCATGAAGGCTAGCTATGTCACCATCGCCGCCATAGTCCTCAGCCTTATCATCCTGGTCATAATAACGTCTGTCACCGGCGTCAACCCCGCCGTCCTCCTCTCCATCGCCCCCGTCATACTACTCGCAGCCATTGGCACCGTCGTCGTCAGGCTAATGCTGATGGCCCTCCGCTTTAACTTCATAATCAACTCGTTCAGCGACAGGAAGTACCCGTTCTTCGAAAGCCTGGCCGTTCGCCTCGGGAGCGAGTTCGTGGCCCTCACTAGCCTGGCGTATGTGGGGGGAGAGGTCGCGAGGGCGGCTTGGATGGTGAAGAACGGTGAGGTGTCAGGAAGGGCGCTCTGGCTTCCGTACATCGAGATCGTCTTCGACGTGTATGCGGGGAACGGGATTGCCCTGATCGCCGGGCTCTATGCACTACAGCAAGGGGAGCTGTTCCTCGGCGGCGTGGTCCTGGCCGTTTCCCTGGTGATCCTCTCGTTCGTCACCGGCGTCGTAATCCTTTCTCATAAGGGCATGATACGCATGCCAACCTTCCTGTCGAGGCCGCTTCGCTGGGTGGTAGGGGAGATCAGAGCTCAGAGCCTGATGGAGAAGGGAAACGTCTTCCTGAGCGAGTTCTGCGTTGCCGCCAACAACACATTCACCAGAAGGAACGGCCTCAAGCTGCTAATCGTGGGAATATACACCTTCTTCACGGTCCTCCTCACCGGCGCAACCCTCTGGCTAGTCTCCCTCGGATTCGGCCTACACCTGTCCTTCCTGGACTGCGCCCCGACCGTTTACGCTTCAATCGTACTTGGCAACCTCCCGATAACCCTCGGGGGCTCGGGAGTTGCAGAGGCGGGGGTCTACTTCTACTCCTCCTACGTCTTCGGCGTAAGCTCCTGGCCCATGGTGTTCGCATGGAGGATAATCAGCTATCACTTCGTGCTCATCGTAACGGGCGCCTGCGCGTTCTTCATCCTTCGCAGGTACACTAAGTAGAAGGAGGCGGCTCAAGAGGCGCCTTCACGACGCCTCTGGGAAGTTTCAGGACGTAGAGCACGCCATAGGTCACGCACGCCCATATCACGAAATCTATCACGAGGAGAACTGGATCCACCTTGAAGAATGAGGACGGGCCCACGGGCGAGGAGACCTCGAAGAGCATCCATTGGAAGGGAAGGCCCGCCTCCCTGACCGTGTAAGTAATTAGGCCCTGAGAGTTAGACGTCGCCCATTGGCTCTGAAAGGAAACCCCGAGGCATATGACAGTTAGAAGGATTGCCAAAAGGACGGAGATGGTGCTTCTCTGCAAACAGCAACTTCCCTCGAAGCTTTCAGCCAACCACTCGGAAGCCGGGTTCTTTAATCTTATTCCTCACCGCGATGTTCAGCAGCAGAGGTGTGAGCGCCTCCAGCGAAGCCGAGACCGCTAGGGGGCCTGCGAAAAGCGGCCTAAGGCCGCCTATCCCTTCTAGCAGTTCCCCCAGCCTGCCAGCCGAATCCCTCGCGCCCGCCAAGGGGACGTCGAACCCCAGCGCGTCGGCAAGGTCACCGAGCCTTGCCGCCGGCACACAGTGAAGGCCCGAGACCACGCTCACTCCGTCGCCCAGTCTCTCCTGGACCAACTCTGCGGCCGAGAGGACCCTCTGCCCGAAGGAGAAGGGCTTGTACACGAATGCTCCTCCCTCCTTCATGAACCTGGTTACCGGGCACAGGACGAGCTGCCCTTTCCATGGGAAGCCCTTGGCGACTTCGAGGAATCCTTCGAGCGTATCGGCAGGCACCGCCAGGACCACCAACTCGGCCTGGGAGACCGCATCGGCGTTACCCGCACCTGTTATCGAGCCCGCGATAATCGTTCCAGGCCGGCCGCCCACGATAGCTGAGAGCTCCGCTGCCGTCGACTTCGCCCTATCTTCATCCCTGGACCCTATAATCACATCGTGGCGTCCGGCGAGTCGGAGGGAAAGCCCCCGTCCCAGGTCGCCCGTGCCGCCAAAGACGGCGATCTTCAATGCGGAATCCCTGATACCTCCTGGCGATTTAAGGCTTGGACCAACTCCAGAACCCTCTTATAGAGAAGAGGGGCGTCCACATTGGAGACGACTCGTTTGCCAAAGGACCGTCCTACCCTAGGCGTCCATGTGAGCGCCAGCGGCTCCCTCGACCTGTCCGTCGATAGGGCCCTCGAGCTGGGCTGCAACGCGTTTCAGATGTTCACGAGGAACCCACAGGGCTGGAAGTTCGGTCCAATCAAGGAGGAGGTGGCAGCCCTCTTCAGGGAGAAGCTGAAGAAGTCAGGGATCAAGGTGGCCATCTCTCACATGCCATATCTCCCCAATCTTGCGACCCCCGATCCCATCATCTACGAGCGCTCTCTCGATGCGCTTTCTGAAGAGATGCGGCGCGCGACCCTCCTGGGACTGGATGGCATCGTTCTCCACTTGGGCAGCCACCTCGGGAAGGGAAAACAGTACGGCCAGGGAAGGGTGGCGGCGGCCATCGCCAAGGCCTTTTCTGCTACAGGATCGAAGGTCCCGGCACTCCTGGAGAACTCCGCCGGCCAGAAGAACAGCGTGGGCTCCGGATTTGACGACCTGAAGAACATCCTGGCATTGGTGGGGGATTCATTTCCAATGGGCATCTGCGTCGACACATGCCACCTCTACGCCGGTGGATACGATTTGACCTCGGCCAATGCCGTGGATGATATGCTGAATAGGTTCGACGAATCCGTGGGCATCGGACGGCTCAAGCTGATTCACCTTAACGACTCCAAGGGAGGCCTCGGTTGCCACCTCGACCGTCACGAGAACATTGGCAGAGGATACATCGGGACTGGCGGATTCAAGGCCATTCTTCACGACCAGAGGGTCAGGCACCTGCCCATGATCCTAGAGACTCCGGTGAGGGACGTCAGGGACTGGGGGAAGGACCTGGCTGTGGTAAGGAAGCTCTACGCCTAACGATGGCTTTTCTCCAGTTCTACCTTTCTGGGACCAGCTCTCTGACCTGAGGAACGTTCGGGGCGGGCTTCTTCTTCTTGAGGACTCCAGCCTTTCTTATGGCCAGGGTCTTCAGCTGCTGTATGGCAAAGGCGGGGTCGACGCCCTTCGGGCAGACGTCACTGCAGCTCCCAGCGAAATGGCAGCTCCACAGGCCATGGCGAGCGTCGAGGATCTCCATCCTCTTGCCCTGGGCGCCGTCCCTCGTATCAGCCACGTACCTGTACGCCTGCGCCATGGCCTGCGGCCCTAGGAAGGATTCATCCAGGGCGTTAGTGGGACAGGCTGAGTAGCAGAGGCCGCACTTGATGCAGTTGGAGAACATCAGGAAGTCGATGACCTGATCCGGCGTCTGCATGTATTCCCTGTTGAGATTAAGGTCTACGTCTTCCCTGACGATGTAGGGAAGCACCGAGCGGTGCTTCTCGAAGAACACGGAGAAGTCAGTCACCAGGTCCCGTGTGACCGGCATGTTGTTCATCGGGCGCACGACGATGTCGTGCTTCTCCAGCTTCTCCACTTGGGTCCTGCAGGCGAGCAGCTCCTTTCCGTTGATCACCATGCCACATGACCCGCAGATTGACATGCGACAGGAGTAACGGATGGAGAGCGATGGGTCCAGCTTCTCCTTGATGTAGAGGAGGGCATCCAACACCGTGGTCCCCTTGAAGATGGGGACCTCATACGACGAATACCTGACCCCCTGCCCCTTCCCGGGGTCGTATCTGAACACCTTGAAGGAGACGTTCCTGATGGGCTTGCCCAGGCCCTCCATGACCTTGGGGTCGAAGTGCAGCGGCACCACCGGGACTTCCCCCGTATCCTGAGACATCAGTGGAGGACCCCCAGGAAGATCAGGATCGTGCGGGTCCCCCAAAGAAAGGTTGCCGCACCTCCGAGGAACATTATCCAGGTCACGGCTGTTTCGTAGAGCTTCCCCTGTCGGAACTCCGTGAGGACCTTTCGGAAGCCGTTGAAGATATGAAAGGAGAGCAGGACCAGGAGGAGCTCGAAGAAGAGCCCGTAGGCAAGGTAGGTTGCGTTCACTGTGTCGAAGGTGAGCGCCTTGCCGAACCCCCCGTAGGCGAAGGAGAGGAGGGCAAAGTGCATTGCGCCGAGGACGAGTATCCCGGCGCCGGTCAGGTACTGAAGGAGCATGAACCTTGATTCTCTCATTGTCACGCCCCCAGGGCGACGACGAAGAGCTGGTAGAAGGCGAACACAAGGAGGACGAAGGAGACTACCACGATGACCACTCCCAGCCATCTCTGGGCGCCCCTCAGGCTGCTTGGCAGGAAGGGATAGGTGGGACGAGTCGCCTTTCCGATGAGCCAGCCCTGCTCCGAAGCTATCAGCCTCACTCCGTTGAGGCTGTGGAAGACGGCCGCAGCGGCCACCAACAGGAGGCCCGTGCTGAAGGCATAGTTGGCGAGGTAATTCATGAGGTTCGCCCAGACTGCCGGCTGCTTGTCCAGAAAGGCCTGTGCCGCGACGCTCGTCTCCCAGATGTGGGCCACGAAATAGATGCCTACGCCGACGCCCGTTATCCTATGCATCGCGTAGAGCCATCTTTCGAAGTTCCTGTTCCAGAACTTGATCCAACCCCGGTAGAGGCCCGCCTTGTTCTCCTTCTCCATCACGGTCTCTTGGCCCATCTTCATCACCCTCTCAATACTTTCTCTCCGTGGGGGCCCACTTCGTGATGACTACCGGCATGTACTCTACCCTCGGTCCTTCTGGAGTATAGTAGATCATGGAATGCTTCAAGAAGTTCACATCGTCCCTCTTGGGGAAGTCCTTCCTAGCGTGACCCCCCCTTGATTCCTTCCTGAGGAGTGCTGAAGTCACCACCGCTTCCGCTACGTCCAGGAGGTTCCCCACCTCCAGGGTCCCAGTCAGGTTCGTGTTGAAGTTCTTAGACTTGTCCTCGACCCTGACCTTGGCGAACCGTGATCGCAGCTCCTTGACCTTCTTCAGGGCCTCGGCAAGCCCCTGCTCGGTCCTATAGACGTAGACGTTGCTGTCCATGGTGGACCAGAGCTCCTTCTTGATCGCATAGGGGTCCTCCCCCTGCTCCCTGCCGAGGAGGTCCACGAATATCCTCTTCTCTTCGGCTGCCATCCTCTCGGCTGCGATCCCGGGCGCAGATGCACCTCCCATCACATACTTCGCCGCGCGTTCGCCAGTGATCCTTCCGTAGACCAGGCAGGCGGTCGTCGAATTGGACCCAAGGCGGTTCCCCCCGTGGACGCTGACGCAAGCGCATTCTCCCGCCGCCCACAGGCCCCTAGCTGATGTCTCCCCGTTGACGTCGACGCTTATCCCCCCCATGCTATAATGAGCCACAGGCCGAATCGGAAGCGGCGCCTCCAGAGGGTCGATGCCTACGAAGTTATGACCCAGCTCTATCATCATTGGAAGCCTCTCCTTCACCTTCTCAGCCCCGATGGGGCTGAAGTCGAGGAGGACGTAATCCAGGCCGTTGGGCCCCTTGAATCCTCTCCCCTGCTCGATCTCTGTGACGATGGACCTCGATATGAGGTCGCGAGGGGCCAGCTCCAGCTTCTCCGGGGCATACCTCTTCATGAACCGTTCTCCCTTGCTGTTCACCAGGATGCCGCCCTCGCCCCTGACGGCCTCGGTGATCAGTATCCCCGATGGGACGAGGCCTGTAGGATGAAACTGGACAAATTCAACATCCTTCAGGGCCATTCCGGCCCTGTAGAGGGCCCCCGCACCATCACCTGTAACGCTGTGGGAGTAGGTCGTAAAACCGAAGAGGCGGCCCAGCCCTCCCGTAGCGATGATGGTGGCCTTGGCGGCGAACCCCACGAGCTCCCCCGATTTCATGTTTATGGCCGTGATGCCTCTGCATACACCTCCTTCGATGACCAGCGAGGTGAGGAACCACTCTTCGTAGAAGTGTATTGAGGTATACTTCAGGAGGGTGTCATACAGGGTCTGCATCTCATAGAATCCCGTCTTGTCGGCGGCATAGGTCGCCCTCGGGAAGCTGTGCCCTCCAAAGGGCCTCTGGGCGATCCGCCCGTCGGGCCTCCGGCTCCAAGGCATCCCCCAGTGTTCCAGCCTCAAGATTTCCTCTGGAGCGAGCTTCACGAAGAGCTCGACGACGTCCTGGTCGGCGAGGTAGTCAGCTCCCTTGACGGTATCGAAGGCATGCAGCTCCACGCTGTCCTTTTCATCGGTGTAGAGCACGGCTGCGGTCCCACCTTCGGCTGCGACGCTGTGGGCTCTCATGAGGTGGACTTTGGAGACTATGGCGATGTCGAGCTTCCCGCCGCTGACTATGGCCGCCTGAATTGCAGCCCTTAGGCCAGCCAGCCCAGCCCCCACTATCACCAGATCATGGTTGATGACCTGCGTTTCAATCACCGATGCCGGGAGTGAGAAGTTGTTGATACTTAAAAGCATGTGCGCAAGAGTATTGCTGCCTCAGAACGGGCCATTTCTGTATCTGTTTCATGGGACGGGTCGTAAAAGTGCTCCCTGGGCGTCCACGGCTGAGATTCCCGCGAACAAAAGGCAAGGCTTAGGGGATTCGCGGAATCCAAGATTACTGTGCTCCGAATCCGGCACGTCCCCATTTCGGTCCGGGTGGATAGGAGGGCTGGCCAGGAGGAGAAGCGCCCCTCTGCTCCTTAAAGGCGTCAAATTTGCCTTCGTTGCGTAAGTTCGCCCCTGTTCTACTAGGACGAACAGCCGTTGGCAAAGGTTTAACCGCCTCCCCAGCCCCCCAATCCATGTTGAAGCGCGACGACCGCCTCTCGGCCTCAACGGTGAAGGTCTACGTGTTCCTCCTGAAGAAGGGGGAGAGCGCGGGCGTCAGAGAGGTGCAGCGCGCCATGGGCTTCAAGAGTCCGAGCGTTGCCTACTACCACCTTAACAAGCTCATCGAGCTTGAGCTGGTGAAGCAGGACCAATATGGGGCGTATCTGGCTGAAAGGAAGGTGGACGCCAGCGCCCTAGGCCCATTTCTCCTCCTCGGCTCCATCATAGTCCCCCGCTTCGTGTTCTACGCGGCCTTCTTCACGACCTTCCTGGCTGGATATCTCCTGGTATACCGTCTAGGCGCAAGCGTCGAGGTGATCTCTGTCTCGGCCTTGGCCTCGCTCTTCTTCTGGATTGAAGCCGCCCTAGCCTGGAGGCGCAGGTCCTTCTAGCGATACGTCGCCGAGGACTTGTCCTTGTCCTTATCCTTCTTTACGATGAGCTCCTTCGGGATGCTGACCATCCTGATGGCGTTGGAGTTCTGAATGCCGTAGACTGGGAGCCCCGTGTTCGGGTCGTTCCCTATCCTGAATACGGCCGTCACGACGGTCCGAAACCGGAGCACGCTGCCGTCCTTCAGCTTGAGAGTTGTCCAGTGATCCTCTCCTTCAGCTTCGAACTCGACTAAATCGCCGCCTTGAGGCGGCATCGAGATTGACAAATTGGAATTCCTCCTGTCTCGGGGGCTCTGTTCTCTATAAGGCTTCTGCCGTGGATTCCCAGCCTCTTCTGTTCTACTGGTTAGAGCTTAATTAAGACTGGTTCATCCCATGGCAGACAAGCGATGGCGTCCGCCAGTTCACCTTTGCCGTTGCGGGGTCTAGCAGTAGCTTTGGCCTGTGGGATGGTGCTGGCGGTGGCGCTCGTTGTAGTCTTCGCCAGCGTCCCCGCGTCGGTGCAGCTTGCCGGCTCAAAGGCCGTCCCTTCATCGTCCAGCCAGACGAAGTCCTCTGGCACCCTTCCATCGGCCACGGCCACAAACGCGGTCACGGCTTCGGTGACCTCTGCAGCGACTACCTCGAACGCGACCGCGTCCGCTAACTACGCCGTAAACGCGACCAATAGCATCCCCATCAGCGCCGTGGCCTCCGCCCTCAGCGGGTCCGGCTCAGGCCAGGCAAACAGTTCGACGACTACATCCTCTGTCTCTGCGTCGGCGAACGAAACCCTCAGCCCCCCCTCCGCGGTGAACTCCGAGGTTGCCACTGCTGGCTGGCGGGACGTGACCATCTTCGGGGCGGCGCTCGCCCTGGCTTTCGTCGCCTTCCTGTTGGTCCGGCGTCGCGCATCCTGAGACAGCCGGCACCTGCGAAACGTTCTTTAGAACATTCAAAGCTGCCTAGCTCAGATTGAATTGTCCAAGCCTACCATTCTGGTAAGCAATGACGATGGGCCGGCCAGCAGAGGTCTTCATGCGCTGGTCCGGGCCCTCCTTGACGTGGGCGAAGTGGTCCCGGTGGTCCCCGAGGGGCCCCGGAGCAGCACTTCAATGAGCCTCACCTTCCACAAGCCCCTTAGGATAAGGGAGGTGCAGATCGCTGGCGAAAAGGGATATGTCGTTTCGGGGAGCCCAGCTGATGCGGTGATGGTGGCCCTCAACAAGGTGCTTCCCCAGAAGCCCGATGCCATGGCCTCGGGCATCAACATCGGAGACAATACGGGCCTCCAGGACGTCTACGCCAGCGGGACGGTCTCGGCCGCGATTCAGGCCGCCCTCTCCGGCATACCCTCCGTCGCATTTTCCATGCAGATTTCCGAAAGCGTAGTCTTTTCTCCTAGCGAAGCCAAGGCCGATTTCGGGGTAGCCGGCTTTCACGCGAGG
>CAYYVT010000185.1:0-13849 GCA_964475215.1 uncultured Nitrososphaerales archaeon
CGCGAAACGGTGCCCAACGGGCTAATAAGCGAAACTATGCTTTCGGTGTCGCCATTCGTAGGCCTCTGGCCGATTGGGGCTCCGTCACTCCTCCTCTGTCCATGGCGTCGCGATGGGGGCCTGCACCTGAACCCTTTCCTCCTTGAGTGAGGAAAGGATCTCGTCGTAGAGGGCCTTCACCCTCCTGTTCCTGGTGGATCGTGACAGTTTCATTATGATCAGCTTTGGCATGCTCGAGCCGATGTGACCAAATATGGGCTGGCGGTCGACCTGGAGCTCGCCCCCAGGATCGAGGCCTTTTGCTTCAATCCCGTCGACTCTGATGGGCAACCTGACGTGAGGGAGGGTCTCACGAGCCAAGTGGGTAACGACGAGCACGAGGCTGCTGCCGGAGGCGGCTTCGTTCAGGACAGCGGCCATTATCCGGCCTGCGGCCCCGGGCTCGGTGAGGGCCTCGAATTCGTCTATGAGCACAAGCTTCCTGGCCCTGTCACCGAAGACAGGGATCAATGAGCTGAGGGCATGCTCAAGGCTGCCTATACGCCTGGTCACCCTTCTGCGAAATAGGTAGACTGGGAGTGGAACCACCTCGGCTGTCTCGGTCGGAACGGGAAGGCCATAGAGGGTGAGGATGTGAATCGATGCCAGGGTCGAGAGAAGTGTGGTCTTCCCCCCGCTATTGGCGCCTGTCAGGACGACGACGTTCCTCGCCTTGGCCACCTTCAGGGCCTTCGTCCTGCCCAGACTGTAGCTCACTGGGGCCACCGTGTCCACGCTTCCGGCGTCCCTGATCAGGAAGGGGTTGCGACCTCCGACGAACCCTTCCCCTTGGTCGCCGAGTGTGGCCGGCACCAGCGAATAGCGTTCCGCCGCCAGAGCGATGGCCAGGGCTCGGTCCAAGCCCACTACATTCGTGACGATGAGGTCCGCCAGGTCAAGATGCCGGCTGAGGCTGGACTCTACGCTGGACCTCTTCCTCGCCCTTTCGTCCTCCCGCCTCTCGCGCCATACCCGAAGGACATCTCGAAGGGATCTCCTCTCAAATTCAAACGGAATGCGAAGCCCCTCAAGTGCCGATCGCCTGAGCTCTTCCTCCTCGGCAGCATTCATCCCCAGCGATGAAACGATCTCCTCAACATGAGCTTCCACCACCTCCCTCGCTGATTCGGCGTCAATCCCGTCCCTTCTCAGTTCGTCGTTGATGACAGCTTCGGCATCGCTCACCGCAGCCTCCGCATCCTCCAAGGGCCCCCCCGACGCCTCGCTCATGGTCCTTGAAAGCAAGGCGATCTCAGCGTTCGAGACCGGACCCATCAACTCGGAGATTTCAGGGACCTCCCCATACTTCTCCAAAAGGGTCGACGCCGTCGCCACGAACCTCCTTCGCGCAGAGAAGTATTCGAAGACGCCGCTCTCTCCCGACTTTGCCTTCTCGAAGAACGCGCCCTTGAGCAGCTCCCTGACCTCCTCCAATTTCTTTTCTCGGTTGAGACCGGCCAAGAGCTCCCTGGCTCTTGCCTCCAGAGAGAGCCTGCTGTGAATGAGATCCGGGGAGACCGTCGGCGATGTGGCCCGAAATCCCTGCCTGCCGAGCTCACCGGACGCCATCTCAGCGAAAAGCGAGAGAAGCTCCCTGCCGAGCCTCCGCGCGTCGGGAGTCCTCAAGATCGACCTTTCCGCCCCCCCAGCCCCCGCCTCCATGAACCTCCTCAGGAGTTCCTGCCCCTTCTTGCTCCCCACTCCGATGATGCGGGCGACTCCTTCCGCGTCGGCCACCCTAAGCCTGGAGCCCAGATCCCGAACTTCAAGGGCGTCGAGGTGTTTCAGTTCGATTCCGAGGACTCTACCGATTTCATCCCCTGCTCCAGGCGCCTCTGGGCCCAGGCCTTCCTTTTGGCTCATCACCGAGTGGTCTTTCGCTGCCTGTTAAATCCATTTTCGGAGAGCATTCCACGATAATTCGCCGTGGTGACCTTCATGCATGCGAACTACGTTTGGGAAATATGCTTATTATCCTTCTTCGACGCTTCTCGGGGTCGGGTGCCTGTCTGAACCATGCCATTTAGGAGCGAAGCGACTTGGATCAGGATGAGCCGCCAGGGCCGCGAAAGGGAGTTCCACGACCTTTACGATTCGGCCCTTCAGGAGGTCAGGAAGCTGTTTGGGCAGCATATCCCCCTCTTCATCGGGGGGAGAGAGATTAGTGGAGATGGGGAGTTCGCGAAGTACTCTCCGGCGGATCATAGGACGGCCCTGGCGTACCTTTCGAAGGGGGGGAGGGATTCGGCCTTGGCCGCAGTCGATGCGGCGGACACGGCCTTTCCGACCTGGTCAGGGACCGATTTCCGAAGGCGTGTGAGGATATTCTACAAGGCTGCGAACCTGATGGCCGGGCGAAAGTTCTTCCTTTCAGCGCTCATGTCCGTCGAGAATGGAAAGAACCGCTACGAAGCAGTGGGAGACGTCGATGAAGCCATCGACTACCTCAGGTATTATGCCAACGAGATGGAGCGAAATCGAGGGTTCGTCCACAGGATGAAGAACGTCTACGAAGGAGAGAAGGTGAAGAGCGTCCTGAAGCCATATGGGGTATGGGGGGTCATCTCGCCGTTCAACTTCCCCCTTGCCATAACGGTCGGCATGACCTCCGGGGCCCTGATTACGGGGAACACCGTGGTACTGAAGCCTTCCAGCGACGCCCCACTGGTGGCCGTGGAGTTCTACAGGATCCTATCCAAGGCGGGGCTACCCCCCGGAGTGTTGAACCTGGTCACTGGGCCCGGGGAAACGGTGGGAGATGCCATACTGGGCAGTCCGAAGGTCAAGGGAATAGCCTTCACCGGCTCATACGACGTTGGGGCAAAGGGCTACCTGCAGTTCAGCCTCAAGGGTCCCAAACCTTTCATCGCTGAGATGGGCGGCAAGAACGCTGCCATCGTTACAGCCAAGGCGGACCTTGACAAGGCGGTCGAAGGGGTGTTCAGGGGGGCATTTGGCTTTGGGGGCCAGAAGTGCAGCGCGACGAGCAGGGCGATAGTGTTCAAGGAGGTCCACAGGGAGTTCGTCGACAAGCTGGTAGCGCGTACGGCGAAGTGCGTCGTGGGTGACCCCACATCAAAGGACGTTTTCATGGGCCCCATCATCAACAAGGCAGCCATGGCCAAGTATACGAGGGCCATCTCCGACGCTTCGCGGGACTGCAGGATCCTCTGTGGAGGGAAGGTCCTCGTGGACGGCGCATTCTCGCACGGCAACTATGTCGCTCCGACCATAGTTGACGACATCCCCCGGGGGCACCGTCTGGAGACGGAGGAGCTCTTCGTGCCTGTCCTCTCCGTGATTGAAGTCGAGAACCTAGATGAGGCCATACGCGTTGCGAACGAAGTCGAATACGGGCTCACTGGCGGCATATTCACCGAGGATCCCAACGAGGCGAAGCGCTACTTTGAAGCCATCGAGGCTGGAGTTGTCTACTGGAATCGTTCTGTGGGCGCGACGACGGGAGCGATGGTGGGAGTGCAATCCTTCGTAGGCTGGAAACACAGCGGCTCGACCGGGAAGGGGGCTGGTGGAATCTACTACCTGCCTCAGTTCCTTAGAGAGCAGTGCCAGTCCGTCTACGCCTAGACGAATTCCTTTCCCAGCAGGTCTCTCGCCGCGATCTGTCTCATGACGTTCTGAGCGCCCTCGGCCCCAATGACGTAGGATGTAAGGCCTAGCATGGCCCTCTGAACAGGATGCTCCCTAGTGTATGATACGGCCCCATGCCACTTCATGACCTCCTGGGCCACTTCGACCGAGACCTCCGGCGCCCACATCTTCGCCATCGCCACTGGGACGTTGAGGTCCTTCAATTCGTAGCCCTTCTCCTTTCCGAAGTAGATCCTGTCGAAGAGCCGGGCGGCCCTGTACACCATCATCGAAGCCGCTTCGTACTTGCCCAGGAGCTCAGCGAACCTGAAGCTAACTGCTTCATAGGATGAGATCTTCTTCCCACCCACCTCCCTCTCCCTTATCCAGTCGGCCCCTCGATCTAGGAGCCACCTTGTCGCGCCAAGGCAGGCGGCGGCAACCAAGATCCTCGCACCGTTGAACCCCTCCATCAGGACGTAGAAGCCCCCGTTCTCTTCGCCAACGAGGGATTCTTTAGGCAATTCAAATCCGTCGAATGTGAGGGTCCCCGTGCTCAGTGCATGTCTTCCAATTCCATTGAAGAGCGACCAAGCCACACCACTCTTTGCGCTCCCCCCTTCCCTGGGAAGGCAGGCAAAGGTCGATAGACCTCTGTGTCCCTCGCCTCCAGTTCTGGCGACGAGCAACCATCCGCCTCCGAAGGGAAGCCTGAAGACCTCGTTCACGCCGCTTATGAAGGCCTTCTCGCCAGTCACGGAGTAGGAGGACCCCGCCCGGGTCGCCTTGGCCTTCAGCCCCGAAATATCCGAACCACCCTGGGACTCCGTTGAAGCGATGCCGAAAAAGGCGTCGCCCTTGACGACCTGTCCGATGATCTCCTTTGACAATTCCCTCCTGCCGTACTTCTGCAGGATAAAGGGCCAGCCTATGTTCAACAGGGCGTAGACAGCGGTCGCGACCGAAGGGTCGGCGTATGCGAGCTCCTCAATGGCGATGGTGGCCATGGTCTGGGTGCCTCCCTGTCCGCCGAACTCGGGGCTGCAGGTCAACCCAAGCAGCCCTTGGCCGCCCATCTTCTTCGCCAGCTCGATCATCGGCCTGTGAGATGAAGCAGCTTCATCGTCTGCCTCCTCCCACTGAGGGGCGACGTTCCTCTGGGCAAAGGAACGCACGGCGTCCTTGAAGATCTTCTCCTCCTCGGAAAGCTCCAGAAGGGGGTTCTTGGGATAGACGAGCGGAGGGGTCATGCGAAACCGTAACCACTAGGCGGGATATTTAAAGAAGTGTTTCGGATTAGACGGCCTTGTAGATGTCCATGAGCGACTCCATTGGAGCCGCCGTGGTCCCGTCCTCTTTGGCGATCTTTAGCTTCGCAGGAGGGGCTTCCCTGTAGGCCGAAACCCTAGTCTTCTCAATCCTCTCCTCGAAGGACGGCACGAAGGGGTTCTGGTAGAAGAGGCCGATGGGGATGTGATCTCCCCATTCCATCGACTTCGCCACCGCCTGGCCCACCTTCGTCGTTTCCTCCTCCAATCCTCCAGTCTTCACCAGGGGATCGTATCCGGTCTCCTCAAGCTTGTAGACACGGGGCATCGCCTTGTGGGTCTCGGGGTCCTCCCTGTCCTCGCCGGCGTACCACTCTTTGGTGTATAGGTCGTTGTAGGTAGGGCAGGGCTGGAGCACATCGACGAAGGCCGCTCCCTTGTGTCGAATGCCGTTCTTGATCAGGTCCTTGAGGTGTCTGATGTCGAACGCGTAGCCCCTTGCGACGTAGGTGTAACCCGCAGTCAGGGCCAACATCACCGGATTGATATCCTGCTGTATGTTGGGCTTGGCCAAGCCCTTCGTCTTGACCCCCAGGCCCAGGGTCGGCGAGGCCTGGCCCTTCGTCAGGCCATAGACGAAGTTGTCGAAGACGACGAAGGTCATGTCGATGTTCCTCCGCCCAGCGTGAAGAGTGTGGTTGCCACCGATGCCAAGGGCATCCCCGTCCCCGCTGACTGCGACCACTTCGATGCCGGGGTTGGCCAGCTTGATCCCTTCAGCGAAGGCTATCGCCCGGCCATGCAGGGTATGGATGCCGTAGGCGTTGATGTAGTGAGGCGTCTTGGCCGAGCATCCGATCCCCGATACGACCGCAGCGTTGCTGGGAGGGATCTGCAGTTCCGTCAGCGCCATCTGCAGGGCGCTGAGGATGCCGAAGTCGCCGCAGCCCGGGCACCAGTTGTTGTGGACGTCCGTCCGGTAGTCGGCGATCTTAAGCGCCAACTCTGAGCACCTCCCTCTTCAAATTAGGCGCCCGGTAGAGCCTAATCAGAGACTCCAGCAGCTCGTCACACAACACCGGCCTGCCGGTGTACTTGGTTACCAGCTGAGGGATGGTTATGCCGGTCTCCTGGGTTATCAGCTTCCTCAACTGTCCAGAGTAGTTGCACTCGACGATCACGGTCCTCTGCGCTGACTTGATGACCTTAGCCACCTCCCCGGCAGGGAAGGGGCACATCATCTTGATCTGGAGGAAACCGGCCTTAATGCCCGACTCCTTCAGAGTGTCCAAGTTATCGAGGACAGCCCCCTTAACCGAGCCCCAGCCCACCACCAGGAGGTCCGGCCTCGGCTCGCCATAGTAGGCCAGCTTCTCACTAAGTGGGATCTCCTTGGCTATCACGTCCAGCTTCCCCATCCTCTTCTCCATCATCTTGGCCCTGAGGTAGGGGTCCTCGGTTATGTGCCCCGTCTCGTCATGCTCATCGCCCGTGTTCCAGAAGATGCCACCTGGCTGGCCAACGACCGCCCTGGGCGAGATCCCTCTCTCCGTGAACTCGAATCGCTTGTACGGCTTCCTCAGCGCCAGCTGCTCGTCGGTGAGCATCTCTCCCCTCTCAATCTTCACCCTAGCGAGATCGAACCGCTTCACCGTGGAAGTGGCGTTCGCTACGGCCTTGTCCACAAGGTGGATCACCGGAACCTGGAACCGCTCGGCGTAGTTGAACGCAATCTGAGCATCGTAAAACGACTCTTCGATATCACCGGATGAGAAGACGACGCGAGGGAACTCGCCGTGGCCAGCAGTCAAGGCGAAGAGCAGGTCTCCTTGCTCCGTCCTTGTCGGAAGACCCGTGCTTGGTCCGCCCCTCTGGTATAGAGTCACGACTAGAGGCACCTCGTTCATCCCCGACCATCCGAGCCCCTCCATCATAAGACAGAACCCGGGGCCGGACGTGGCGGTGGAGGCCCTAACGCCCGTCAGCGCGGCGCCGATGGCCATGGTGGCCGCCGCAATCTCGTCCTCCGCCTGCAGTGCGAGATAGTAGTTGACTCCGCCCTCCTCGTTCAGGCCGAACGCCTCGTGCTCTTCGAGGATGAAGCTCTCGTCCGAGGCCGGCGTTATGGGGTAGTAGCTCTGGAACCTTCCCCCACCAGCTATCTTCCCAAGGGCAACCGCCTGCGCGCCCGTAACCAGGAGCCTGGGCTCATCGGCCGCCACCGCGGTAAGCTTGAACCGTAGCTTTGACCTCTCGGCCGCCACCGAGTCGTAGGCCATTTTCGCTGCGAGGACGTTCTGCTGGGCCACCTTCGGCTTGGTCCTGAAGGTGCTTTCGATAGCCCTCTCGATGGGTGGGAAATCATAACCGAAGAGTGAGAGGGATGCCGCCACCGCCATGACGTTGACGAACCTTGTCAGCTTCCCAGGCTCCTCGTTGATCTGCCTCCCGACGTCCTCCAACAGCCTTCCAAAGGGTAGGGGTGCGACGACGACCCCTTTCCTCTCAACGTACGCCAGGACGTCCGAAATCGAACAGTCGGACACGCCCCCCAAGGTCTGGAGGATCTCCTTCACAACGCTCTTCTCAACCGTAGGGATCTGGGAAAGCTTGTCTCCCCGAGATTCAGGGTCGAAGACTATGGCGCCGCCCGGAAGCACGTCCCAAGAGTGGCGAAAGATCGTCTCCGGCTCAAAGCTGGCCAGGACGTGAATCTTCGAGTATCTGGACCTTATCTTCTCATCCGCCGCCATAACGGTATAGTAACTGTGCTCGCCCTTGATGTTCGAGTAGTACTCCCTCTCCCCGTAGACATGGAGCCCTCCGAAGGCGCAGGCCCTAGCGTAGATCGTGGCGGCTGAATCCACACCGCTCCCCTGGGGGCCACCCACCACCCAGGATAGGTGTTTGTGACTCAAGTTCTTGCGAACTACTGAGGGTTGTAATATTTATGCCTGATGCTACTCCTTCATAGAAGACTTTGGACTTTTGGCGGCGCCTCCCGGCGACATCTCCTCTTCCACCTTCCTCTAGGGGCGAGCGACCCTTCCCCAAGGCTTTTTAACGTCGCGAGGCACAAGGCCTTCGGGTAGCTTGAAGTGAGCTCCAACATATCTGATCTGATGTCACGGCCAGCGTCCGACTTCGCCCAAAAGGACACCGTCTTCCTAGACCTAAGATCCTCCGTTAAGGAGGCCGCCTCGAAGATGAAGGAGACTGGAATTGACAGCGTGATCGTCACCGACAATCGGCTCCCCGTCGGCATCCTTACCGAGAGGGACCTATGCTATCGGGTCGTGGCCGAGGGCAGGGACCCGAAGCTCGTCACCTTGGGAGAAGTGATGTCGAAGCCCCTGATAACCCTAGCCAAGGGGAGGGCGCTTTCGGAGGCCCTCAACCTGATGGTGGCCAAGAACACCCGCCGTCTGGTGTTAGTGAATCCAGACGGCACGGTCTTCGGCCTCGTGACCAGATGGGGTTTCACGGGTCAGGGAAGCCTTGGAGCCCTGAACCTGCCCGTGAATCATGAAGGGAACGGAATGGTCTGTCCCTTCTGCGGATCTGTATTGGACAGTCCAGAGAACCTCTCTAAGCACATAGACAGGGTCCATATCGGCGGAGAGCTCTCCGGGGGCAGAGTCCCACTGTGGACGAAGAAGGAGTGACCCTCGAATAGCTGGGGAGAGGCATCGTCCCCAGCTCGGGATGGCAGCCCTAGCCATCTCTCTTCTGAGGCCGCGGCATACATAGGGATGGTCGGGGTTTTCCTCCTGAGGGGGGGGCTCACCTTCTTGGTTGGGGAGAGCATCTCCCGGATGCTCCTGCACATAGCATCGTCATGCCTCCTCTGAGGCTCTTCAGGGTGAAGGTCTCTGGCGATTCTCGTCGTCCGGGCCAACTCGGGGGGTCTCCCGGTCCGTGGTGGGTGCGTATGGAATGCTCTGGACGTTAATTCCGGCGATCCATGCCCTCCTTCTCTCGGTGACAATCGCCTTCGGCCTCCTGGTGTTAGTCCTCGCAGCCGCCGAGGGTTTTCATGGTCGCTGACCATGACGAAAGTCTTATACGGCATTGGCTGTCCAGTGTCGTCGCAATGCACGAAAAGGGAGAACTGGTTGAGGGCATGTACACCCGAGTCGACCATCAGTCGCTCACCAAGTTTGTCACGGATGTGCTCGTCAAGATGGGCGTGCCGAATGGGGACGCCGCTACAACCGCCCAGAACCTCGTGAAGGCCGACCTCAGGGGCATCGAGTCTCACGGCGTCGCGAGGCTCAAGCGCTACACGGACGGGATAAGGAACGGCGTGGTTAAGATCCATCCCGAAATCAAGGTGGTCCGAGAAACCCCAGTCACAGCCCTGCTGGATGGCGACGCGGGTCTCGGGCAGGTCGTTTCATATAAGGCGATGAACCTCGCCATCTCCAAAGCCAAGTCCAACTACGTCGGCCTTGTTGGCGTGAGGAACAGCAACCACTTCGGCATAGCCGGGTTCTATGGCCTGATGGCCCTTCAGGACGGCCTCATCGGGCTGGTGATGACAAACACTCGCCCATTGGTAGCTCAGACCTTCTCGAAGCAGAAGCTCGTTGGGACCAATCCGATCTGCGTCGCCGTTCCGACATCCGGACGGGGGTTCGTGCTAGACATGGCCACCAGCGTGGCTCCGATTGGGAAGATGGAGGTGGCAAAGCGAATAGGGAAGAAGGTCCCCATCGGCTGGGGGATAGACCCCGACGGAAACCTGACGGATGACCCCGACAAGATATCCAAGGGTGCCCTACTTCCGCTGGGGGGGCTGGGCGAAGTACTTGGAGGCCACAAGGGCTATGGCCTGGGCGCCGTGGTGGACATCTTCTCAGGCATACTCACCGGGGCGCAGTGGAGCACGGGCGTCGGCGAGACGCAAGGTCCGACCCCTGCGAACGTGGGTCATTTCTTTGGCGCGATCAACGTCGAGGCCTTCATGGGTCTTGATGAGTTCAAAGGTAGGATGGACCAGCTCGTGGCCAAGCTAAAGGGAGCGGAACGCCTTCCAGGCGCTGAGGAGATTTACGTGGCCGGGGAGAAATCCTTCTACACCGAAGACGTCCGACGCAAGTTGGGAGTGGCCCTTGACTCGAAGACGTTGGAGATGTTGACCCAAATCGGCGTCGAATGCGAAGTGCCCTTCCCGGGAGCCAAGTGAGCCCTTCTCATACCTCTCTCGGCGTTAGGGTCGAGGGCCCCCGCCGGGTTCTCTAGACTTTGCAATATTTGAGGAAAAAGCTAATACGGATTGAGAATTCGCTCTCAATCGATAAGCCATGTCCGAGCCAACCTATAAGGCAAAGCAGTTCAAGCTCGAGAAGGAGCTCAAGGGCATCTCGAAGAAGACCAACGAGGAGCACTACAAGCTCTACAACGGCTATGTCAATAAATGGAACGAAATCCTCGACAGGCTGAAGACCAGCGACAAGACCAAGGCCGCTGGGACCTACAGCGACTACAGCGAGCTAAAGAGACAGGAGACGTTCAACGCCAACGGCACGCTGCTCCATGACATCTTCTTCAGCAGCCTTTGGGGGGACGGGAATCCCCACGGTGACGTGATAAAGAAGATAGAGGCCGACTACGGCTCCTACGACAACTGGAAGGCTGACCTGACAGCTACTGCGGTATCTGCGAGAGGCTGGGCGGTCACAGCCCTGGTCCTCCCGAGCAACAAGTTGCACAACTTCTTGGTGGACTTCCACAACCAGGGTGCTGTCTGGAACACCGTGCCCATCATAACCTTGGACGTCTTTGAGCACGCCTACTACTTGGACTATCAGACGAACCGCAAGGCCTACCTAGAAGCTTTCTACCAGAACCTTGACTGGAACTACGTAGAGAAGCGGTACCAGTTCGCGAAGAAGGCAGTGGAGTTCTACAACTCTCAGGGCCTGTGAACGGTCAGCCCCCGATCTTCTTTCACTGTTTTTTGCCATTCAGACGCCCAGCACGTGCTCCCGACTGGGGCTGCCCTTCTGCTATGGTTCGCTTCGCCTCGCGCCCACCCTCCCTACTTGGGTCGATGACCTTGTGGTTCCACTGGCCCAGCTGCTTCTCCACTTCGGTCATGTCCAACACTTTGTATCCCCTCTCCGAGAAGAACCGTTTCGAAATCACGTTCCAGGAGTACACCAACCCATTCACCTTCAGCACGCCCTTCCGCTTCATCCGAACTTCGAGCTCGTCGATTAGGCGGCCCGCGATGCCCTTCCTTCGATACGCTGGCAGGACGCCAAGATGGTAGATCCATCCTCTGCGGCCGTCCCATGCTCCCATGACGGTCCCAACGATCACCCCTCTTTCTACAGCGACTAGGAAGAGGTCAGGATCCCTTGTCATCTTCGTCTTCACCGAATCGATGTCGTCGCCAAGCCTGAACCCAAGTCCCGCTTTGACCCAGAGCTCAGACACCTGCTTGTAATCTTCGATGTCGAACTCCCTTATCTTCAAGCTGAGCTTCTCGACCTCCAATGTCATATCCTAGCGATAAGAGTCTTCCGTGAGATGAAGTTCGCCGTCGCCATCAACGCTTTTATGCCTCAGGGAAAGGGGATTCGTTGCATGTCCCTTGTGCCGAAGGGTCTTAGCAGGGCAGAGCTCCTAGCGTTGCTTAGGAGCCGACTGTCGCCTCCGAGCGGCGCGCCTCGTTTCCTCGGCCCTGACCATGCGGCTGTCGTCATGTTGGTGACGCTTCGGAGGGGATCACTCGAGGCCCTCTTTGCCAAAAGGGCGGAGGACCCACGCGACCCATGGTCTGGCCAGATAGCCTTCCCTGGCGGAAGATCCAAGGAGATAGACGCGACGCTCGTCCAGACTGCCTGCCGGGAGTTCTTTGAAGAGACTTATGTCGACATCTGCAAGCGGGCAGAGGTGCTGGGCTCGCTCGACACCATTCATCCGAGGAATCGCCCATCGATGACCGTGACCCCCTTTGTTGCCTTCTCGGACACCAAGTTCGTCTTCACCCCCTCCAGGGAGGTCGTCGAGATCTTCTGGGCTCCCTTGGACGGACTTCGGAGGGAGGCAGTGGACATCAACGTGGGGGGAGAAGTCCTCAAGCGGATCCCGGCCTTCGTCATCGAAGGCCATGTCGTGTGGGGGCTCACCGCCCGCATCGTCGATTCACTACTGACCCTCCTTTCGGGACGATTGGCTGCGTCCGCAAGGTAAGTCATCGATCGGACTTAGGGCTGCCCATCGTGAAGCCCAAGGCCCTGAAGTAGGAGGAAGTCCTCGAGAACGAGCTCAAGGGCGAGATGAAGCTCGCGCTCAGCAAGGCGTTCGACGCCGTCGAGTGGGAGGAGGCACTCGTCACGGTGAACTCGACTCCCATCAGCTACGTGGCGTTCACAAAGAGGACCTACGACCTCGTCCCCATCAAGGAGGTCCTGGGCCTGTTCCCCAAGGAAGGGTTCGACGGCGGTGCATGATCTTAGAGCCGAAGGAAGCAGATGAAGGAGTGATCAGGGATGATGCAGGTGTACGTCACCCTCGTCTTCAAGGGTGGGGAAGGAGAGGACAGGCTATGAGCTCCCATAGCCTTCCCAAAGCTCGACAGGGAGAATCCTGATAGGAGTGACGGAGTCATCCTTCTCTCAAGGCTGGTCGTCGACGAAAGGGGAAGGCAGGAGCTGACCTTCGAACGCGCCGCCCCTGATGACTTCCTCCTAGAGGTCAGGCCGCACATCGAGCGTTCAGGCGACCTCTACGAGAAGACGAGAAACGAGATGTCTCCTCTTTCCTGCATTCTAGCCTCCGGCTCGCCTTGCGTAACGTCCCCTGGTTCACCCCTTCATTCTAGGGGCTTTTCACTATGCCCGGGGTCATCGCCAGGGCCTGCAGAATCGCACCTTTGCTGTCGTAGGCCGGTGCCCATCCGAGCCGCTTGAGCTTCCTTACGTTCAGGCACATGCTCTTGACGTCACCCTTCCAGCCCCTCCCACCATCGACCCCGCCGACAAATTCGAGGCGAGGAGTTACCGACATGGCTTGGCTGACGATCCGGGCGATAGTCAGCACGTCGATCTGGTCTTCGGACCCGACGTTGTAGACATCGAAGCCCTTCGCCGCCCCCGATGCCACAAGGCAGGCCTTGACGCAGTCATCGACGTACAGGTAGGACTTGTTCTGCGTGCCATCACCGAGTATCTTCAGCCTCTTCGCGTCGGACTTCAGCCCCGATACGAACTCGGGCAGCACGCCTCGCCTACCTCTTCCCCCCACTACGTTGGCAAACCTCAGCACCGCGGCGTCAAGGCCACATGCGCTAACGAACCCCGAAATGAGCGCCTCCGATGCAAGTTTTGAGGCGCCGTAGATTGATATCGGCACCAGCGGAGAATAATCTTCAGGCGTCGGAATGACCGTGGGCTCTCCGTAGACCGTCGAAGAAGATGCAAAAGCAAGAAGGTGCGCTGGGCTCGACGCCATGGCCTCGAGCAAGGCTTCGGTCGCCCTCACGTTCTCGTCGAAGATTTCAGCGGGGCCCCCCTTTTCGAGGCGCACATCCGCCAGGGCCGCCAGGTGGAAGACCATGTCCGCGTCTGCCAAGGGCGCCCTCAGGTCTGCTCGACTCCTGCAGTCTCCCTTCACGAACGTGAAGCCTTCCTTCCCCTGAACGTTCGAGAGGTTCGCCATCGAGCCATAGCTAAGGTTGTCGAAGGCCACTACCTCGTGCCCCTCTCCCAATAGGGCCTCGCACAGGCTGCTGCCGATGAACCCGGCCCCCCCTGTCACGAGCGCCTTCAAGGAAGAATCAGATACGCGAGAACGCACGGCCTCCTTTAAACACTTTCAAGGGGGGCAGGATCTCCGAGCGAATAACACAGATATAGCACACAGGCCCCAGCCTCGTTCGGATTAATCCCATGGGGTTGGAGGGCTACAGCGGGGCGAGCCTGAAGAGGCTCAAGGAGTTT
>CAYYVT010000186.1:0-5456 GCA_964475215.1 uncultured Nitrososphaerales archaeon
GACCTCCTTGTCGACCTCGGGGAGCTCGTACCATTTCACCTTGTCTCCTACCCTCGCTCTCATCTTCCACCGCAGGCTCTTTGGGGACTCGTCGATCATCTTCCTGAGATGTTCGACCCTGGTCCTGACCAGCTCCTTCTGGTCGTCATCGAGGTCCCTTTCGGCGAGGGTGGCCAGGACCTTCTCCAGGTTCAAGGAGAACGTCCTGTTGATGCCCCAGTCGTCGCCGCAGAGGCCTCCGAGGTACGCTCCGTTTATCATGCCATCATCGCCCTTCCCCACGTCGTAGTCCACAAGGAGGCTGATGACATCTTTCAGGTCCTTTTCGTTGATCTCTACTATCTGCAGCTTTGTCGCGAGCATGTCCGCGAGAGGGATGGTGAGCTCATCGACCTTGAGCCTCCCCCTGAAGTCGAACTTATGACACATTTCGAAGACATCGAGGAAGACGTCGACGCGCCGATTGTGCGCCATATCGTTGAAGATCAACCTCCGCCCTCCCTGCATGGCGTTGAAGACATCCCGGGGCCTATAGCCGAGCTCTTCGAAGAGTCTCTTGATCTCCTTTGACTGCTTCGCTAGGCCCATGAAGTCGATGTCTACGTAATTCCTCTGCAGGCTCCTGTGCTTCGCCGAGGGGCAGCGAAAGTAGAATGACACTCCACCGAAGAGGCGCAGGACCACCTTCCTCTCCTCTGCCACCTTGATGATTCTCTTCGCTTCCCCGACCGGGTCGGGCAGAGGCTCCATCGTGCTCCAATCAAGGCGGTTTCTAATATCCCTTGCTCGAAGCTGTCGGATGAAATCCTAGAGCCTCTCGGCCCTCCCTGCCCCGGAGCCTCCTCTCAATAAACAGCGCGAAGAGGGCTGCCAGCGCGACGACGACCGCTGCCGCCGACTCCGGGAACTCGGGCGCAGGCTGCTGAACGACGATGGTCCCATACATGTCCGGGTCGATGAGGCTGGTGTAGTTGTACGTTCCTGGATGGGTGAAGGTGTGCGAAAAGGTCTGATCCAAGGTCAGAGGGCCCGAGTCCCACCATTCGGCTTGGTTCGGCAGGGAGGTGGCCGTATGTGTCCCGGCCTCGTCAATCCAGGTGACGGTATCCCCGACGTTGATGGTCAGGTTGGCGGGGATGAATTCATACTCCAGCGTCATGTCATCTCCATACATTTGGACGGTGAATGTCTGCGTGGCTCGAGCCGGGCCTAGCGGTTGAGTCACCGAGAGGGTGACCATCACCAGAAGCGAAAGGAAGAAGGTCGCCGCGATGACACGGCGAGCCACTCTGGAAGGCCTAGGGTTCAAGAGGAGGATGTCCTGAGAGCCGGTTCAATCCATTTAACCCTTTTGCGGGCTGGGTGAATTCTTCGCCTCGCCCTTTCATCATCTGAGCTCTGGGCTGCACGAGTGCCCCCCAGAGGGATCGCTGGACTCAAAGACGGGGTGGCCAGATAAGTTTAACCTGAACCTCTTTGCTTCGAATTGTGAATTGGTTCGAGTAAGGAAACGGGACGGAAGCGTCGAAGAGTTCGTCGAATCGAAGATACGAAGCGGGATAAGGGAGGCCGGGGCGACGGCGCAGGAAGCGGAACGGGTGACCAAGGAAGTTGTCGAAAAGGTCGCTCACCGAGTCGAAATCACCTCCGAGGACCTTTCCGAAATCGTCGTCAGGTCGACCGAGAAGGTCAACAAGAAGGTCGCCAGAGAGTTCGTCAGGTTCAGGGACGCCAAGCTGAAGGCTAAGAAGAAGCCCAAGCCTTAGGCTGAGCCTGCATAGAACGCAGATCTTGCGCCCTCCATCCGCCTGAACATGCGCGCCCGCGGATACTCTATTGACGGTAAAGTGCTCTCGTTCTGATGGCTCCATCCTTCATCGGTGGGCACCGCTTGCATCGACTTGGACATTGACCCGTGAGCTAGTCGAGTATGTTTACGGGCATCGGGACAATCGCGTTGGTGGTATTCAACACGAAGATGTGAAAATGGCCGTCTTCCATGGCAGCAAAGGCCAAGTTCACGCTGTCGGGGCTCCATGTCAGCCCCTGTGAGCTAGCGTTCGTGGGCCCGAGGAGCCCCAGAGAACTGGCCGATATTGAGACATCCCACAGGTATATGCAGGTGCCGTAAAGGTCCGAGTAGCCCGTATACGCTATCATGTTCCCATCGGAGCTCCACGCAAGGCTCTGGGTGGGGCTTATCGTGGCGGGCGTGTACGGGGCAGGGTAGGGGATGATGCCGACATCCCATTCGCCCACCGGCGCCGACTGGAATGTGGCGTTGGAGCCGTCCATGTCGCTCACCCAGAGGTTGTAATCCCCGGGCTGATACGCGCAGGGATAGCTGAACGGGCCGTACTTGGGCGGGATCAGGTTGGTAACATACGCGATTTTTGAGGTGCTCAACGACACCACCGGCGCGGTGAAGTTCGCCAGCCCGCTTACTACCACCGATTTCTGCCGGGTTATCAGATTCATCTGATCGATTTCGTACCCCTGTTGCCCGAGGGTTGAGTAAATCACCTCTGAGGGAGAGAGCCAGTCAGCGTCGTCGTAGACTCCGGCGACCGGAGCGACCACCTGTAGGGCGCCCGTGGCCACGTCCGCCGACACGAGGAGGGTCCCGTTGGAATCGACGAAGAACAGCAGGTGCGTCCCATCTGGGTTCCAGTTGGGCCTGACGGGAAGGACGGAGTAGGTTCCGTTGGTCACCGTCACTACGGTCGAATTCCTAATGAAGGCCACCCGAACGTCCGTCCGCGAGCCCTGGGTGCTGAGGAATGCCATCGAGGCCGAGTCGGGGCTCCATGAGGGCTGCGAGGAGTCGTAGCTCGAAGGCGTCATGATTCTGGCGGCTGAGCCGTTGGGTTCTATTGTCAGGATCTGCCAGACGCCATTCGCGTCCGAAGAAAAGGCTATGAGCGATCCATCGGGGCTCCAGGCGGGGCTTACGTCGTCCCAGTTGCCGGATGTGATGGGCGCATACGGCAGCTGGTTCGGCTCTTGCCTTGTAGCCGGAGGCGATGTCGCTAGGAGTGGAATTCCCCCGATGCAGATGGCGAGGAGGAGACCAAGCACCCTTCTCGATGGTCCCAGCGACACGATTCTCCCGAATCGCTCCAAGTTATTTAAAGTGGAGGCAGCGCGGAGACCGCTCCCAAATCCGACTCGCGGCCGAATCCGCCGGTCGGAAGCCCGCAGCTGGCTTCGTGGCCACCGTACTGCAATCGACAGGCAGGGTTCATCCTGCCGTCTAGGAGCCTCCCAAGCTGGCCGTGGCGGGGGCGGCTAAAAGTCGTAGGTTCCGCTCACCTCAACGGGAGTGAGCGAATCCGTCGCCACGAAGCCGCACTTCAGACATATCGCCAAGATCTTTGGGATGACGGACAGGTTCTTGATGTAATCCCAATCAAGCTCCCTCAGCCCGTCGGGCACGATCACGGGCGGGTTCTCCAGGAAGGAGAGCTCGAGGCCGCAGTTCGGGCATCTCCTCCCTATCAGGGCGATGCCGGACCCGGGCTTTGCCCCCTCGGTACCGTCCTTCTCCATCATCTCGCCACGTTCATCCATGCGTCCGGTCCCTAAAACGCTTGCCTCGGTGCCCCTACTTCTTCAGAAGCCTCCATGAGGCGATGATCCCAATGATGGAGAAGAACGCCGCGAACCCGAAGACCACCGTAAAGTCCAGCCAAAGGGGATTGGTCCCCGTCGCTCCGATCAGCATCTGGCGTATTCCGTCGATGGCGTAGCTGACGGGATTGACCCTCACCACATCCTGGAGCCACGTGGGCATTATCTTGACCGGGAAGAGGGCGTTGCTGGCGAAGAGCAGGGGCAGGTTCAGGAGGTTGATTATCGCCATCTGGGTCTGCCAGTCGCTGGACCTGAGCGAAAGCATCACGAAGAGCCCGGAGAGGCCCATGGCCACGAGGAAGATGACCGCGAAGGTTCCGGCGACGCCCGCCACCGTCAGGTTGTTGGTCTCCATCCCAAGGGCTATTCCTATGATCAGGACGACGAATGCCTGGATTAGGGACTTCCCCACGCTCTGGAGGATCTTGCTCATCACTATGGTCCCCCTGCTCACCGAAGTCGTCAGTGCCTTGTTCATGAACCCGAACCTCCGGTCCCACACGACGGACATGCCGCTGAAGGCCGAAGTGAAGAGGACTATGAAGACCAGCATGCCGCAGACGAGGAACGAGAAGTAGCTGGTCGTCCCAAAGAAGCTCAACATGATCTGGTTCACCGCCGCCGGAGGGGCCCCGCTGGCGATGAAGGTGCTGAAGTTGAGGGCCTTCCCGAATAGGCCCATCCAGATTATCGGTTGGACAAGGGAGATTATCAGCTGATAGGGGTTGGTGTACCACTTCCTGAGGTCCCTGTCGGTGAGCGCCCAAAGCCCGTGGCTCGGGCTTGTGTTCACCTTGGGGGCGACGGCGACCGCCCTCTCCTCGAGCTGCATCGGAGCCTCCTGAGGCTCTGGGATCTGGGACGCCGCTATCGGCTTCCCGCCCGCGGGCTCTCCATCCTTTGGCATGTCCGCTCCCTCCTACGACCTCGCCTGGCGCATCGTCCGCCTCTGGCTCACGATGGACCACCTGTTCGTCTCCTCCTCCCTCAGGGTGCGTCCAGTCAGCTCCAGGTAGGCGTCGTCCAGGGTCGGCTTTGTAAGGGATATCCTGGCGACGTGCAGTCCCTTGGAGCGGATCAGGTCCATTATCTGTGGGGAAGCCTCCTCCCCCCTTTCGACCTTGATCCTGTAGTCGTTGTCCATCTTCCTCACGTCCTTCACGAGGCCTATCCTGGCGATCTCTCCGGAGATGTCGGGCCCGGCCTCCCTCACACCCACGACGATCACGTCGCCGCCGACGGCCTGCTTCAGCACGTCGGGGGTCCCTATCTTGATTATGTGGCCGTGGTCGATGATGGCTATCCGGTCGCAGAGGGAGTCGGCCTCCTCGAGGTAGTGGGTGGTGACGAAGAGGGTCATTCCGTAGTCCTCCTTGAGCTTCTTGATGTACTTCCATACGGCGGCGCGGGTCTGCACGTCAAGGCCAAGGGTGGGCTCGTCGAGGAACAGGAGCTTGGGATAGTTGATCAGCCCGCAGGCCAGCTCCAGCCTTCTCCGCATCCCTCCGGAATACGTGGATACCTTCCTGTCCTTGGCGTCGGTGAGCTCCACCAGCCCCAGCAGCTCCATCGCATGGGCCTTTGAGTTGCTCCTGGGGATCCCGTAGAGGTCGGCGCAGAGGAGGATGTTCCTCAGGCCCGTCATGTCCTCGTCGGCGGTGTACTCCTGCGGGACGACGCCGACGTTCCTCCTCACATCGGTGGCGTGCTTGGCTATGTCGAAGCCGCAGACCTCGGCCTTCCCCGACGTGGGCGGGATAAGAGTCGTGAGCATGTTGATCGTCGTGCTCTTCCCGGCGCCGTTGGGGCCAAGAAAGCCGAAG
>CAYYVT010000187.1:0-155566 GCA_964475215.1 uncultured Nitrososphaerales archaeon
CCTTGGTAAGGTTCCCGGCGTTGACTCCAATTGAACCGCAGGCTTCACCCCTTGTGGTGCTCCCCCGCCAATTCCTTTAAGTTTCAACCTTGCGATCGTACTCCCCAGGCGGCAGGCTTATCGGTTTCCCTGCGGCACTAGGGAGGCACGTAGCCTCTCTATCACCTAGCCTGCATCGTTTACAGCTGGGACTACCCGGGTATCTAATCCGGTTCGCTCCCCCAGCTTTCATCCCTCACCGTCGGGCGCGTTCTAGCGGACCGCCTTCGCCACTGGTGGTCTTCCATAGATCAAAGGATTTTACCCCTACCTATGGAGTACCGTCCGCCTCTCCCGCCCCCTAGCTCCGCGGTATCCCCTGCGGACCAACGGTTGAGCCGTTGGATTTGACAAGAGACCTACAAAGCCGGCTACGGATGCTTTAAGCCCAATAATCGTCCTGACCACTCGGGGAGCTGGTATTACCGCGGCGGCTGACACCAGGCTTGCCCTCCCCTTATTCCCCAGGCTATTTAGACCTAGGAAAAGCCACCCTCAGCGGATGGCACTCGGTATAGCCTTATCGCACTCTCGTGCAGTGTAAAGGTTTCGCGCCTGCTGCGCCCCGTAGGGCCTGGACCCTTGTCTCAGTGTCCATCTCCGGGCCCCTCCTCTCAGAGCCCGCACCGGTTACTGGCTTGGTGGGCCACTACCCCACCAACAACCTGATCGGCCGCAGTCCCGTCTTGGAGCAACCAAGCGAGCATGCTCGCCTGACCCTTTCAGCTCGGAGCCATTCCAGAACTCTGAACCCGCCACGGATTAGCCCCAGTTTCCCGGGATTGCCCGTGTCTCCAAGGTAGGTTGACTACGTGTTACTGAGCCGTGTGCCACGCCTCCCACAGCCGGGAGACGTTCGACTCGCATGGCTTAATCCCATACCGATAGCAGTCAGGTCCGGCAGGATCAACCGGATTCGGGAGAACGACGCTATTGGCTATTGCGAGAAGCACGCAACTCAAATGCTCAGATTCAATCCTTAGAAGGGTTGAACCCTCATTCTGTACGCACATCAGGAGGTTGTCGGCTCACTGTCGGGCTAGGCCCGCCTCAGCGACAACGCCGCCAATTATAATGTGCGAAGTGTAGCCCATGCCCAGGGGGGATATAAGCCTTTAGGGCCTTGGGTCATGAACAAAATAGAGAAAATAGCATGCTGAGAGCCCATTATAGTCGAAGACATGCAAAGTACATACTACCGGAAATCAAAGAATCGAAATATCACACGAAAGGATTGTAACGGAACTTGAGATGAGCCTATTGGCTTACTTCACGTCGATGAGACCATTAGGTCCGATTTGGGGTTTACATGGGGCCCGAACAGAAGAAATGAGCGCCGGGGATGGGACTTGAACCCATGAGGGCCGTGAAGGCCCATCAGCTGTCTAGCCACATTCGTTAAGATCTCGAGGCTGACGCGTTCTGTGACGGCCTTGAGCCGCAGCCACTCCGCCACCCCGGCAGCTCGTGCACTTATGCGTCTTCACTGTTTATATAAGGAGTGCTACGTGAGGGCGGCATTCACCTACTCAGAGTCTAGGCTCAATAGGTCGGTAGGCTCGTGTAGGGATTCGGCGCTCCATGGGCGAAAGCGGCGTGATTCCGTTGGAGTGGTCCATACTAGCTGGGGTCGAATATTCGAAGCCCAAGGCGAAATTGTAGAACTCGTTATATCAGCGCCCTCTGAATTCGAAATCGGTCTAGTTCTAGGTTGGAGGCAAAGGCTCCCACGGTGGACGAGAGATTTCTGAAGGAGGATGGATACGAGGTCTTCAATGGGAACGAACTGATAGTCAAAGGCTCCCTGGAAGCGGGAATACCGATAGCTTCGGGCTACATGGGGTCACCTGTGGCTGAATTCTTCACGTTCGCAGAGAACTATAGGGCATGGCTTAACATGAAGGGGTTCTATTGGGAGGCGGCCAAGAACGAAGCAGAGGGGGCTGGGCGGCTGAACGGAGCCCGGGTCGCAGGAAAGGATGCCATGGCCGTGATGAAGAGCGTCGGGTTGAACGTCGCGGCTGACCCGCTCGAAATCTCCAACTATCAAGCGGCAGCGTCGGTGGGCTGGGGAGGGATTGTGGTCGTGGGTGACGATCCCCACGCTTCGAGCACACAGGTCGCCGCTAGCTCACGGTATCTCCTCAGGAAGCTCAGGATCCCCATCATAGAGCCTAGCACTCCTCAGGAAGTCAAGGATTTCATAGGGGCATCGCTGGAGCTATCGCGGTCTTCTCAGCTCATCGTTGGCTACATCATTCAAACATTCCAAGCCGATGGTATAGGATCCGTGGAGCTCTACAAGAACAGGTACCCTTCTAAAGAGAAGGCAAGGCTGGATATATCTCGCATCGATGTCCAGAAGGGGACAAGCCTTCCTCCGGTGTCAGGCGAGCATGAGAAGGACATCGTCATCAGAAGGATGCCCCTGGCTATCAAGCACGCAAGGGAAGCGAACCTGAACAGGCTCCTCTATAGTGATCCGGTCAACCAGCGCAAAAGGAGGATCGGGTTCATCACGTCGGGATTGACCTACAACTACCTAGAGCAGGCCTTCCACGCCCTTGGTTTCGAGGAACGTTTTCCGATACTTAAGCTAGGGATGATATATCCGTTGGACGAGGAAATCGTGAAATCTTTTGCTAGGACGGTCGACTCTATCTACGTCATCGAGGAGAAGGAGCCTTTCATAGAGTCGGACGTGTCTTACATTTTGAAGAACGCCTATCAGAACAAGGAGGTCGACCCCGTGGAAATCTGGGGGAAGAGGTTCCCCGACGGGAAGGGAGGGTTTCCGGAGTTCGGCGGGCTCGATCCCACCATAGCCATCGAGAAGGTTGGGGGTGCTATCCTACGTCTTCAGACATTATCACAGTAGATGAGAGGAAGAGGATCGAAGCCGAGCTAGCTCTCATCAAGAAGTCCGGCGAATTCGCGCTCGTGTTGCCAAAGAGGACGCCGGGCTACTGCGCCGGATGCCCTCATCGTGGGACCAACAGCGTCGTCAAATATCTCAGGGCCGAGACCGACAACAAGGACTTCCTGACTATACCGGATATTGGGTGCTATTCCATGTCCATGTACGGCCCTTGGAGGGAGGCCCATGCCTTCAACGCCATGGGGCATGCTGGCGCATCCGCGGACGCCATGAGGGACGTCGCCAACAAGAAGCTCGTTATGATCGGAGATGGAACCTTCGAGCATGGCGGCAAGAACTCCGTCCAGGAGGCCATAGACGGCAGGCGCGACCGGGTCACGATCATCATGGACAACAAGTGCGTCGCCATGACGGGCCACCAAGAATCGATTTCGACAGAATTCCATGGCAAGGAGAGGATTCCCTCTCGCAAGTTCGAACCCATAATCAGGGGGATGGCCGGGGACAAGGAGGTCTACATCAAGACGGTGAACCCGGACGACCGGCGGGGCTACATTGACGAGATGAAGAAGGCTCTAGGGCGGGAAATGCCGACCGTCTTCATCTCAGAGAAGGAGTGTGGGATAACGAAGGAACGGAGGAGGAAGATGCTGCGGAAGGGTCCCAAGACCGAATTCGTAAATGTGACCCCCGAAGTTTGCGAAAACTGCCGGGAGTGCACTATGAACACGGGATGCCCTGGTCTGGCTCTCACCGACACCATCTATGGCCAGAAGGTCGCCATTGACCTCTCCATTTGCACCGAGGACGCCTACTGCGCCAAGATTGAGGCATGTCCTTCGTTCGAGCGAGTCAAGGTCAGCTACTCGGGAGGTCTTCCCAAGGAGAGGTTGCCTGACGGCGAGCTGGCGGACATCCCCGAGCCCGCCAAAAAGATCGACTTTGAGGACACCTACTCTATCTACACGGGCTCGTTTGGAGGGATGGGGGGAGGGCTCAACACGGTGATTTTGGCAAGGGCGGCCGCAAAGCAGGGATACAATAGAGGGCAATGGATAGGGCATGACAAGAAGGGATTGGCCGTTAGGAACGGGGGAGTCTACAGTCATGTCATATTTCAGAAGGGGAAGACGAATACGTCGCCGGTGATTTCCGCGGGAAGGGCGAACCTCATCAACGGCCTCGACAAACTCGAAGGAACTAGGGGCATGAAGTATGCCAACGAATCTACAGTTTTCATATCCAACGAAACGGCACTTCCCACCATACCGATGCTCGCCGGCGAAGAGGACTATCCCGACGACGTCGACGAAAGAATCAGGGGAAAGGTGGGCAAGGACGATTACTTCGGTCTCCCGGTGTCGGAGATAACCGAGTTCTACCTCGGGAGCAAGATCTATTCCAACATGGTCATGCTCGGGATGACGTATCAGTTGGGATTGCTTCCGCTGGACCTAGTCAACCTCGAAGATTCAATCGTCCAATCCGCCAAGGCGGGAAAGCAGACTAACATCAGGGCGTTCAGGCTCGGGAGGAAGCTCGTCGCCGACAGGAGCTTCGCCGACAAGCTGACCAACAACCCTGAATTCCTTCTCTTGTATGACGAAAGAGAATGGTTTTCAAGGTTGACTTTGGACGACGTGATCAGGGAGAAGAAGGAGTATATCCGCGATTATTACTTCTTCAAGTCAAGAGGGGAGAAGGCTGCCAGAGAATACCAGGCATTGATCGAATCCACCGCTTCCAAGATGGCGCTCGATGTCACCGATACCAAGGATTTGGCGGTGCGTGCCTATGATCTGATTAGATGGGGAAACCTCGAGTATGCAAAGAAATACGTCCAGAGGGTCTCGGAAGTCCATGCTATCGACAGCCGGGAGAACGGATTCACAGCTACAAAGGCCGTCCTGCGTAACCTCTACAAAGTCATGGCGATCAAAGACGAACTCTGGGTTGCCGAATTGCTTCTGGCTAAAGAGAAGACTGATAGGGATAGGGTTAGGTATAACGTCGATTTCAGCAGGGGAGACTCCATTGAATACATCCATCTTAACCGTCCACAGCTGGACATATATGTCGGCAGCGTGCTTGCTCGAGGCTTCGGGGCGCTAACAAAACGCATCCCGAATCCGACCGGTAAGAGGATCGAGCTAGGCGTTTCGAAGAACGAGCTGAGGGTGAGGTTCGATATGAACACGTCGACCTTCTCGCTCAAGTCCATCAGACGCCTCAAGTTCCTGAGAGGAGTTATTTTCAGGCACAAGAAAGAGGAGACCTTCAGGGATTGGTATGCGGGAGAAGTAATCGACCAGTTCATAAGAGGCTCTTACAAGGATTACCAAGCCGCCGTCAACACGCTGAGCATGCCGCTGGAGCTAAGCGTGCCCAATCATGCAAAAGGAGTGACAGGCTTCAGAGAGGTCATCTATCCCAAGATGGAGCTTGCGAAATATGTGTACACGGCAAGCCTCAGGTCCGCGAAGGACGTGCCCCAGATACTCAGCCGTTGAAATTGTGTCATCCTTGTGGCCGTTCTCCCGGAGGGGTTGAGAGCCGGTTCACCACGTATCGTAGTATTCCATAGGCTACAACGGAGAGCTCGAATAACACGATGATAATCACAATTGTAAACAGGGTATCGTTAAGGGACACAGAGTTTGGCTACTGGGCGCAGCTTAAAAGCTCAGCGGGAATGGCAGCATGTGTAATTTCATGCGGTTTCGACTCTTGCGATGACTGGCCAAGGTGCATGGTGCGGGGGGTGGGATTCGAACCCACGAACTCCTACGAGATGAGGTCCTGAGCCTCACGCCTTTGACCAGGCTGGGCGACCCCCGCCTAGGCCTAGACCTCGAAGAATCTGGTTGTAAAAGCTTTTTGTGAAGGGTCCTGACTTAAACCTTCAAGTTAGGTGCTGAAAATATGTAAACCAATGGTGGTCAAGCTTGCCCAAGTATTTTGTGAGTTGATGTTGACCCCAAGGGGTATATCGAAGAAGGCCCCCAAATTGCCTGCGAAGCAAATTTGGACACGTGGCTATACATCGCCATAGCGGTCGCAGCCTTAATCATAATCGCGCTCGCCGTGTCGCTAGGTTATAGAAGCAGATCCAAGGCAGCCCCGATGGCCGCCGGACCTGCGCCTGTTTCTACCTTGGCGCCTCCGGCTCCAATGGCTGCCCAACCGGCTCCTGAGCCCATCAAAGAAGAAACACAACCGCCGCAACCAGAGCCCGTCCCGGAGCCGGTTCACGTGGTTGAGGCGCCAGTAGCTCCTGCGCCAGCGCCTGAGCCCGTGGTCGAGAAGCCGATTGAAGTCACTCCGGTGATGGCCGCCCCCGAACCCGTCGTAGAGACAGCACCTGCGATGCAAACGATGGATTCAACCCCTGCACCAGAGCCCAAGCCTGCCATAAAGAGAGTCAGGAGCACGAAGCCCCGCAAGCCGCGGACCACTAAGGCGAAAAAAGGGACAAAGACATAAGCTGGCTAATGCGTAAAGCAGATGGCTCGATGTGCATGGCTACGTTGTGTGATGGAGGAAGGCAACTTGAAGAGCAAGAAGATTGACCGGGAGCTCGTCTATTCGCTTACTAAGCAAGTACCAAAGGGAATGGTCACCAGCTATGGAGGCCTGGCGGCCGCGGTGGGGAGACCAGAAGCTGCCAGGGCCATAGGAAGCATCATGCACGTCAATCCCTATGCCCCGATTGTCCCATGCCATAGAGTGGTGCATAAGGACGGCCGAATTGGAGGATTCGGCGATAAGCGAGGCGTAGCTAGGAAGATTGAACTGCTTGCTTCAGAAGGGGTGTTCGTGGAAAACGGAAGGATCAAGGGCTTCGAAAAAATTTACTTTGACAGATTCCGGATACGGGAACAATAGCCTCATGGGCCGCATAGGTACCGGGTCTGGGATTACAGCTTAAGCAGTATCCTAGCGTCCAGCGCTTTGCATCCCTTCCCGTCTTCAAAGACCACGAATGGGTTGACGTCCAGCTCGTTGACCCTCTGAAGTTCAACGGCCATCTGTGAAAGCCTTTCGAGATATTCTATCAGCTTGTCGGTGTCACCTTTCTTGGCCCCTCTGAATCCGGCAAGGAGTTGGCTTGCCTTCGTTGAATTGATCATGTTCTGGGCCCCCAGTTCTCTAATGGGGGCAAGTCGAAAGGATACGTCCTTGTAGAGCTCCACTGCGGTGCCCCCCGTGCCGAATACGATGATGGGGCCGAATTGAGGGTCCCTCCTCATGCCGAGGAGTGTCTCTATACCCTTCCCGGCCATCGCGTAGACTCCTACCCCCCAGATGTCAGCCTTGGGGCAGTTTGTCTTGACTGAGGTAATGATGTCTTCGTAGGCGTGCCGTAATCCGTCAGGATCTTGGACTCCGACCTTGACCCCGCCTACATCGGTCTTGTGGACGATGTCGGGCGAGACGACCTTCAGGACGACTGGGTATCCTATTCTCTGTGCCTTCTCAAGCGCGTCTTCGAGGTTCCTGCCAAGGGCATGTTTAGGAACGTCGAATCTGTATGCTTCAAGCACGTCATATGCCTCTAGGTCGGTCATCACTTCCCTCCTCTCTTTAATCACCTCGTTGATGATTCTCTCTGCCTTCGCCCTGTCGACGTCTCGAAACGTCCTCACCTCGGTCCTACGGCGAAGGACCCAGCTTTCGTATCTCTGCATCATGGCGAGGGCCCTCACCGCGGACTCGGAGAACTCGTAGACTGGGACCTTGTTATCTTCGTTGTTTTCTAGGAGGACTACCCCTTCATCGTCAGCTGGAGCACCGGGGAACGAAGCCATTACCGTCTTTTCGGTCTTGCCGGCTGCCTTAGCTATGGCTCTTGCGATGGCCTTGGTGTCCGTCATCAGCTGCCTGGTGGCTATGATGATGAGAGAATCTACGTTGGGTTCCTTGACCATGGCCTGGATGGTCCTTTCATAGCGAACTTCGTCAGCATCTCCGATCATGTCAACAGGGTTGTTCAGGGCAGCAGCCGGAGGGAGGAAGGATTTTAGCAACGAAATTGTTTCAGGTGATAACGCGGGTATGGACATGCCGTACCTTATGCATGCATCGGTCGTTAGGATGCCAGGGCCGCCCGCATTGGTGACTATTCCCACCCTGTTGCTCTTAGGGATAGGTTGCCTTGCAAAGGCTATCGCATAATCAAAGAGCTCAGCGGTGAATTCGACTCGCAGGACGCCACTTTGCAGGAAGATAGCGTCGTACACCTCGTCAGAGCCCGTCAGTGATCCCGTGTGAGAAGAGGCAGCCTTGGCGCCAGCTGCCGTGCGTCCTGCCTTTAGAGCCAATATGGGTTTTCCGATGGTGTCCGTCACAGTCCTTGCAGTCTCAATGAAACCCCGACCGTCCACGAGGTCCTCTAGGTAGAGCAGAATCACCTTCGTGAGGGGATCGTTGGCCAACGCCTTCAGGAGGTCCAGCTCGTTGAGCACTGCCTTGTTTCCCAAGCTTACGACCTTGGATATGCCTATGTTGCGTGACGAAGCGTAATCCATCAGCGACACGCCTAGGGCGCCGCTTTGTGAAACGATGGCTATGTTGCCTGACCTAGGGATTCGTTTAGCGAAAGTCGCATTCAGCTGAACCTTCGGGTCCATGTTGCCAAGCCCTAGGCAGTTAGGACCGATTAATGGGAGATCGTAGGATTTGGCTGCTTGTTTCACAGCTTCTTCGAGCTTAGCGCCCTCGGCACCTGTTTCCTTGAAGCCAGCGCTTATTACGACCACGCCCTTGACGCCCTTCTTCCCACATTCAATAACGGATTGCGGGACTAGCTTGCTGGGGATGCAAACGACCACCAAGTCAACGGGGTCGGGTATGTCCAAGATAGATGGATATGCCCGTACTCCAAGGATGGAATGGGCAGTCAGGCTGACCGGATATACAACTCCTTTGAAGGTAGCCTTCAGGATGTTGGAGAAGACTGCGTAGCCTACGCTCTCCACCTTGGGAGACGCGCCAACCACGGCTACGGAAGTAGGGCTCATAAAGGCACCAAGCCGCTTGAAGGCGTCATCAAGGGTTGTCGACATCTTCAGCCCTCCATGCCCCTCACGCGTCGTGTGGCTTTAACCGTAACCGTCGAGACGGGGTGTAAGGTAAATATACCGTCAGTATGTAGGGACGTCTGCCGGGAGGCCGGGATTCAGCGTCAGGCCCGACAGCTCAGCCTGGTTAGAGCGCCAGCCTCCATCGAAGGCGATACTCATAATCTGGAGGTGGACGCGTGCCACCAGAAGTCGAGGGTTCGAAACCCTCTCCCGGCACCTCCCTACTTCTGATGTGTTTGCAGTTGTAAGCTTTAATAATTGTAGAGGTCGAGGGAGATGTTGCTTGATATATGTCCCCAGCTGATTTCTTCTCGTTTGCAGGGACGATGACGTTTGCTATCTTGGTGGCGGCCGTCATAGCCCTATTCATCTACGAGCATTACGCCGCGAAGAAGAAGTAAGACACTGATCAATGTTGGCGATGGCCGCCGATCAAGCTTTTCATATCCTCCTTTCTAGGGCAGGAATAAGCACCCCTACTCCGATTCAGAAAAAGGCTTGGCCCGTGGTGGTCAGACGAAAGAATTCCCTCATTTCAGCGCCGACCGGCTCGGGGAAGACCGAAGCCGCTATGTTCCCCGTGCTGGTGACCCTAGCTGCCACTGGAAGAACTGGAGGAATTCGAGCGATTTACATAACCCCGTTGAGGGCCCTGAACCGTGATCTTCTGGTTAGGCTGACTGAATACACAGAATCGGTCGGGCTAAAGGTGGCAGTCAGGCATGGCGACTCCTCCGAATCGGCTAGACGGAAGAGCCTAGTTAACCCTCCAGACCTTTTGATAACGACGCCAGAGACGCTGGGAATCCTGTTATCCTCCAGAAAATTCAAGGAGAACCTGAAATCCGTAGAGTGGGTCGTGGTGGACGAAGTCCATGAGCTCGTGAACAACAAGAGAGGTGCCCACTTGGCTCTCAGCCTCGAGCGTCTCTGTGAACTTGCTCAGAAGACCCCCGTCAGGATTGGAATTTCCGCTACAGTTGGAGACCTCAACCAAGCGGCTAGGTTTATAGTCGGCAGTCGGGGGGATTATTCCATAATAACGGATCCCGTGCCAAGGGAATATGATATACAGCCAATTCTGCTCAACGGGGATCTCAGGGCAGTTGCGAATTACATCGTGAGAGACGTAGCCGAGAAGGATTATGGTACGGTTCTGGTCTTCGCCAATACTAGGGACGAAGTCGAAATAATCGCCGCTCTCATCAAGGAAAAGGGTGAACCCGGTGTCGGCGTTCATCATGGATCGCTCTCGAAAGAGATAAGGGAGGAGGCGGAAAGCCTTCTGAAGACAGGGAAGCTCAGGATCGTCGTAGCGACTTCTTCGCTCGAACTAGGGTTGGATATCGGAGACATCGCTAACGTCTATCAGGTCAACTCGCCGAGGCAAGTCGTGAAGCTCGCTCAACGAATAGGGAGGAGCTTTCATGAGGTCGGACACAGAGCCCAGGGGACCATCCTATGCACCGACGCTGACAACTACGTTGAGAGTCTGGCTTTGGTTAAGCGTCTAAAGGAAGGTAGCATCGAGAGGGTCGGGCCCTTGACTCAGCCTCTTGATGTCTTGGCCCACCAAGTAGTCGGTACCACCATCGAGAGATGGAAGCTTTCAAGTGTCGACTTCCTGACCATGGTAAGGCGAGCATATCAATACGAGGACTTGGACGACAAGACCTTCGAAGATGTTACGACGATTCTGTCGGGTAATTACCTGATTTGGAGGGATGGAGAAATCATCAAGGGACGCGGGAAGAAGACGTACGAGTTCTATTTCTCAAACGTATCAATGATTCCTGAGGTGGAAAATTATGATGTAGTAGAACTCCTGAGCAGGAAGAGGGTGGGTTCGCTGGATGAGAAGTTCGTAGCGGAGAACGTAGAGCAGAGCCAATCAATCATACTCCGCGGCGAACCTTGGCATGTCGTCTCGATTGATGATCATGAGGCAAGAGTGTTTGTCGAACGGACTAAGACGATGGCGGGAGCCATCCCAATATGGTCGGGCGAAATGATTCCCGTCGAACGGGAGACCGCAGAGATGGTCGGGGAGATGAGGAGACAGGCCCCAGGAGAGGATGATGACCTGCGAAAGTACTGTGACGGGATTACGAGAGAGCTGGGCATGGTCCCAAGTCCGAGCAACATTGTGATTGAAGTAGGAAGAGGAGGTGCTGTGATACATTCCTGCTTTGGAACCAGGATAAACAGCACGCTAGAGAAGGTGGTCTCCGCAATGATTAGGGGATTATTTGGCGGCATGCCACAATCGATGAGCGATCCTTACAGGATTCTGATTGTAAGTCAGCCTTCCATCAGCGGAGAGAGGTTGAAAGAGCTCATCTTGCAGGTGAAGGACTTGGAGGCCGTTGCCATCCCGGAGATTACTTCTTACAGGGTGTTTCAGTACACGATATGGCAGGTCGCCAAGCGGTTTGGCCTATTGGATAGAACGGCCAAGTACGATAGAAGGGCCGCGAAGGTGATAATGGAGAGATATATCCACACTCCGGTCTACATCGAAGCCCTCAACGAAGTCCTGCAGAGGAAGTATGATTTCGAGGGAACAAGGGACATCCTGAGTCGTGTGCAAGACGGCCGGATTGGAATGAATGTAATTGAGGTTGAGCGTTACTCGTCGTTGGCCTCAAGAATTGTGGATGATGCGATCGACCGCGGCGTTGAAGGCCCAGAGAGGGCCGTTGAAAAGCTGAAGGAGAGGTTAAGCGTGCGCCATGTAAAGCTGGTTTGCCTCACGTGCGGCCGGTGGAGCAGTGTCGTAAAGGCCTTCGAGGCTCCAGACCGTTTAAGATGCAAGATTTGCGGATCCAAGATGATAGCCATAACTTCACCTTATGATACGATGACGGAGAAGGTCGCGGAGAAGAAGGCGAAGAAGAAACCGCTGGCTGATGAAGAAGACAAACGGTTTAGGAAGGCTTGGAAGGCGGCGGCCCTAGGTATCTCCTTCGGACGAAAGGCGGCGATTGCGATGTCCTGCTATGGAGTGGGGGAAGATACGGCCGCACGAATCCTGCGGCAATCCGCTACCGAGGAGGATATGTTCTTGAACCTCTACTATGCGGAAAGGAACTTCCTCCTGTATCGCCAATACTGGGACAGCTAGCTTCGTATGTGTTCGATGGACGAGTAGTCTCTAAGCTCTATAGAGTGGTTTCCTCTGCTGTCGGTCCTAGGGACAGCACCGTATATGAACAGCCTAGCCCCTGGCAGAAGGCCACTTAGCACCCCGGAAAGGTTGCGCCAAGCGGTGAGCTTGCTTTCGCCAGTCTCATCTCCCACCAACACTTCGCTAAGTGTGGTCGTCCTTCCGTCCCTCAGGACAATCTCCCTAGTAGATGGCTTGGCGAGTACGACGAGTTCGATTAGACCGGCCGAGTCCATGTTCGGAAGATCTTGAATCTTGAACTTGAATCCGTCCAGCTTATCCTTCGAACTGCTCAGGAGTTGAAGGTCAGCCTCCGTGAGACCCGGGACAAAGATTTCGTCCCCCTTAGTAGAATAATTGCTTAACCTGATCTGGTCGCCTGAGTCAATACTGTCGAAAAGTCGTGCCGATGTGTCCGCGGTCGCAAGCAGAAAGGTCCGTTTGCCCTTCCCTAGCAAGATAGACCTCCGCTGCCTTCCGCCGACGTCGTTCATGGGACCTACGGAGATGACTAGAAATGGTTCCTCTTCGTTCACAGAGCCCTGATCAGCCGCAGGAGAGGCTAACAGCTCAATGGTTGTGTCCTCGTTACCATGAAGCTCGCAGGTACCGTCTGGCTGTAACTTGGACTCGATGTTGATAAGCCGGATTTCCATCCTAGGCTTAAGCTGTGACTCGTATTCGGGACGAGATGACCAAAGTACAAGCCGCATAGCCGGCTCGGAGGACGCCTTCTCAGACAGCATGAGCTGGAGCACCTTGCCCTGCGACCCGTCCTGTCTCTGGAAGGATATGAGCCTAGGGTCGTTAACCACGAAACCCCTGACTACAAGGCCCCTTCTTGCGAACTTTATTTCGGACGACTTTAGGGTGATCGAATCTAGCTTCTTGAATCCGTAAGCATGAGAATCAAGCAACTCTATCTTCGTTTGGGGGTTGGAGTGGATTTCAAGCAGGTTATCCCGGCCAGTGCGCGTTGCGGCATTCGATATCCTAAGAGGTTCTCCAATCGAAATCGTGGCAAAGGAGGACTCTTTGGCTAGCGTATCCCAGAGCATGAGCTTCACGCTGATGCCATCGTCAAAAAGGAATACCGACCGATAGTTTCCGGTCGATCCGTCCTTTCTGTTGAAAGTTCTGGTGCCGGAGGCTGCCAAGAAATAGGCCTTGACGTTGATAGACACCATCCCGGGTCCTAGATCTTTTAGCGAATAATCGTTCAAGCTCATGTTGTTGAGGTCGATGTTCAGTTCGCTCGCAACTAGATAACTAGCTCCGGCGTCCGTCAGGAATCCGGAACCGACTTTCTTCTTCTTTTCTGCGATGAGGTCGAGAAGCTGCTCCTTGGTCAGGTCGCTCCGCTGTCTGATCATCTCGTCCAGAATCTTGTCGAGTTTGTCGTCAGGCAAGGGAGCCAAAAAAGAGGCCGCCTGTTCGTTATATTAACCTATACGTCCCCGTCGAACGAGACAGAGGTCAAAGCATCAGGACAAACGCTAACTCGACCAACAGAAGACCGAGAATGAAGGCTAGGCCATTCTTGGTGGAGTTGAGTGCTTCGGTTAAGGTCGTTTCCATCCTCTCGAGGAGGTCGGCCTTCGGGAGGTTGACCTGCGCCACCCATTCATAGATACCGACGGAGGCTTTGTTCACTTCCTCTCTGGCGCGCCCGGCTAATTCTGTGACAGCATCCGCTATTTTTGTAGGAGGAGTGATTTCGCCAAGGATAGAGTATCCCCTCTTGTTTCTAATTCTGGCCGCGTTAAAGTGGGAATCTGAGGTACAGAACTCGAGAAGACGTATCGATCTGGCAGCGAGCATAGTCTTGATTTGCTCCCTGAGCCCCACGAGAGAGTTGTTCGAATCCACGGAGACTAAGGCGTAGTCGACGCCGCCAATCTCAAGAATCAGACATGCAAGGCCCCCGGCTCCTATGTCTGCGTTGCTGATTGAGCTGAACGTGAACTGTTTGCTAGCGGAGCCGACGCTGAACTCAAATTGGGCCGCAGAAAAAAGCTCCGAAGCGACCTCTTTGATCCCTTGTAGCGCCTGAGATTGAAGGGTATCAGACGGTGTTTCACCTATAGAGTTGTGGGCGTCTACGATGATAACCCTGCGATAGCCGATTTTGGCGCAGTAGTCTCTTACAGCTTCCCTAAAACTGGAGGGGTAGTCTTCTGATCCCTTTGGCACAGAAGTGAAAATACAGAGGGAGTCTCCGAACCGCATTCCGGTGACCATGGTGTCTCCAGATTGTTTCGACAGCGGAATCGAGATTCGCGAGCTGAATGTGCCCTCCGTCGGCGGGATAGTCAACTGCGTAAGGTACCGTTCTACGTCCTTTGAGTTGATGAGATTCATGGAGTGGTCCACGGCGCCATGAAGGACGAGGATTTCGTCACAAGCTCTTCCCTTGAGGTGCCAGTAGATTTTACCTGGGAGATCGAAGGCTCCGACGGGGGCAAATGGGCCCGGATGGACCTCCGGCACGACCAATCCAGTCTTCTTGGATGCTCCTGAGTTGAACTCAACAAGATAGGTCGCTACGGATCCGCTCTCTCTGAATCCGGAAAGCATCGACTCTAGGGGACCGCCGTCTAAATTCACCCAAGCGGCGAGGAAAGCCTTGAGGAGTCTGAATGAAGGGATAGGTATGGACTTCCTCGCCGACCGGTTGATCCAACCCAACGTCAGGAGCATGGCAGTAAGGTAGCCGAGGCCGAGGATCAAGGAGAGGATGTCCACAGATAGCCTTTCGTAGTAAGCGAAGAGCGCAAAGAGAAAGATGAATGGAGCTACGTTGAGTGTAGAGATGGCCAGGGCGAGGAAGACGTTATCTGCAAACACGGGCCAGAATATGAGGACTCCGAACGCCAATGCTATGAAGAACGAAAACGATGCGGCGTCTGACGCGCCGGCGGGATTGAAGCCTCTGACCAACAAGATTATGGACGAGGCGAATAGCCAGACTGCATCTACGATGGTAAGGCTCGCAGCTAGCCTCCTTGTGGTAGCTATCGGAGACAAGTGGGAGGAGATGATTCTTGTGACCTGTAGGACCAAGGCTTGAAGGATTAGCATACCAAATATAGAGAAGAGGGAGGAGATCGTCAAGCCATAACAGTACTCGAAAGCCAGTGCGAGTAGGAAGACGACGGCGAGTTGCGTCGCAATTATAGAATAGAGAGACTTCGGCAGGACGAAGAGAAGCTGGAACCTCTTCGCCATGCTAGCTGAAGCGTTTTCCATTGAATCCTCGTGCACCTATTGCGGATTAATATCTAATCTCTTTCGTGGAGGCTAATAATGTTTCGTTTACTTAAGGAAGGCCAGCACCAGCAGAGATCCTACAATCAAGGCTACACCGAAGCCGACAATCACTTCGGGGTTCATCCTAAACCCTGGTGTATCATCCTCGAAGAACCGCAACAGTCCGGCGCTCGAAGCGGGTAACGGGGCCTTGTTTTTCTGCTTCTTTGCACTCATGGTTGATTATACGCAGCTCGCACCACCATGATCCTGAAGCCGTTCTTATACGTTTAGCCTGTGCGTCGTTCTCAAAACAGGTTAAAATGCAAGCCGAACCTATGTCCTAACCATGGGAATGGATGATGCTCACGCCGATTACGACAAGGTTTTTGAGCTTCTAAAAGCTCATCACAAATGGTTCTCGGAGAGCCTCCCCCTAATCGCTTCAGAGAACGTCGTGAGCGCGGCCGTTAAGGAAGCCATCGCCTCTGACTTCGGCAACAGGTACGCGGAAGGGTGGCCGGGGGAGAGGGTCTACGCCGGATGCACCTACATTGACGAAGTCGAAAGGATTGCAATTAAACTCGCCAAGCGGTTGTTCGGGGCGGAATTTGTGGATGTACGACCGGTGTCCGGAGTCAACTCGAACGTTGTCGTGTATACCGCTTTCGCAAATCCGGGGGATACCGTGATGGCCCTGTCGATTCCAAACGGGGGTCACATTTCCTACGGACGGAGCGAGCTAGGTGGTACCGCGGGAAGCGTCCGAGGCTTGAAGGTGGAGTACTTGGTCTTCGATCAGGAATCGATGAATGTTGACGTGGACGGAACGATTGCCAAAGTGAAACGACTTGAAACCGAAGGCATCAAACCCAAGATGGTGATATTCGGGGCCTCTGTCTTCTTGTTCCCACACCCGGTTAAGGAGCTTGAATCGTTCTTCCGTTCTGTTGGCGCCACGGTCCACTATGATGGAGCTCATGTTTTAGGGTTGATAGCTGGCAAGAAGTTCCAAGACCCTCTGCATGAGGGTGTGGATGTGATGACCGGAAGCACGCATAAAACTCTGCCAGGTCCGCAGGGGGGCATCGTCCTGTCGTGGGACAGATATGGCGAAACCATCAAGAGGGCCACCTTCCCAGGCAACGTTTCCAACCATCACCTTCACCACGTCGCTGGCAAGGCTGTAGCCTTCGCGGAAATGTTGGCCTTCGGAGAGGCGTACGCAGGAGAGGTGGTAAGCAACGCCAAGGCGTTGGCAGAATCGTTACACACCAAGGGTGTATCTGTCCTCGGAGAGAAGCTAGGGTTCACCCAGTCACACCAGGTGCTGGTGGATGTGACTAGGCAGGGCGACGGCGGGACTCTTGAGAAGAAACTCGAGGCAGCTAACATAATCGCGAACAGGAACATGATTCCCAGCGACATCAAGGCGGGAAGGCATTTTGATCATCCGGGAGGCCTACGCTTTGGGGTTCAGGAGCTTACCAGGCTAGGCATGAAGAAAGATGAAATGGATCGAGTCGGTGACTTGATAGCCAGGGTGGTGGTGAAAGGAGAGGATCCCGCTAGCGTTGCGGGCGAAGTCCGGGAATTCCGCCGCGAATATCAGCGAGTCCATTTTGCTTTCGCTTGCACTAAGGACGCCTACGAATATGTGTCCTTGAGGTAATCAAGTAAAATCTACAATTGAGGTTTGTTTCTTATACTCGGAAAGTAGGCGAAGGTTTTCTAGGGCAAGTGTCACCTTGTCCTTGGTTGGTTGAGCGATGTGGTGGGTGTTAATCAGCTCGTTCGCCAGTAAGACATACTTTTCGACCGTGGAGAGGCTAACCGATGGGATGAGTTCCTTTCCACATGTTAGGCAGGTTCCTTTGAGAGGAGGTCGTCGATACACTTCGCCGCACCCTCTGCACCTGAATTCTTGAGTAGAATAGGCGTCAAGGGTGATAATGATCTCCTTAACGAGATAGTTATTGAGAAGCGAAGAGATTAAGCCATCTACGTCAACGGTCTGGATTTTAGTTGCAGTAGCGATTTGTCTACTCACTTTGTCGGGCATGGGCCCAGGGATAGAGTATGATGATCTGGGTTGCGAGGTGACCGTTGACGTTGACCAGTGGGTGTAAAGATAGTTCCTTCCAACTCTGTTGGCTTCTGAAGTAGCTTGCAGGATGCCTTCGAGTGAATGTACAGAAGGCCTTTCGCTTGTCCTAAGGAAGAACTCTAGAGGGTACGAATCCAATCGATCGAAGAAGGATGGCTTTCTATGACTGAATGACGGAAGGACGACGGGCTCAATCATCACCGGAGTGTCCAGTAACCCTGTGACGTGGTCAGGGCAAAGGCTTGGAGAGAAGTTCAACAGAACGTCCATGAGGAGGGTGATAGAATCAACATCCCCTCCACAGTCGCGATACTTGGCTGCATGCCAAAATGGATGGGCATAGCAGACCCGGGCATCGGTGAAGCCTATAATCCTGCCAACAATACCGAGCGATGCCTCGGGAGAGATTCCAACTGCAAGGGCTCCGACGAGGTCTCTCTGGCTCTGGGCATCGTAGAAAGCTTTCACCTTGAAGAATCGTGTTAAGACATCGTCGAGATAGTTGGAAAGACGCTTGAGGTGGTCTCCGGAGTCTTGGGGAAGGATTATGTCTTGGGGCTTCAGTTCTACAATCTGGTCTTCCGATTCCAGAGGCTTTCCGAATTTGTCCGTCACATAGCCGAGTTCTTGCATCGTCTTCAGGTCCAAGTGAAACTGCAAAGGCTTGAAGTGTGTCAGGGGTGCATTGACTACATCGTATCTAACCGTTCCATCCTTGAAGCAGGTCAAGTTATGCCTTTGCCGGAGTATACCTTTCTCCAACCTTTCGGGTGTGCGAGAGCGGTTGCCGAGCTGGGATACCCCCTTGAGAGGAGGGTAGGGCTGTAGCCCAACCGTATCCGAGGCGGCACGAAGAAGATCTTGTGTATGAGGGACTACGTTAGTGTAAGGTAGTGTGTCGGCCTTACAATCAGGACATTGTTCGTTCATGCGTTCTCTCTTGCAAGAGGGGCAATAGTAAAGCTGCAGAGTCTTGGCCTCGCAAAACGGGCAACTTCCGTATGGAGAACTAGCTCCACAAGACCGACAGGACCTTATGTTTAGTTCGGTTACAGAAGGGATGTGATGTGATTGGAGGACATCCCGAGACTGAATTCCCTTAGTCCCCACAGGGAATAGCACATGAACAGGAGGTCTCATCTTGCGTTCATTGGAGATCTCGACCTTGCGCATTGCTACACCTATGTATTGTGAGGACTTCCTCCTGATTTCAACGCCGGAAAGAAATCTGAGGAGATTAAGCGTATCAGAGTAAGATGTTCCGAGGGGGATTGGTTTGTCGGGAGTGAGTGTCAGATAAGTGGCTTTTGCGTCTTCGCCGTAGAGCTTGAGCAGAGGGCCTTGAACCTTGTGAGGTATATGAGCTAATTCTAGACAACGCTTGGCGTCGACGGAGTTGGTGATTGAGAGGGCTGCGGGCTCGGGCGGGTTTTCCTGAAAGTCTACAATGGCTTCGCGTAGAAAGAAGATGTCCTTTATCGTAAGGAGATCCCAGAAGAAAGAGTAACTAGGATGAAGCGGGACTTCCAGTATGTCAGAGAATTTCAGGGCCTCCGATAATGTAGGCTTTACGGTAAGGGAATTCTCCAGCAAAAGCGTAAGTCTATCCAAATCAAGGGACGTCGATGTCGAGAGCTGTTGCAGGTTTAGATGTCTGTCTTCCATCGCCTTTCTGACGTCGGAAATCCACCATTCTTCGACATAACCCGAGGCCTCTAGGGGCTGGTTTGAGTGTAAGAACTCGCTTGGAGATGCAAGGACGTCTCCTAAATCGATGATTTTGTCGAGATGGTTCTTGCATTGTTCGGCCTCAAGGAGGTTATTGATGTTACGTACTTCTCCGTCCTGAAGGCGAACCATCGGAGGTCGCAGAGAGTCGACAACGCCCGCGGTCCCGATACGGTTCGCGATGCTAATTTTGATTCTAGTGCCTGTGCTAAGGGGAGAATCGAGGAGCTCGAATACCGCGGGATGGAACCCAAATGAACCGGAACCAGTGTTCTCCGCCCGTCCATACCTAAGTCGGAAGCTTCCGGGAGCATCCGGCAGAGAGAGGACAGGCTTGCCAGGCTTAGCATTTAGAATGTAGGCGACTTCGCCCTTTGGCTCTTTGGACATGGGGTTGCTTTTGATTTTCGCGAGCCAATCCCATTCCGGAACTTGGAGAGCTTGAGCTAGCTCAAGCACTCTAGAGTGTTTACCTACAATCCCCTCGATTAGGATCTGCAGGGCTCCACCTCTTACTCTGTTGTCTTTGATTCGCTGAAGGTTACGATGTACTACGACCTCGGAGTCTTCAGTACCCCTCCCGTCTATCTCCACCGGAATATTCTGGAGGACAAGGCGCAGGTCCTCCTCCGTTATCCGGAAAGTTGCGGCGTCGTGTTCTCGTTGATAGATTCCGATTTCTTCGATGAATCTGGATACTTCGTCGTCGCCGACCGAGTTCACGTGGTATTTCTCTAGACCGATCATGACTCGGATTCTGTCGGCTATGAGAAGCAGGAATGCGCCTTCTATGGGAGTTAGGGTACTGCCAATTTGACCGAACAGAACGGCAGGGTAAGATGTTCCGTCACCGTTTTTCTTGATTACCACAGATGTGATGTCGCTGTAGGGGATCATGCTCACAGAAGATGTCACAACACTAAGACTAGCCTGGAGTGCGAGATTCATGATCTGCTCTTTGTTTAGAAAACCAAAACGACCTAATGCGATGTCTTCTGCCGACTTGAGGGCGAGCTGGGTGGCGGATAAGGAGGAGTCCATTTTTCTCAGGGATTCCGCGAATCCTTTGATTCCAGTTATCAGCTCAAGCCGGTCCGCCATGTCACAAACCTCTTGTGACTGCGGACTTGAGTCCAAGTCCACCCCTTCCTTCTTGGCTTCGGTGGCCGCAAATTTGGCTTTAGAGTAGTCTTCCGACAAACTGTCAAAGTAGGTTCGATCAAGAGAGCTGCTTTCTTCGTTAATCGCGTCGGTGATTGATTTGGGTAAAGGGTGGACTTGGGAGAAGCTCATCGCCTTTTGGCTCTACATCTTGAGGTTGTGTACAGCGAAAGCAATATGCTTTAGGGTCTTCTCAAATCTTGGTGTTTCGATGAGGTTCCCAACGACGATTATGTCAGCACCGGCCTGGACAACCTTTCGAGCGCGTTCTTCACTTCGAATGCCGCCACCTACTATCAGTGTGCCTCCGTAGAGTGCTCTGACGGTCTTTATGGTCTTCTCTGGTATGTTGTTGCTTACCCCAGATCCTGCCTCAAGATATACGAAACTCATTCCTAAGTACTCTGCGGCCAGGGCATAAAGTGCGACGAGCTCTGGTTTGTCTTGAGGGAATGAATGAACCCTTCCTATGAAGCCAGCAGCTCCTCCTTCGCCTGCTATGATATAGCCAGTAGGTAGAGGCTCAATCTTGTACTTCCTCACTAGGTATGACCCCAAAGCCTGTGCGCCAATGATGAAATATGGGTCCGTGGAATTAAGCAGAGACGCGAAGAGTATTGCATCGGCCTGAGGAGAGACTCCGGTCACATTCCCCGGGAACAATATCACAGGAATGGTCACAGCCCCCTTGATGCGTTTGATGATTGAAGACAACATTAACTGATCAACGGCTGTAGACCCTCCGACCAAGATTGCGTCTGCGCCCGCAGCGGCGATCTTCCTCGCGATTGATTCCGACAACCCTGGGCTGGTGTTCTCTGAATCTATCAAAGCGAAGATGAGCGCCCTCTTGTGCTTAAGCTCTCTGGTTATGTACGAGCTGACGGCATGCTTCAAGTATTACGCCCCGAGCTGACCCTTGTAGAAGGCGTCGACAAAGTCGTTGAAGACGTCAATGACTTCACGGGGTCTTCCTGGGTTCGTGTCAAAAACCAGGGCGCAAGACCCACATATTACGTGAAAGCCTTCGGGCTGCTTTATGACTTTCACTGACGGCGCCCCGCATCGGGGACAATTGAAAATCTTGGGAAGGGTTTTTCGTACGGGTTTGTACACCTTTCTGCGACGTCGTCCCATTCATCTCACCAGATTCGTTCCTAACTAGTGATTAGGACGAGTTATAAAGATATCAGAGCTGCTTGCTGCAGTCCCACTTAGCACTCGATGCTATTAAATATACATTTTTGTATTATATGTGTGTGCTAGCAACAACGCTCGAGAGTAAGGTTGTGAGAGCCCTATTCCTAAGGTCTCACTTCAAACGAGGCCAGCTCGACTCTCTCTTGGTGAAACATTATGCATATGCAAACGGCTACAGGGTGAAAGACGTCCTTAACCTAAAAGATCGTCCTGCTTCGCTGGGTTCGCTCGAAAGATCTGCAGCTCAGGCTGAGAGGGTTATCAGGAAATCCACTGCTACATTGATTTTGGCGCTGTCATTAGGACTTCTTGATTATGACGTTGTAAGCTCGATTCCGAAAGTCTCCAAGGCCCTAGAGGAGTTAAAAACCCAGTCTGTTGACGATGCACAATTGAACCAATTGATTAGCATAGTTGACGCAATTTTGAGCAAGTCATCACGTAAGTGATTGACTGGACAACGCTTATATCACACAATCAGTCACGTCCGGTATAGCCTTGACAGATTTCCTCTCGGCAGGAGCCTTGATACTCTCTGTTGCGAGCCTAGGGTCTCTGGTACTGTTTCTGTTTTACCTGCCCACCCTAAGGAGAGCAGCGAAATCTTATCGCGATAGCTCCGCCATAGTATCTGGAATGATGGAAGAATTGAATTCCAGGGCTGCGACCCAAGATAAACGGTTAGCTGACATTCAAGTCAAACTTGAGGTGTTAGAAGAGCGGTGGCTAAGAAGTGGTTGGACTCCAACCCGTGCATCTGAGGACACCGATAGTCACGCGGGGTGGCTTGGGCGCGCGCCTAGGTCATCTGGTGGCGAACCAGGTTCCCCTCATTTGGTATCCTTGCCGACGGGTTTGGGTGGGAAAGTTAGCGCCCAACAGGCAGGGTCGAAACCAACAAGGGTTGAGCTTTTTGTACTCGAAAGGCTTACGAGTGGACGATTAACTGCCCCTCAGGTGAAGGAAATCCTTGGAAGCAGTAGAGAACACGCTGCAAGAACAATGAAATCGCTAGCCGACAAGGGCCTAGTCGTTCGGGATCTATCTAAACGTCCGTATAGCTACGAATTGAGTGATTCTGGGCGCGGAGTGGTAACGGCTAGCTGAGTTGGCTCGTCTAAATAGGGTACTTGGCCCTCGGCGGCTTATCGATCTATGATCTTGCTGAATTGGATTCTTCTTTGTAAGTCCGAACCTTGGGATTCAACCTCCGAAGGGGTAGGAAGACGGTAAATCCACTTTCTACCACGTTTGACTCTGCTTACTTCGCCCACATTGTTCATTCTTGATAGGTAGGTGCTAACGGCCGCGAGTTTCATCGGGTGGTGGTATCTGTTTTCAAAGGCCTCTTGGAGCTGGTCTGATGTGAATTTTTTGAATGTAAACTCCTCCGCTACGAAACGCCTTAACTGGCTGTATGTGGTGTCGTCTTGAAGCAGGTCGCTACTCTCGTTTCTCTTAGCTAGGAGGTCATACATGTCGATGATCCTTGATACCTTGTCCTTGGATATGTTACCTTCGAGCTTTATGGTGTAACGTTCACCGTCGGATCCTTCGAACTGAATCCGTACTGTGTTCCTTCCCAAAGGAGTACTATCGATGAGGGTTATCGCATATAATCGTTAACGGTGATTGAATGTTAACTTGTTGGTTAACGTTAGCTAGTTTGGCATGAAAGAGCCAGCCTCCTTGTGTCATATTCACTCGGCTTAACCAGGGCTGGCTGTGAATGCGTGGGCTTGCGTTTGTACAATGGTTCCAGTGGACGCATTGGGGTGACGGGCTGGCATTAACAAGCGTCAAGGTGTGGACAGAGCCCAGTGGAAACAAAGGGGTCGGAATTGAGCTCCGATGAGCTTGGACGATGTCGTGAGTTAACGAGTCAGGTAGATCAGTCGAGAAGGTGGGTTAGCCTCCAGGGCCACCCGGGACCGACCAGTGGAAACACTGTGGGGAATATAGTCGATTCTATTGGCTGGTCTCTGTCTACTTCTTCTAGCTTGCAGGTCATTCATGATTGGCATGGTCCTCTATCAAGGGAGCAAACCAGTTAGAAGCGATATAATTTTCCATCCGTCCATGCACTATATCTTAAGTTATATATTTTCCAGTGGAAATACTGGGGCGGGGGCTCCATTGTCCAGCCAGCCACCAGATTCCTTGAACGATATCTTCGAACGAGTCCTCACCGGGAAATCGTTATTCGCCAACAGAGACGCCCTTCGAAACGAGTTCATTCCAAGTCAAATTCACTACAGAGACGACCAGATCAAGGCCGTTGCACAAATACTCTCGCCTTCCCTCGCCGGCCACAAACCCTCGAACCTCCTAATCTACGGAAAGACCGGAACAGGCAAAACAGTCGTAACAAAATACGTTATCAACCGGCTAACCGATAAGGGAAAGACCCTTTCGGGTAGCCTCCGTACAGCTTACGTCAACGCCCGCATAGCGTCGACTGAATACCGCATACTGTCGGAACTGGCCGCCGACCTCGGGGTCAATCTTCCATTTACCGGGCTTTCACTGAGCGAAGCCTTCAACAGGATTGCTACCAAAATCAAGGAAAGTGCAGTCAAGGCCATCCTAGTCCTCGACGAAATCGATTTTCTAGTCAAGTCCTCCGGAGATAACCTTCTTTATGAATTCACAAGGGCCAACGAAGAATTCAACAATGAAGCGTTCATCACCCTTGTTGGAATATCAAACGATCTCAAGTTCAAGGAGTCGCTCGACCCGCGTGTGCTCAGCAGCCTCAACGAAGAAGAAATAGTCTTTCCACCATATACCGTCGATGAGCTGAAGTCAATTCTACAAGAAAGAATCCAAGTAGCATTCGTTCCGGGTAAAGTTAACGATGCTGCTGTGAACTTGTGTGCAGGAATGGCTGCAGCCGAGCATGGAGACGCCAGGAGGGCCGTCGACCTGCTCCGTGTAGCCGGCGAATTAGCGGAAAGGGAAAACGCGGAATCAATCGGGGACTTCCATATAAGGGAGGCCTCCAAGAGCATCGAACGGGACCGAGTCCTAGAGGCCATTCAGTCTCTTCCCATTCACGGCAAGCTCACTCTCCTCGCCGTTTCATACTTCCAAGAAGCAGAGAACACAGGCCACGTCTATGCAAAGTATACAGATCTAGCAAAACGACTCGGCCTCGAACCTTTGACTCAGAGGAGAGTCAGCGGCCTTCTAAGTGAACTTGACCTGCTTGGCCTCGTCTCCGCTCCAGTAATCAGTAAGGGAAGAATGGGCAGATCGAAAAAGATTAAACTCGAGGTGCCCCAGCAGGCGATAACAAACTCCTTCAAAGACGACGAGACGATGAAGACGCTGCTCTAGCTAAGCCCGCCACAAGACTTCGAACGTCGATAAATCCACTAGAGCTACCCGTCCTTGAATTCGCGACAGCGACTTCGTTCCATCGGTCCAAGAAGGGGTGGATACCATCAGAGTTCCTCTATAAACGTCTTCATCGGCGATGCCAACGTGACCACAGTGGATGATATCCGGCACCCGCTCCATAATCAGCAAATCCCGCTTCTCCGGGGCCAAACTTATCAATCCTCCATAGGAAGGAGCAAGATGCCGGGCTTTCAGAAGCGCACGAATCCCAGACGTGGGTCGAGTCTCAGAAGCTGACTGCAACTGTTTGAAAACTTCGTCCAAGCTCTGCCCATGGTAAAGGAGGACGTTAACCCCATGCATCTTAACCATCGATGGATTCCCAAGCATCGAAACGTTCTTCATTTCATACAACAGTTTAGCATATTTCCGAATGATGGCCGGCTGCGGCAGGGCCCCCCTCGTCGCATCCATTTCTCCTGGGACGACAAAAATGCGGACGTTACGCCGAATCCTGCTCAAATAGCCAGCTAACTCTCTATAGCAAGCCTCAACTCCACGCTCGTTCAACCAACTATCACGAGCCAAGGGATTCTCTATCAGGTCTCCGTTAAGCACAAAATAGGCAATCCTTGATACGATTTCCAGTTCCCCAAGATCTCCATTCATCCAATCTACCATCCTGCCGAAAGCCAACGCATCGAAATCTGGTGAACCCATGCGAAGATCTGAACAGAAAACGGCGTACACCTTCTGGCTGGAAGTATTCATAACCCTCTCGGGTACGTCAGGGTGATAGACATTCCTAGCGTAATATCCCCTCGGCAAGGATTCGACTTCAGCCAAAACGAATTCATCGATTAACACTTCTTCGACCCTTCGAATAGCGTCATCAGTACACATCAATCGAAGGTATCCTGTGTCGTCCTCTAAGGTCAACGACATGTAACCTCCGGACGTCTTCTTAGACACAACGAGTCCCACTACCTTAGCAAGGACCTTCTTCCCAGACACCGGAGTCTTGATTGCATTCAACTTCTCTATTTGAAAGAAGTCCGGCCGATTTCGCATCAACGAAGACATCCGCTCAAGCCTATCACGGAAGAGAAAAACATACCCGGACGCGTCGATCGTTGGATTGATTTGGTTGGTTGGATCGAAGAGGACATCAAAAGCTGGTGCGACCGTCTCCGCTAGCCCCGGCTCGGTGGCGGGGCGAACGAATGGTTTGACGTCTCTTAATCTGACGACCAACAACTTCCCTTTTTGCCTAGGCTCAGACCGAATTATCTGTTCAAGAATCCTTAGAACCAGCTCCGGTTCTCCTTCCTGCTCCAATAGCCGCCGGACGGCTTCCGGCTCGACTTGGTACCCCATTTCCAACATCTTCCTTATTACGAATACTTCATCCTCATTCCTTGCCGCCGGCAAGCTAATGTCACCTTTACTCGAGGAGTGTCCTATTTTACGATTATATGCAAGTACATCTTCAACGAAAGCGGTTGTCATCGGAACACGGAGCCACGGCAGCTCTCATTCTTGCCGGCGGTCTTTCTTCACGAATGGGCGTAGAAAAGGCAATACTATCAATCAATTCAAAGCCCTTGATCAGATGGGCCTACGACGCCGCTACAAGATTCACGCCTCGTATTTACGTTTCAGTTCATGACGAAGAAACCATCATACACTATAGCCCGTTGTTGCCACCAGAGGCCACCTTCGTCAAGGACCTGTACGACGGGCCCCGTTCGGCCCTCCTAGCCCTGCTGTCAGGTTTCACTTCAATCGAGGAAGAAACCATAGCAGTAATCCCTACGGACTCACCCTTTGTTAGCGAGAAGGTAATGACTTACATGGCTTCCAAAGCAAAAGGATTTGATCTTGTCGTGCCAATATGGCCCGACGGCAAGGTAGAAGCCATCCATGCAATCTATTCCCGGCTGCGCACTACCCCAATCCTTCAACATCTCTGGTCCGAAGGAATCCTAGAGGTAAAGGAAATTCCAAGATATACAAGAACTCTTTTCATCGGAACCGAGGATCTCCAAGAACTAGACCCGACATTGGTATCGCTAGTCGACGCCGACACGCCAAGCGAATTCCAAACCCTGAAGTCTATCTCGGCAGGAATCCAGTAGTCGGCTCTAGCGGATGTCCAGCTGGATGTACTTCAGATCCTTCAGTCCGACGTATTCGGCTTCTGGTCGAATCAACTTGGCCTCGTTTGATTGCTCTTCAAAATGAGCAATCCATCCGAAGACACGGCTCATGGCAAATATCGAAGTATACAGCTTGACGGAAATTCCTATTGTCGAGAAGATTGGAGCTGCATAAAAATCCAAGTTGGCGGGAATCCGTTTTTCCCTCCACATGACGGACTCTACCGTGGTACAAGTCTCGTAAAGCGTAGCAGCGGCAGGATGCTCCGCCGATAAACTCTTCAAGAGCCTCTTGGCTATCTGAGCTCGAGGATCTACTGTCTTGTAGATTCTGTGCCCAAAGCCAGGCACCTTTTCACCAGCTTCTAGCTTATTTTTGACCACTTTTTCAGCTTGGTCTGGGCTTCTGATTTCATTCATTAGGGAGATGACGTCCTGGTTAGCCCCTCCGTGGAGGGGTCCTTTAAGAGCAGAAAGGCCCGCTATCACTGCCGAGTAGATGTCAGCCTTTGTAGAAGCGACCACCCTCACTGTAAAGGCTGACGCGTTGAAATCGTGCTCCATATAGAGGATAAGCACCTTCTCGAAAGCAGTAGCATCTAGCTCTGAAATCCGACGCGCGAGGAGCATACGAAGGAAGTTTTCGGCATATCCATAGCGACTATTGGGGACGACCGCCCTCTGTCCCCTCCTCAACCTATGCCCACTCGCAATCATCGTCGGCATCTTTGCGGCTATTGAAAATGTGGCCGAGTCCGGATTAACCACGTTCTCCTTGGTCGCTAGTATAGAAAGCCCAGCCCGCAAGGCATCCATGGAACTAGAATCGCGAGGCAAACACCTTAGTATATCAAGCACATCTTTAGGGACTATCATGGATGCAGTGAGCTTACTCTTGAAGTCGTCAAACTCTCTTCTAGTTGGCAGACGTTCTTTACAAATGAGATAAGCGACTTCCTCGAAATTGGAGTTCTCCACGAGGTCTTGAATGCTATACCCACGATAGATTAAGGAGCCATCGGCGGTACTCTTGGCTATCTTCGTCTGACTTACCACGACACCGTATAGTCCTGCGGGGGCGTACACCAGATCAGGCATCTAACGCTCGAGGTAGCCCGAATCACGTTTTAAAGTGATTTCAAGACTGCTGCGGCAGACCTAGCGGCCTTTGAGTCAAACGCCTCATAGCTATAATAATCGATGAGCCTGTATGAATCTTCCCTTGTCATCAGCCGGCCAACGAGTTCCTTTTGTGTTCCTAACCGCTTTATCTCAGAGTATACGTCCTCCATAGCCATGAGAGAGGCCCGAAGGGCCGTCATCGGGAAAATTACGATCTTGTAGCCAATCCGCTCGAGCTCAGAAGCCGTCATGTACGGAGATTTACCAAATTCCGTCATATTTGCCAACAGCGGGACGCCGACCTTCTTTGAGAACTCCCTGAACTCCTCTCGTGTCTCCAAGGCTTCCGGGAAAATCACGTCGGCTCCTGCTTCGGCATAGGCTCTAGCTCGCTCCACGGTCGCATCCATACCTTCAACAGCTCTCGCATCAGTGCGTGCAATCAAGACGATACCGTTACGTGTGCTTTCCTTAGCGGCTACAATCCGTTTTATCATTTCCTCCGTACTCACTACCTGCTTTCCAGGAAGATGACCACACTTCTTCGGCATAACCTGATCCTCTATGTGCAATGCAGCGACATCCATATTCTCTAACTCGCGGACCACGCGCCCGATGTTGATAGCTTCGCCAAACCCCGTGTCGACGTCGACGATGAGGGGGAGTTTCACCCTGTCGACGATATAATGGACTGCCTGAACCGTTTCACTCATCGTGATTATACCCAGGTCAGGGAGACCCATCGACATCGCAAACCCTCCTCCCGAAAAATACAACGTACTAAACCCAACCTTTGACGCAACGAGAGCCGCAATCGGGTTGAAGACACCCGGAGCCATGATTATTCCTCTGTTCTTGAGCTTCCTCCTGAGAAGCGCGGCGTTACCATGAGCAGGGCCGGGGGACAACTTAACCATCTGGCTCCAACGCGCTCATTATATCCCGAACATCATATTTTGCGAAACTCCATAACATGCTCAAGGCACTCTTTGGGGCGCCAAGCCTAAGATACTTTGACTCTATCTCTTCGTCAGTTAATGGGTTCTTGTAGTGACCCTTCGGATAAACGATCTCGACACTCTCGGTTCCATCTTTGAACCTCGCCGTAACCCTACTGGGCACGGCATCTGGGTAGAGCCGGTCGTAGGATGGATTGACCCTAACTTTGGTCACCTTGAGAAGTCTTGTTACATCTTCACTTTGTATTTTCTTCATGTCATAACTATCGAGCCAGATGTCTCCATCTACGAACGCTCGATCCACGATATAGGGAAGGCTATGGTCAGCCGTCTCCTTAGTCTTCGGACGCCACTTCTCCGGATCTTTGGCGATTATCTGCCAACCCACCGTAAACGTATCTATATTCACTTCCTCGACGTCATCAGAAGCTGCCTTGTGCTTAATCTCCAGTACTGCGTCGACGGCGCTCATGGAATGATATTCAACAGGGTAGTTCTTCACATGGGTTTTAGGGAGCTTGTGGAGGCCGCCAAAACCCATCTCGAAATCTCCGGACACCTGCTTGAAAAAGCCCATTTCCCCTTCGAACACTGGCGATGGGCCGGTCATGCCATGCTTGGCTAGCAGGGCTGCAAAAACCCCATTCCTAGTTGCATTGGCTGCTGCACAGCCTTTCCACATAGAGAGTTCTCCAGCCCGTGTCTGCCTTAATGCTATGTTGGGCGTCGCGGCGAGATTTACGGCCTGAACTAGCTGTTCAATATTCAACGACATTATACGCCCAGCCCCAACGGCAGAAGATATCGCAATATACGTCACATGGTCCCAACCCCTGTCCCTAATCGAAGACGCGTCAGCCAAGGCGCAAGCTACATCGTAAGCCAGCACGATTCCCAGTACGGCATCCTTACCACTCCTTCCTTCAGTTTCCGCCACTGCTAGCATCGCGGGAATGTTATCGCTTGGGTGCATGGCCTCCTTTGAAAGGTATGTGTCGTTGAAGTCAAGGTATCTGACGGCAGAGCCATTCGCGAAAGCAGCCAGCTCCGCCGAAGTTTTCACCCTCGAGCCTAGGACCGACGCTTGATCTCTTGAGTCAGACTTAGTGGCCATGGACCGGGCAATCCTCACTGGAATTGCGTCTAGGGCAGCAAACGAGACTCCAATCGAGTCAATAATTCGCCGCTCGGCCTCCCTAATTACTTCAAAATCCAAATCCTCATAGGATACAGAATCAACATATTCAGCTATCTTGCGAGCCAGCATGCCCAACACCGCTTGTTGATGAAATGCAATATAAACAGTGATTCATCGAACCGTCCCATTGAACCAAGAATCTCGTCAAGACGTTCAACGACCGGCGGGACCCAAGGTCTGCACACTCAAAAACAATCTAACGACGAAGATGAAAGGGGCTCGGCCAACTATTATTTCAAATGAGTGCGGGGGGTGGGATTCGAACCCACGAAGGCCTACGCCAGCAGATCTTGAGTTTGGGCTTACGGACGTCGTTTCTGCCCCCTTTTGTCGCCCAATTCGAGAGGCTTTGGCCTGGCTCGGGGACCCCCGCAGTCCTCAACTCACATTCATGCTCGCTTTATGCTTTACCTTCGCCAGAGGGGCAGCTATCCCCCAATCAAGGCGTTTCAGAAACGGTCGCAGGTTCGGCAAACAGATAGCCTTTTCAGACGAAGGTTGGGCCTATACGTCGACCCTCTGAAATTCCCGGTTCTACACTACCACCAGCGTGCCAATCAATTCCCCCTGTATCGCCTTCCTAATGGCAGAGGGATCACATTTCAGAATGACCGTCCGTATCTTGGATCGCTCTATGATGTTAACCGCCAATAAATCAAGCAGCTCGTACGTTCCTGCATGCATTTGGCCGTTTCCGAACATCTTCTTGAGCTGCGACGTCGTAACCCTATCAAGTTTCTTTGCACGTGGATTCTTGTTTGGGTCAGAGGTGTAAACTCCGTCTACATCTGTTGCATTTACAAACAGGTTTGCATGGACTCTTTCGGCGATGAGAGCAGCTACCGCATTAGTACTGTGACCAGGATGGAAGCCACCAACGACCACCACTTTGCCAGTGGTAAAGGCTTCTGCCACTTGATTCATGTCCTCAGGCACAGTTGGGTAAGCCGCATCCCCAAGCCCGCCCACCAACAGCTCGGCGTTAAGGCGGGCAGCCCTGAGACCCAAGTCATCTAGCATCGATTCATCCATTCCCAGTTTCCGGCCGGTTCCGATATAATGCCTAGCCGTCTCGCCTCCCCCGGCCACGAGAACCAACCTTTCCCTCTTCGAAGCGAGATCCCTGAAAAGCCTAACGAGAGGAGGAAGACTCCTATCGATGCCATCCCAATAAAATACAGAACCGCTAATTTTAATTACTGTTCCTTTCAAGGCTTTCCCATAAGTTCATCTAACCCTTCAATAAAAAGTTGAGGGTAAGGGTGACGATTCTGAGTGGCTGAGTATGACTCCGTAGCAATGTACCGAGTGAGGAAGTTACTCGCGGAGCTCGGCAGCAAACAAGGCCGAGGAACAGAACTCATATCTCTATACATACCACCCAAGAGACCTATCTACGACGTTATCGCCAATCTAAGAGACGAATATGGCACTGCTTCTAACATCAAGAGCGACACTACACGTAACCATGTACAGGACGCACTTACTCGCGTACAACAACGACTCAAACTTTACAGGACGGCCCCTCCCAATGGGCTTGTCATCTTCTGCGGCGCCTTGCCGGTGAGTGGCCCTAACACCGAGGTCATCCAACTATTCGAAATAGAGCCTCCCAAACCCATCAGCGTATATCTTTACAGGTGCGACGATCACTTTCATCTAGACCTGCTTAGAGAAACAATCAGGGAGCAAGAAGCCATCGGAATACTAACCATCGATACTGCTGAGGCGGCCTTGGGCCTTCTGACGGGGGATAAGGTCTCCGTAATTGAAGAAATGACGTCGGGCGTCGCCGGCAAACACCGACAAGGAGGCCAATCTGCAAGGAGATTTGAGAGGCTTAGAGCTAACGAGATCAACGACTTTTTCAACCGTATAGCCGCCCACGCCTACAAAGCCTTCATAGAGGTTTCGCCAGTAAAGAAACTGATTTTGGGTGGGCCAGGGCCTACGAAAGACACATTCTTCAAGGGAGAGTATCTCGATTATCGGCTACAAAACGGCGTCATCGGCTTGGTAGACATATCCTATGCAGGCGAGGCCGGAATAAGGGAAACTGTCGAGAAGGCTGGACCTCTTCTTCAGGACATACGCTTCGTTCAAGAAAAGAGCATCATAAACAAATTCATCGGAGAAGCGTCTAAAGACTATGGGCTGGCAGTGTACGGCTTAGAGAACGTTCTTTATAGCCTGAAGAATAACTCTGCCAGCATGATCATAGTCTCAGAGGAACTCGACCTAACCAGACTAGAATTCAGGTGCAGGAAGTGCGGCTATGAAACGGAGAGATACGTGAAGCAGAGCGACATCTTCTCTGAAAAGACAGAAGCGATGGGAAAGAACTGCCCATCCTGCAACGCCAACGAGTGGGACTACTCGCAGCAAGACATAGTCGACTATCTCTTCGACCAAGCTTCGGCAATTGGCGCATCGGTGGAAGTCGTCAGCGCGAAGACTGAGCATGGACAGATGTTCAAAAGCTTTGGCGGAATTGGCGCCCTTCTAAGGTACAGGACCAAATAGACCATTGGCAAGCCAAACTTTTAAGAGACTCATCGAGGGAGGCTAGCTACAACAATGGAAGCCGCCTCCTTCAAGCCCACAATCGAAGAGAAGGCATGGAATCAAGGGCTCGAAGAGCAGATGTTCAGGGCTTGGTCCGACGAACGGATTTACAAATTTGACCTGACATCCAAGAAACCTGTCTACAGCATCGACACTCCACCACCATATATCAACACCCCGGTCCACATCGGTCAAGCACACACCTACACCTGCATGGACGCCATTGCTAGGTTCAAGCGGATGTCTGGCTACAACGTGCTCTTTCCCATCGGCCTAGACCGAAACGGCCTCCCCATAGAGGTCCAAGCAGAGAAGGAGTTCAAGATCAGCATTAGAAACACACCTAGGGCGGAATTCATCCAAAGAGCCCAGAGTCTATTGGACCGCTACGAAGGCATCTCACTAGCGACCTTCCAAAAGCTTGGCCTCAGCGTCAGCGAATGGGATAAGAAGTACCGCATAGGCGGGGCCTATGAAACGGATGACCCAGAATACAGGCGACTCACTCAGGAGACCTTCATCAAACTGTACCAAACTGGCCTAATATACGAAGGAGAAAAGACGGCCAACTACTGTCCCGTATGTCGTACCACCATATCGGATGCCGAGGTAGAATATGCTGAACATACAGCCAGCCTGAACTTCATCAGGTTCGCCTTAGTGGGTGGCGGCGAAATCACTGTGGCCACCACTAGGCCTGAACTACTCGCGGCGTGTAAGATCATCATCTTTAACCCAGAGGACAAACGTTTTGTTGACCTCTCAGGACGGGAGGCCACAGTTCCCATCTTCGGAAAGACGGTCAAAATCACCCCCCACCCCTATGCTAAACCCGAGTACGGTTCAGGCGTAGTCATGATTTGCAGCTATGGTGATTACAACGACATACGCATTCTCAGAGAACTATCCATCCCTCCCACATATGTCATAGACCAAGACGGACGAATGACCGACGAAGCAAATCCATATTCAGGACTAACAATCAAGGAGGCCCGAAGGAAGATCGTAGAAGATTTGCGGCTCAATGGCTCTCTGTTGAAAGTGGAACAAGCCCCTCATCGCGAACCAATATGCTGGCGCAGCAAGAACCCCATCGAATTCATACCCACCAGAGAAATCTACCTGAAACAGGTAGCGTTCAAAGAGGATCTCCTCAAAATCACCAATTCGATGACCTTCCACTCTCCCCGCAGCAAGGACCTATTGATAGACTGGATTAACAGTGTCTCCGTAGACTGGGTTCTTTCGCGAAGACGTTTCTATGGAACGGAAATTCCGTTATGGTACTGCCTCAATTGCGGAGAAATCATCCTCCCCCCTGTCGGACGCTATTACCAACCATGGAAGGAGAGTCCCCCCGTCGAAAAATGCCCTCGCTGCGGAAGCAAGGAGTTCAGAGGAGAAGAAAGAATCTTCGACACCTGGTTCGATTCAAGCAATAGCCAGCAGTATATTTCGGGCTACCTCTGGGACAAACCATTCTTCGAAAAGAACTACCCTTGTTCGCTGAGGCCTCAAGGTAAGGAAATTGTAAGGAGCTGGCTCTACTTCACCGTGCTCAAATCTTATCTCCAGTTCAGGAAGCCTCCATTCAAAGATGTTTGGATTAATCATCATGTGGTGGACGAAGCCGGGGAAAAGATGAGCAAGAGCCTTGGAAACGTCATCGACCCGCAGGAGGTCATCAAACGATATGGCGCTGAAGCATTTAGGACATGGGTGTTCTTGGAAGGGGACATAACCGACGGTGACGTCAAGTACTCATACGCTAGGACGGAGGGCTCAAGGAAGTTCCTGACGAAACTCTGGAACATATCTAGGCTCACCTCTTCCTTTCCAAAGGGGAATGGCAGAACGACCACATCTAGCGAAGAATGGATGCTCGCTGAACTTTCGTCGACGATATCCAAGACCAAGGCCGACTACGAAGATTACTCCTTTAGCCGAGCCGCATCTAATCTTAGATATTTTGTCTGGAACGTCTTCGCCGATCATTATGTGGAGATGGTTAAGCCACGGGCATACGGTGGACCCGGAATCCTTGGGGAGGAGCAAGAGGCAGCGTGGTACGGTCTACACACAGGGCTCAAGAACATCTTGCTCATGATGGCCCCCTTGACACCTTTCATAACGGATTATCTTTGGAGGAGGCTCTACGGCTCTTCTAGCATACACTTGGAAAGATTTCCGACGTTTAGCTTTGAATCAAAACACGCAGGCCTCACGCAACAACTGACAGATTTCAATTCGAAGATTTGGAACACGAAGAAAGCCCAGGGGCTCTCCTTGAAGGACCCAATTACAATAATGGTACCACCAGAGCTCGAGCCGTTCAGACCGGACCTCTATCGCATGCATCACATTCAGTGAAGGGCGGAGCTACCTCGGTCGAAATTCTTAAAAACTCCCGTTGAGTCGTGGCTTCAAGAGCCCCGTGAGTGCCCCGGTACCTCACTGCCTGAGGCTGGAGAGCATAGCGGTCTAATGCGCTTCCTTGGTAAGCCTAACCCAAAGAGGAAGAGACCGCGGGTTCAAATCCCGCCCGGGGCTCTCAAAATCATTTGGAGATTACTTTCCACCTTCGCCCGATTGACGACACGTCATAGACCCCAAGGCGTTACTCTGAAAAGGTTAATACAAAGGACAATTAATCCAAAGGAAGAGCGCACTAGTTGGCTAGACGTGCCCGCGGTGCCAGAAAGAGCCAGTCACTTCAGCTATCAAACAGGCCGGATTCGCTGGTTGGCACCTCCGACGTTACGCGGCAGGATTACGGTCAGGAACTTCTCTCCGTCAACAACCTTTCCGTCGATTTCGTCTCGGTGGACGGGCGGGTAAGAATCCTCAACGGTGTCTCTTTGAAGATTTCGAAGGGAGAAGTAGTCGGCGTAGTTGGAGAAAGCGGATCGGGAAAGACAACCCTCTGTTCGACCATCCTCGGCCTTCTCGATTCCCCGCCTGCCCAGATTTCAAATGGTGAAATAATCTTCGAAGGGCAGGACCTCCTCAAGCTGGACGCAGATGCGATGCAAAGAATACGCGGAACGAGAATCAACATGGTCTTCCAGGAACCTCTTGATTCCCTTAATCCGGTTTACAAGGTCGAATCCCAAATCAAGGAATCCCTTGAGACCAAAGATGAGGCAAACGGTGATGAACCAGCCAAGAGGAGCGGGAGCGACTCGAACCGGCTCATGGCCGAGCTGCTCAAGAACCTCTGCATCGACGAGCCTGACGAAGTGCTAAAAGAATATCCGCACGAGCTTTCGGGCGGAATGAGGCAGAGGATCTCAATCTCGATGTCAATAATAGAATCCCCAAGGCTCTTGATCGCCGACGAACCGACAACAGGGCTTGACGCATATGTCCAAAACAGAATCTTGAGAATCTTGACTGATATGCGAAAGTCCGGGATGACATTACTCTATGTTACTCATGACCTCACGGTTGCCTCGCAAGTATGCGACAGACTTTACATAATGTACGCAGGACGTTTAATGGAAGTCGGCAACACAAAAGAGGTCCTAGAGAATTCCTTCCACCCGTACACGACGACCTTAATTGCTTCAGTGCCCCGAGGGTTCGAAGATTCCCCTCCACTTCCCGTGCAGCTCGGTGAACCGCCAGACCTGAAGAGACTGCCCACCGGTTGCAAGTTCCACCCGCGATGTCCACACGCAAAGGAAATCTGCAAACGCGAAGAGCCCATGTTGAAGGAAGTCGCGCCAGGAAGGTCTGCCGCGTGCTGGAAGTTCGATTCAGATGGCAGATTTAGTTGACATAGATAACCTGACAGTCAGTTTTGGGTCAAGGAAGCGCACGAGCCTATTCGCCCGAGGAATCCCCCCCACAAAGGCTCTAGATGACGTTTCCTTATCCATCAAAGAGGGAGAAAGCTTCGGTTTAACAGGCGAAACTGGATCAGGGAAGTCAACCCTTGCAAAAGTATTGGTCGGACTTTACAAACCCAGCTCAGGCACTATCAAGCTGAACGGGCGAAGCATTAACTACAACAACAAAGCCGATATCTCCTACCTAAGACAAAACATAGGGATCGTCCTGCAAGACCCCGTAAGGTCTCTCAACCCCCGCCTCACGGTCCAAGAAATCATAGCGGAGGCCCTCATCGCCAGTTCCATTCCCAAGAGGAAGTTTGGTGAAAGAATCGATTACATAATCCACCGAGTGGGGGTGACCTCCGACCTCCTACAATCTCATCCTAGGGAGTTGAGCGGGGGGCAGAAGCAGAGGGTTAGCTTGGCGAGGGCGCTGGTGGTTCCGAAGAAGCTACTCATCCTCGATGAACCAACTAGTTCGCTCGATGTCTCCATCCAAGCCCAAGTCCTTAACACTCTCAAAAGGCTGAAAACCGAGCTCGATTTGTCGTATCTCTTCATTACGCATGACATCAACGTGATAAAATACGTAAGTCACAGATTGGGGGTGCTGTTTTACGGAAAGCTGGTCGAAGTTGGAGATACTCGCGCGATAGCACTCCAACCCAAACATCCCTATACGCAGAGCCTAATGTCTAACGTCCTGACCCTAAGGAGGGCACGGCACCAGACGACGACCCTCTCTGAACATCGCCCAGCGCCAACGGGTTGCAGATATCGTATCGTCTGCCCCCATGTTTTCGAGAAATGCATGGAGATCCCTCCTGCGGTAGAGTTGGGCGACGGGCATAGCGTGTCTTGCTTTCTAGCACAATCATAGGACCAGGCGGGTCGGGGGGCCACCGAAAGCAAGCACAAATATCCTAGGGCCTAATCACTTAATCGGATGCCGGGCTCGTCTTTGCCGAATCCTCTAGGGCTTCCAGTGGCTTGCTTCTAAGGAGGATATGGGGCCTGAGCTTAACATCTAGAGATTCTCTGAGGCCCTCTCCCAAGAAACTAAACCCTGCCACAATCACCATTACGATGACGGCAGGAATGATGACCTGCCATGGGTAGGTATAGAGGTTATACGATATACTGGAAACCATCTTGCCGAGTTCCGGCATCTCCGGAGGGATACCAATCCCTAAGTAGCCCAATGTGGAAAGCGTCGCCAGCGCAGAGCCGATGTCCGTCGTGGCGTATACGATGACACTAGGCAGTACATTCGGTATGGCATCCTTCCGCATTATGTAGAAGAACGACGAGTTGAGGGCCTTAGAAACAGACACAAAATCTTCGGCAGCCACTTCCAACACGGAACCGCGGACCAGCCTGACATATGGCGGCCACCAAACAAAGATAAGGGAGATTGTAGCGTTCAACAAGCTCGGCCCCAACGTTGCCGCTATGGCTAAACTCATGATTATGGTAGGAAACGCAAGAAACATATCCGTCACTCTCATTATGACTTCGTCGCACCAACCTCTGAAATATCCTGCCACAGTGCCCAATATGATTCCAAGGACAGCGGAAACCAGCACAACAACAATGGGGATGCCGATATCCACTGGGAGGCACGCTATGACCTGAGAGAAGATGTCTCTGCCTTCAAAGTCAGTTCCGAATAAATGCGCGAGAGAAGGAAGGACGTTCGTCTGTTGGAAGTTGGCGGCATAAGGGCCATACGGAGTGATTCTACCGAATGTCACCACTTCCAAGAAGGCTAGGAGTACGAAGATCCCCACTGTTATTACTCCGAACGTCGAAAGATAGTTCGCGAAGAGGAGCCTCCGTAGCCTATTGACGTCGCTCATGCAGACTCTCCCAGCGTTATCCTAGGATCGAGGACGCAGTAGGCGACATCAGCGATGAAATTCGCTACAATGACTCCCGCCGTGAAGACCAGCACAACGGCCACTAACACGGGATAGTTGTCCGCTATGATGGCCTGGTACCCAAACTGCCCTATCCCAGGCCACGCGAAAACCTGTTCGATGATGACCGTGTCTGAAAGCAACCAGCCGAACATCATAGCAACCATTGTATTGGTATCGATGAGAGCGTTCCTCAGGATGTGCCTTGACCATACTTTGCCTTCCGTAAGTCCTCTAGCCCTTGCCGCTTTCACATGGGTCGACCATCTCACATCAAGAACCGACGACCGCATGATTCTAGCAATTATCCCAAAATTCAGCAATGCCAAAGCCATCGCAGGGAGAATCAGATGCCATATTCCGGAAGCGAACGCTGCGATGTTCCCTTCTATGAGTGAATCCAAGACGAAGATGCCAGTGATTGTCGAGGGTGGCACTATCGACTGTGAATACATCCCACCAGAAGGAAAAATCGGAACGTAACTCGTGAATACCAAGACGGCGACGATAGCACCTAGGAATGTGGGGGTGGACCATGTGAAGAGGTAAAACACTCTTATCGCCGAGTCACTCTTCTTGCTGAACCGCATTCCAGAAAGGTACCCGAGTCCCACCCCCAAGACGACCACGATTAGAAATGAAGCGAGGACGAGCTCCAAGGTATTGGGTAGATAGAACGCGACTTCGGAAGCAATAGAGCGTCCGGTCTGCGGATCGGTCCCGAAGTTGCCACTCAAGTAGCTGGAGAAGAAATAATAGAGTTGGACCTGAATCGGCTGATTCAGATGATACAACGCTTTGACGGCCTCCAGCGTAGACTCCTTGGCCTTCGAACCAGCCCAAAGCTGCGCCGGATCTGGACTCAGAACATGGGATATGAAGAAGATGATGAGAGCTACCCCAGCGAGGACCAGGACAGAACCTATAGCCCTCTTTCCTAGGTAAGAAAGTAAGTCTTTGAGGTAAACCGTTTGTGCTTCCCAGCTTGCTACCCCGTGTAGTTAATCGTGTTGTAATACAAGAAGTACCCAGCACCCGATCCTGCCGGATTCGGTATCATCCCCGTGATGTCGTTCTGATTAATTGCCAACTGGTTCGGCACATAGAGCCAGATGTCAACATAGTTGTTGTACATCAGCTGCGTGATGTTCTGGAAACTCTGGATGATCGTGGAGTTGTCGAAGGCAGTCGCCGCTGCCACCGTCAAATTCATGGCCTGAGGGTCTTGGTAGGCTGAGGAGCCGACATAGTTAGCGGACGTGAAGTAATACACATAGTCAATGCTAGCGGTGTAGTCTTCGCTGTAGAAACCGATGCCCATCGGGTAGGTGGTGTTGTCAGTGCTGGGGGAGTATAGCGCTGTGGAATATGTCTTGAACGGAAGCGGGGATAGGTTGACTTTGATTCCGATTGAAGCAAGGTTTGTCTGGATTACCTGGGCGGCTTGTGTGTCTGTGGGTGAATCGGAGTCGAACAGAAAGTTGACGCTTGGGAAAGCCCGACCGCCAGGATTCAGCGTGGTCCCGTTGGGCAAATGAGATTCATAACCAGCTTGGGCTAACAAGGTCGCCGCCATCACAGGGTCATATTGATAAGGACTCAATCCGTTTGTAGCTTCGTCGTAGAATGGGAAGCCGGGTGGCACAGGGCCGATCCACTTGCTCGCAAGGCCGCCGAATACGACCTGTATGATGCTGTCATAGTCGATGCCGTAGGCCACGGCTTGCCTGACCGTAACGTCGTTGAACGCTTGGAAGGCCGCTGTGTCCATATACAGGTAATACACGCCTTCCGCCGAGCCGAACGCATCGGACAGAATGGTCGTGGATACTCCCGGCATGGCCGTCGTCACATTGTAGTAAGTGGCGGGCGCCATGATAATCTGTGCGAAACCGGACTTCAAGTCGGCGATACGGGTGGCCGCCGTCTTGTAGTATATGGTGACGGTATTGAGAATCGCAGGAGAAATTGCGCTGTTGAGCTCCGAGGGAGAAAGCGAGTCGCCCCAATAGTTGGCACTCTTGACCATGCTGACGCTCTGGCCTTCAATCCAAGATTGGAGCTTATAGAAGCCGGTGCCGAGCGCACTGTTCTGCATCTTGGAATTGGGCTGACCGGCGACCACCCCTCCATTCCTAATCACATATGCAGGGTCTACAGCCATTGCCATCGGCGTCGCCAAAGTGGCCAAGAAGGCGGAATATGGCCCGTCGCCGTTATACCCGTACCCCAAATTGAGCTCCACCTCGTACTGGTTAATCACTTGCACTGACTGGCTAGGGTATTCCATTATCGTGATGTTTTCAGCAGAGGGCGCGAAGTAGTTGATGGAGTTCAGCATCGAGTCGGTCACTGTGAAGTTCCCTCCGTTCGTGGCTGCAAGGTTCTGGCCAAGTATCCACGCGGGCGCTTGGTTCATCACCAACGTCCTGTAGATTGAAAACCACAGCACGTAGGCGTTGAACGGGTCTCCGTTGCTGAAAGTCACATTCTGTCTGAGGGTAAACGTGTAGTTCATTCCGTCATTGGAAACAGTCCAGTTCTGGGCGAGAACACCTTGATACGTCGAAGTGCTCGTCCCATTGGCTGATACGAGCCCCTGATAGATCTGTTCGACTACCTCCCAACCTGGAGTCACATAGGTCACGGCCGGGTCCAAAGTGTCAGGCTGGGACTCTTCCTCGACCACAATCGACGATTTCGATTGGCCCTGTGCTCCGCCTCCTTCAAGAACCAAATATCCGCCGACAGCTACCAGAAGGACGACCACCACGACGATGACCAGAACCGTTCTAGAAACACCCTTACGCGCGGAGAGTTTCACGATAACATCCTCAGATACTGCCTTGTAATCGTTAAGCGATATTTATGTCTTATATGGTGGAGATGAATAGACCGTCCTCATTAGCCGGGCGTTCCGTTGGTTAGCCATATCTACGCGAGACGTATGACGGAGACAAGATACTCGAAATCCAGTTTAGATCATCGGACTACAAGTTAGCCAAGATGTCCGCCTATGTTGGAGAAAGGTCATCCACGCTGGCGCTCATCAAAGCGCTCTCCATCGTCCTTTAGGAAGTGCCTGAGAACGAAGCTGCGATGATCATCAAGGCGATTCAAGGCTTCCTGGTGGAGGAAGGCCGACCTGATTTCGAATTCACGCTAGATGGTCGGAAGATAATTGTGACCGGCGACACGCAGTGCCTGCTAATGAGCAAACAAGCAGGACTCGCCTTCTGGGCTCCCGTCCGGAGTCCTTCATTGTCATCACTGCGGGAAAATTTTCACCGCCGAAGAAGAGCCCAACGCCCACATCCTGATTCATTACTTTTGACCTCTTCCGCAAACACTTATCTTCATGCTGCATCTGAGCAGCCGCAAGAGTGCTTCACTCCGTTGGGGGCCGTGGGCTAGCCTGGTCTACGCTACCAGCCTTGGGCGCTGGTGATCGGCGGTTCAAATCCGCCCGGCCCCACTTCCTTTCTTCGGAAATAGAACTTCTGATGCCCTCCCTCTTGCGACCCTGTGTAACTCTAGATCCATCATCTCGAAATCATATCGATTAATGTCAAGTCGGTTAAGGAACGGAGCAATGGTCATCGGAGGGCCTGGTTGGTAGCCAGCTCGAGAAGCATACCGGTTGAAATGTGGGAGGAACACAATCTCTCTTGGTCGCCCTCTTTTCCTATTCATGAGCTTCAACCAAACAGGTGCCCAGCCGCCGTCAAGCATAAGTTGGGGGTGTAGATGACCGGAGACAACACCATCGTATGATTCAATCGATTGCGACAGCCTAGGCAGGGAATGACCGTGGATGAAGGCGACCCGATCTAGTTCGAGCCCCTCCTTCCCAATTACTCTGACCCTAGGATCCATCACCTCCTCCACTCCATAATCATGGTTGCCTTTCATAATCCACACTTCGAACGTCTTAACAAGCTCTTCAGTCATGGCCCGCAGGGCCTTCTTCTCGTATGGGCTGGGCTCAAAGAGCCCGTGTTTGATATCTCCAAGCACTATAAGGTTATTTGCTCCCGTTTCGCTGCTGGCAGTGGTCAGGCGAGCGCAATCCTCTAATGCTTCTTCTTCCGGGAGCGGCCTCCTAATGCCCAACCTATCGGTCAGGCCTAGGTGGACGTCGCCAATCACTAGGAAAAGCCTGCCGTCGTCGGCGAAGGCACTCAGAATCGCATCTCCCTTCAGAGGTTTCAGTTTCAATGGGACAGTCCCGCTTCCTCCTAACGATTAAATCACCCTTTCTTATAGATACAAATTATTGTCCGCGATGTCCACTCCGAGGGATCAACTGCTTTCGAAAGCTAAGGACATCGTCGACGCTGCCGGCGTCAAAAAACACGTCTTCTTACCCAGCCGCACGGAAATCTGGACGGTCGTGGGCGTCGAAGGAGAATACCTCGTATCTGGCGACCCTCCTCTCTGCGCGTGTCCCGCCTTCTACTTCGCGCTAACCCACGGAAGGAAGAAGGAATGCCATCACTTAGTCGCACTGAAATTAGCTATACAAGACCAGCGGTTCTCCACCATCATAGGCCATGACGATGAGGTACCAGTATTTCTCCGGTTGCTCTGGGGGAGTCAGCGCAAACCCACGCAGTCAGATTAATGAACTACCGTATTCCTTGGCACGACGGGGCTATGAGATACATGTACCTCGAGGATTCTCGGTTCCAGAATATGACCGATTCAAGTTTCGAGCCTCACCAAAACCACCCTAGCTCTTTGATCATCTCCGCCTGAGCCAACCGTCGTAACGATCATCGTCCGGGCCGCAGTATATTACGGCCGGTTCTGGGTCGAGGTCGTTGCCCGTAAAGCTGTCCTTTCTACTCATGATGGCCAGCTCTTCGGCCCCGATCTGTTCGAAATGGACACCGTCGTCCAGCCATATCCTGTAGCCTCGAATCTCCTTCACCTTGCCTCCTGTTTCAGGGTCGTATTGATCGGTGAAGCTCCTTAAGACCATCGCCATGACCTTATCTTGCTCCAGAATGCTCACGAGGCGAATCGGAAACAGTTTCGTGTGTTCAGCTCTGGTTCCAAAGGACCAGCTTAGTGGTGTTTTCTTAACGTTCCAAGACGCGGGGCCGTAGGCCTCAGAATATAACGTGATGACTCCTCTGCTCCGCACATGCCCGCAAACCTCAACAAGGAGTTGCTGAACTCCACGTGGCTCGGATGACTCGTCTCCAAGCCCTGATGAACCATTCTCCATCGATTTCACCAGACCTCCAAACATCTCTCCCCTTATCAGCACCCACATATCTAGAAATGGTTAGAGAGATTACTCACTTTGTTACGACGCCAACGTGAATTAGGAGCCTCGGAGGGGCCTACAACTTAGGGTAGAAAGACACCGAAATCGTCTCAGATTCAAGCTTGGGGGGACACCTACCCAAAAGAACCCATTCCTCCATGCCAAGGTGCGGACTGGGGGGGTGTCCACACTCAATCGAGCATGAGTCCGGCGCTCAATACGACGGAAAAGGTCGTCTGGCCAAGGAATCCGACTTCTGGCTCAATCACTGGTGAAGGCATGCTAACTTGTTCTCTCCCCAGCCGCCTCTTAGATCAAGCTAGACGTGATTTTGGGGGGCCTTTCAATAGCTTAATCTCTTCATGCTCTGGAGGACAATTTGATAATCGCGTAGCCAAACGGTGGAGGACTGCGATGCAAAATGAGTCGTCCTGCCCGATGCAGGCCGACTTGTACATCTCTCGGAGGAACGCTAGTCATTTGCCTCGTTGAATGATTAATGATGTTTTGCCGTCGGAGGTGTTCTTCGCGGAGAGGAGCCGGTGTCCCAGGAGGCGCGCGAGCGAAGGGAGGTCCTCCTTTGCCGCAGGGTCCCGGGTGGTGACCTCGAGCAAGCTACCGACTGGAACACCCTCAATCTGATGACGGAACTCTTCCGGGAGTCCACTTGAGCATCCGAGGTCCCCCGCGTCGAAGAAACGCACGTCTTTGATTAGTTCTCGTGCCTCCGGACGATGCCCAGAGCAGAGCAGGTCCATCGAAACTATGTGCCCTTCGTAGAGATCGCAATAGGCATCCTGCTCGATCGTTTCTGACTCGCCGTCTGAGTATCGCTCTTTGAAGCGATACCTGATGTGGAGGCGATCACCGACGCGGTAGACGTTCTTCTCGAGGACCTGAATGCTTTCTGCTTCAGCGAACCAGGAGGTGAAACGAGCTGCGACGGCCGATGGCCCATCTTGCTCCTGATATCCCTTGGGAACGAGGGCCCGCAGCCTTATCTCCGGATGGAAGCATGCCTTAAGTCTCTCCGGATTGCGGTCCGACAGAGCGACTATAAAGTCCTCCCCTGTGGCTTCCCCTACACCCATTGTCAAGGTTGGCCGGGTTCCCGGCTTGTCTTTCCCTGAAGATACTGGCAAACGGCACCACTCTCCTTCTTTGCTTTTCTCAGGCAAAGCTGGTGGTCGTCGCTCCCATGGCTATCTCTTCGACGACCTTGGCGGCTCCCACGATGGTCGCGCCGTTGGCGAGCTGTGCGTCGGTGATACCTCTAGGCTTTGCGCAGGCCCCGCAGAGCCACACCTTTCCGCCCTTGGAGACGAAGTCGGAGTAGATCTTGGAGAGAGAATCGAGCCCCTTTGACGCGATGCCGTCCGTGCCTCCTTTGGTCCCCAGCCAGACGCCTTCGATTGTCAAAAAGACGATGGCCTCCTGGCCAGCGGCCGCTGCGACGTTGCCTGCAACGAATGGCAGGGAGGCACGCTCGGGGTCCTCCTTCCCATAAGTGCCGTTGAAGATGAGCTTGGTTGGCAAACTCAATCAGGCACTCCGTACCGGAATTGCGTCCAGAGCTATTCTGCTCATAGCCGCCTGAATCATTCTGGGAATGATATAACTAGGGCGGGAGGGCCGCGCCGGAAATCCACAATCGGCGGCACCTGAGGAGCTTATATCGAACGGCCTGCGGATATCTCACGTTGGACTCCACTGACATTCGCATCTTCTGCGAGCTGGCGTTCAGGGACCTTGGATACGTTGAGTTCGAAGAGAGGCATCCCAGCGCGGCCAGCTTGGGGAAGAAGCTCGGCCTTGACGAGAAGACAGTGCGGGTCCGAGTGAAGCGTATGGAGGATTCGGGCTTCATCAAGTACTACCAGGCAATGCCCAATCTCTCCCTGTTCGGGATGCGCGTGGTGTCTGTATTCAGGTTCGAGGCGTTGAATCTCTCGACCAAGAACGCACTCATCAACCACCTTCACGAAGTGCCCAAGCTCGTCGAGTTCTCCGACTACCTTGGGCCTTTTGTGACGGGCAGCATCGCAGGTTCGACGCGGGAGGATGCCAGGAGCGGGGCGGACTACCTGGCATCGAGGTACGAGATGGGGATATCAGTGCTCGGTAGTCGGGCGATTGAGGAACCGACCGCCGGAATCGACAATCTGGACTGGCAGCTCATCAAGTCTCTGAGGTACGACGCGCGGTCTAACGACAGCAGCCTTGCGCAGCGCCTCTCGGTCACGCAGCGCATGGTGGGCTACCGAGTCTCGAGGTTGCTGCGATCTGGAGCCCTCAGCACCAAGGCTGTTATCGACCCTAGGAAGCAGGCGGGCCTCGTCTTCTTCGAGCTCGAGCTCGCCATTGACCCAGAGAAGAGGGGAGCGATTTCGAGCTGGCTGGCCGAGAAGTATGGCGAGAGCCTCTGGAGCCTGTACAGCCCTACCGCCGACATGGTCGTGGCAAGCCTGTTCGGGTTCACCATCGCCGAGCCTGAAGAGGTGGCCATCCAAGCGCTGAAGCTCGATGGGGTTAAACGTTGCTTGCTGTACATCCTCAAGGAAGTCATCGAACCCAAACGTCCGAACTGGATTGATGGGCTCATAGAATCGAAGCTTCGGCTAAGAGGCAAAGGGAAAGCCCCCGACTAGGCGAGGAAGCCCGCCTTAGAATTCCTTGATATGAGTCATGAGCTCTTCTGGCGTCATGACCGTTTCCGGATGAACCTCTTTCATGTGCATAATCGCATGCTTCTTCACGTCTTCGATCCCCTGAGGAGAGACTATCGTCCACCCGCAAGGGCATGTCCCTATGGCACCCATTCGGGTTCACTCTCTTTGCCGAGTATTTATATCAAGAGGCGAATCATCATTTCTTCGTTCAGGACCCAGCTCTTGCCGCCGTCCAATGACTCTCCAAATGCCACCTGAAGGAGGAGGCCGCGGTGTTCGAGAAGACCCACCACATCAATAAGCCCTGATCTGGCTATCTCCTTTCACGGCAAAGTTCGATTTCCTTTCTTCATCCACGGTCCTGTCCATCAATCTTACGGGGCCGTCCAACACCACACCGCACCCGCTTCTTGCTGGTGTACGACTAACAGCCCCGAGACACCTAACGGTTCCGTACTTGGTCACAACTTCATGCATAATCCGTACAAGGGCGCGAAGGCGGAGGAGATTCTCCTTAGGCAGGGGGCCCTGGAGGAGTTCGGTGGTATAGGCAAGGATAGGGCGACATCCTTGGCTGCCAAGATCGACATACGGACTACAGCGCAAGCCACTGCTCGTGATATCGTTGGGGCACATCAGAAGGAAGTCCGCCGTCGACGAGTGGAGGCCAATGAATCGGCTGTAGGAAGTGAAGAAAGCGTAGGGCTTCCCACCGCTGTAGAATACATGATTGTTGCGTACCTCGAGCGAGTACTTGGCAACATCGTGCATAGATAATACGATATCCCTTAATATGATGTACAGAAATTACAATAATTTGCAGGAGCCTCGGAGGGGCTTCGCTCCCCTGACCCACAGCTTACAAGGCTGTTGCTCTAACTAGGCTGAGCTACCGAGGCCCTCGAACAAGTCTCCCTCGGAGACGATTATATACTTCACCACGTGTGGTACGCGTTCATGTTTCGAGACGGCAACACATTTTTAACCACAACATCTTGAGCCAAACTCATGTTTCTTGTGCCAGGGTCCGGAAATAAACCTCTGGGACTCGAGATTGCAAAAGCCCTGACCTGTCCCGTAATCGACTTCGAATCTAGGAAGTTCCCCGACGGCGAAAGATATCTGAGGTTCGTCGACGATTTGCCGCATGATACTGCCGTAATCACACAATCACTATACAAGAATCCCGATGAACTCATGATCGAATATCTCTTCCTAGCCAAGACCGCGTTGGACTTGGGCGCAAAGGACATCGTCGGAGTCTTCCCATATATGGCTTATCTGAGGCAGGACAACCGCTTCAAATCAGGGGAAGCTGTAAGCGCTCACATCGTCAGCAGCATCATCGAAGCCGCTCCAACTTCAGCCGTATTAACGTTGGACAGTCATCTCCATAGAATTCACAATCTTGACGGGTTATTCGGTGTTCCTGCCGTCAACCTTTCTGCCATCCCCTCGTTAGCAGAAAGGTTAGCCTCCGATTGCGTTCTTAGGGATCCCGTCGTAGTAGCTCCGGATGGCGAGGCGGCCCAGTGGGCAGATTTGGCGGCGCCTATACTCGGCGCAGATTCGGTGGTGATGCAGAAGGTTAGGCGCGGGGACACATCTGTAGAGATCGACCTCGGGCGCGTAGCCCCTAACGGCCGCGACATCGTGCTTGTTGATGATATAATCAGCACGGGAGGGACGATTGCTGAGGTGGCCCAGCGGTTGAAGGGCAAGGGAGCTAATCACATATATGCTTTAATCACTCATGGCCTCTTTGTCGAGGGGGCATACGAAAGGGTCGTCAGAGCGGGTGTAGAACACTTGATAACCTCTGACTCCGTGCCGAACCGCTTCGGCAAGGTGAGCGTTTCACCGGTGTTCGCTACGGCCCTCAAAAACCTCGTACTTGCATAGCACAGTCAGGAGCTGCTTGTGACTTGGACGTCAAATTCGTCTGGGTTCAGCCTGGCACCGCACTTCTTGCAAAGACCTTTGTACAGACGAAGTATCTGCTTTGGTGATTTCACTTCGTCGCCCGCATAAATCTTTGCACCGCATTTCGAGCATACTATCTCGAACATCCTCGGGGAACCTGCGGTCAGGTATGATTTAAATATAAAAGGACCATGTGGGCGAAGTCATCTCTGCTTTCCAAATGTCCGGACTACCTGAAAACTATACGCTTATTGTGGCAGAGAAACCGGATGCTGCAAGGCGAATAGCTTCAGCCCTTGGACAAAGCTCGACCGGGTTAAAAGGCCACCCCGAGTACTTCCTATGCCCGGGCAAGACGAACTACGTCGTTGTACCCGCCGTAGGGCACATCTTTGCGCTAGCACCTACCTATTCGAAACGTGACGTATATCCGGCCCTTGATCTCCGCTGGGTCCCTCTTTCGCTGGTCGACAAAAGACGGAAGGATGTGGACAAGAGAATAAAGGCCTTCAAGTCCATCTCGAAGAAGGCTTCAAAGCTAATCGTCGCCTGCGACTACGACGCAGAAGGCGATACCATAGGTTACAACATCCTGAAGTATGCATGCGGGGTAAAGAACGTGGAAGCATTCAGAGCCAAGTTCTCGACTCTTACCAACGGCGAACTATCGAAATCACTCTCGGAACCCGTCTGGCAGGAGAAATGGCCGATGGCCGAGGCAGGTCGAACGCGCCATTTTCTCGATTTCGCATGGGGGGTCAACCTCTCGAGAGCTTTGACCGAGTGCCTTCTGGAGGCTGGTGGCAGGTACACGACTCTGAGCATAGGGCGCGTTCAAGGACCGACGATTCATTATATACACGAAAGAGAAGTCGAGATCAGGACTCATGTTCCCGTACCTTACTGGCATGCGGACGCAGAGGTCGAAGCTGATAGGAACCATTTTCGCATGGACTATTCAATCCACAGGATAGGCACAAAAGTCGAGGCCTTCTTAGTCAAGCGAGAGGTCGAGGGAAAAACAGGCACCGTCGAGGAGGCCATAAAGAGCCAATTCATGATTCCGCCACCGCCACCATTCAATCTGGGAGATCTCCAACATGAAGCCTTCCGGTTGTTCTCCCTCGCTCCTTCTCAAACCCTTTTGATGGCGGAGAGGCTCTATCTTCAAGCGGTGATATCTTACCCAAGGACCTCTTCCCAGCAGCTTCCAAACACCATCGGCTACTCGAGCATATTGGAGGGCCTCTCCAAGCAAGAAACTTTCAAATCTATAGTGCTTTCCATGCTCAAGGGAAAGCTGACCCCCAGCCAAGGTCAGAAATCGGATTCCGCACATCCTGCCATCTTCCCCACAGGAGAGTTTCCTTACAACCTCGAACCTAACGAAAGGCGGCTCTACGAACTTATAGTGCGCCGGTTCCTGTCGTCGTTCTTAGAGGCCGAAGTCAAGAACAAGTACTTTCTTAGGGTCACATGTGGTAAGCATGCCTTTCACACTTCATCGACCACCACCCAGTCGCCGGGGTGGTCGGCAGTGTACAACGTCAACGATGTCAGGCAAGCCTTGACGCTTCCTCCGATGGCTGAGGGCTCAAAGGTCACATTCATCTCAGTAGAGGTGAAAGAAGCGTTCGACTCTCCTCCCTCAAGATACAACCAGAGCACGCTTCTCGAACGAATGGAAAGTGACAACATAGGAACGAAGGCTACCAGGGCGGAGATCATATCCACTTTGATTCAGAGAGGCTACGTCTCCGGAGGCGGCATGGAGCTTTCAGACCTTGGGTTCGCCATAGTAGAAACCATGTCCAAATACCTACCCTCCATTCTGTCGCCCGACATGACTAGGTCAATCGAAGCACAGCTAGAGGGCGTCGAAGCTGGCACCTCGGCCCCGAAGGAAGTAGCCGTGACTGGCGTGGACCAACTGCTCTCCTGCCTCCGCCGTCTCGAAGCTAACAGGTCTGAGGTCGGGAAGGCGATGCACCTTGCAGCCGCCGAAACAATCAAGGCGAAGTCAGCTTTAGGGCCCTGCCCCGTATGCCACAACGGTCAGTTGATCATGATACGCTCCCGCAGGACGGGGAAACGTTTTGTAGGTTGCAGTAACTACAAGAGAGGCTGCAAGGCCGTCGCGCCCCTTCCTCAAAAGGGAACCGTTAGGGCTGCCAGATACCCTTGCAAGACATGTGGCTGGCCTGTCGTGCTGGTGTTTGCACTGTACGGCGAAAGGCCTTGGCGGCTCTGTATCAATCCGACTTGCCCCTCTAAAGTCACTACCACGAAAGGAGGGGCTCACGGGGGGCCCGTCGATTGACCTGCTCGATTTGTGGTAAGGAATCCGCCACGCCTGCCGAGTTATGTAAGAACCATGAAGCCGCCAGGAAGAACCTAGCAAAAGCATACGAGGGATGGCAAATCGCATACGGAACGATGGAATGGATGGACTTCTTGCAAAGGGTCCCGGGACTAGAGGGTTGCGGCCAATGGGCACAAGAGGTAGCGAAATACCTTGTTCAAAAGAGCTAGGAGTATTGCCGCCATGTATAACCACACTTAGTGCACCTGTAGAATTGCGTGGGCGGCTCGTCTCCACTCCTCGTTTGGACGAACCACCACTCGGCCTCGTTGTTGTGACAACGTGGGCACTCGACCGTAGTTGTAGGCATGGTCCGAATATGATTCGCTTCGTCGCCTACCACTTTAATCGGAGCCGAGCTCTCCGACTCCTCTTCCATTCTGACGTTCTCCTCCTTGACGCTCTTGGAGAAGTATCCGCACTTGTCGCAGGTCAACGCCATGAAGCTATCTTTGTCCGTCTTCACCAGCTTCACTTTGAGCCAGCTGCCGCAATTCGGGCAGAACTTCATTCCAAGACACCAGCTACTATGATCAGGCCCTCTCCATTACTTTGCCGAGCAGGGTAATCGTTTCTCTGGTCCTCTGTACGGCCTTTTCACAGCCTTCACTGAAAACTTTCTTGGGATCTCCTTCTTTCACTGCTATCCGCATGGTCTGATTCTTCAAGAGAGGGTGCGGCCTGTTGTAAGCTGCAAATGCCACTCGCCTGTCGTTCAACAACTCCTCCTGTATTATCTGAAGCAACGATTGGTCGGCGCCCGTGACGTCGATCTCTAAGCTAGTAGAATCTTCTTTGAGAATCTTTACCTGCATATCTACGATTGAGTGTCTTAGACGATGTATGTTTAAGGTTTTCCTTTTTATCGGTCTTCGTAACGTCGACGAGGCCGGCCATAGCTCCTTCTATGTGGTCCACCATAGCGACGCCCCCTTCGGTCGTCATGGCGCCTTCCGCCGTACCGCCTCGGCCTTTCTCGGAATTCATGCAATTCCTCGAACCCGGCCATCTTCCTGTATTCAATGTTGCCGCAGACAGAGCACTTGGCCTTCCCTCCGCTCATTCCTTCCATAAGCCCTCCACAAAGGGAGCACCAAGTCTTGATGACGCCGAGTTCCATCTCTCTGAATCCCAGAAAAATCATCCCGTTTGCCGTGCTCGTGACTGCTGCACGTACAACATCGCCAGGCTTGCTCGGGCTGGATGCCCTTGTCCGCGTGAGCAGCATTCCCATCAGATTGTTGTTGACCTCCATGTCGTTCACTGAATATATTCGAATCTGCAGGCCAGCGCCCTGCTGAGCTTCGACCACCCCCAAAATGATGTCTCCTCTGACTGGCACAGGGCTCTTTGTCCCCTTGCTGATGACGCTCACTTCCCTCTTGGCCGAATCATACTCGACCTTCCCGGCGAAGAGTGATTTCACCTCGCCGCCTTCCTCATATGTTCCTCTCGAACCCGTGAACTCTTCGATGACCGATAGCCGGTCCCCTGGTGCGGCCACCTCTGCTCTAGCTTTCTTCGCTGTTGTCAACTGCTTCACACCCAAAATCCTGAACCGAACATATCCCCCAATTCTCTCCCTTCTAATAACCTTATCAAGCCAAGCGCTTGTTCATACGAAAGCATTGGGCGATTGAACTCCTCATTGTCCAAGGCGACCCTAGGGCAGGCAGTTTCCACGAAAGCATCGACTCCTCGGATTGCGGCTATCCTTTGTGGGGTCACCTCTCGCATGTGGAAGAGATACGTCTTCTTGCCAAGCCTATTCAGCTTGCTCTTGACCTCATCAGCTTGTTTCCTAAACAATTGTCCTTCTTTCATGCTCACTACGATTCCTATCTTCTCAGCGTCCTTTGCCTTCAGGACAGAAAGTATGGCCTTTCGTTCCATGTGCTCGGCTTCCTTTGCCATGTCTTCGATTAGGTTGAAAAAGGGATCCAGCATGTAAGTCGGCTTGCGTGTGTTCAGTCTAACACCTACAGCGTGGAATCTGCTTTGCCCTAGGAAGAAGAACGCCTCGACATCCTTCGCGATGTTCCGGGCGCTGTAGTAGTTACAGCCGAACACTTGGCCATCGAAAAGCACTCCCTCACTTTCGCCTTTGATAGCATGAAGGCCCTTTTCATTTAGGTACGCAATGGCCATGTCGAGCTGCGCCTTGTGGTTACTTATTGTCACCACCCCGACCTTGGAAAACGCATCCTTGAATCGTCCTATCGCTTGGTCTAGCACAGGCTTGAAATCTACGTTGTACTCCACATCTACGAGATAAGTGAACTTCCCAACCCTGCCCACGCCCACCGAATGACCAAGGTTTAGAATCAAGTCCAGCCCCAGCCGTTTCACATCGAGATTCATGAGGTCACATGTTCCGTAGCTCGGATCGAACAAAATCATCGTCTCCACTGCATGTTTCTGCTCTAACCTTTCAGCAAGCTCCAAGACGACGTTAAGCAGCCCGTCCGGAGCTTGGATTCCGATTTTCCTGGGCTTTTGCTCTGCGATTATTCGAGCTATCTGGTCTTCTCTTATGGATATGCTCACGTCAAGCACCAGAAGCCTCGGCTGGTGACTCAATGGTCTCCAGTCGGGTCTTGACAGGCAGCTTGCTGGAAGCGACCTTGATGGCATCTTTCGCCTGCTGTACGTTCTTCCCCTTTATCCCGAGCTCTAGAAGGACGCTGCCATCCTCAACTCTAGCAGCTAGACCCACGGGCTTGCCAAACGCACGTCTCATTCCCTCGGAAAGCCTGTCTGCCCCCGCCGTAGCGACCACCTTGTTTTCACGCAAAATGACGTGAGGAAAGGCCTTGACAGAGAGGTAGTAGTTCCCCTCTCCAAGAGAGGTGGCGAGCTTGTTAACAGACACCCTGGCGGCTTCAAGTGCGTTATGCCTAATCTGGGCCCTTTCGCATGATATCAGTCTGAAAACATAGTCATAGTCTTCGCTTGGATTGCCTATGGTAAATTTCGCAATCTTGGGCTGAGGATGCCCCTTGATATACTCGCCCCTGGTGTAGGGTTGTCCTTTGACTTCTCTGTAGTTTCGTCCTTTCAAGCTAATCAACCTCGTAGGTTGATGTCCAGTTTAAAAGTATATTGGTTTCCTAAAACCGTCGCTCCAAAGCGAGATCGAGCTTTCTAAAGGCCCCGATTAGCATCACGACTTCCTCCTGCGTGAGGCCAGATCGTATCACCGCCTGGCCGAGCGTTCTGACTGCCAATCTTCTTTTGTATGCAGGATATTTGCCCAAGCTCAATGCCATCGAGAAATACTCCAGCAGCCTATCAGAATACAAGCGGCTGACCCGGTGAATTCTCTTTGGCTTTGCAGACCTCAGGCCATATAGCAAGATGGCCAATGCATGAGAAATGTTCAACGTTGGATAGGATGTCCCTGTGCCCAAGTGCAGCACCAGGTCACACGCTCGAAGCTCAGAAGCTGTGAGCCCAGTCGTATCTCTTCCAAGGACTATTACCGTGCTTGCTGGGTCCATTCCCACCGAGATCAAATCATCCAACGTAACAGTCTTCCTAGCAGGGTTCCTCCCGTTTCCTCCGACTATGGCGGTGGTTCCGACGACCACGTCAAACCGTTGTCTGAGTTCATCCAAGCTTAGTACCTGGGCATTTCTGATTACATCCGCTCCATGTGAAGCGAAACGGTAGGCGGAGGGAGGCATGCCTTCCCTTCCAATGATGAACAGGCGACCCACTCCGAAATTCTTCATGGTCCTCGCGACATAACCAACGTTAAGGCCAAACCTTGGCTCGACCATGGCCACACTAAGGCGCTCTAGCTTCATCTCGTTCCGAGGGGAACATTAAAAACAGGGATTTAACCATTGGTTCAGCCAAGTCGCCAGTTGCCAACGAACCTCACAGCTGAGGCTAGAGCCCGCTGGGCCCAAGCTCGCGCTGCAAAGAATCCCAAGGAGAAGGTGAAGCTCCTGCGCGAATTCTATTCACTGATGCCGCATCACAAATCGACGGAAAGGCTGGAGGTCTCCATAAAGAAACAGATATCGAGCCTTGAAGACGAAATCCAGACAGCGAAATCCAGGAAGACGGGTAGCACCCGTGTCGAATGGCAGGTGGAGAAGGGCATATTCCCACAGATTGCCCTCAGCGGACCCTTTGAAACCGCCGCCTCTCTATTCAGGAGGCTCACCGGACTTCAGACGTCTCTATTTGAAACTCACAGGGGTCCGGTAGTGGGCGCCTATCATTTAGGTGGTCTCACCCTGCAGATGATGCTAACACCTTATGACCGGAGCATCGGTCGTCAGGTACAAGAAAGGCTCCTATATCTAATCAGAACTTCGGACCTGCTTTTGATAGACCTTCCACAGAATTCATGGAAGGAATACTGGGCCGAGTTCAAACAATGGACGCTTGAGCATAACTTGGAGGTCTCGCCGAAGCAGGCCGCCGTCGAGCTAAGGAACATGCCCACGGGCGGAGTGAGACTCATAGGTAGGGCGGACACCTTCGACGAAAGCGAACTGGTTTCGTTTCTTCGAGGCTATAACATCTTGAATTGCATCGTCAGGGTATCGCCTGACGCTACCCTGGACGATGTTGAGGCCGTAATCTTCGGTAGAGCTTTCAAGAAGTGCGCCTTCCTGACGCCTCTTCGGGCTCCTCCCATAGATGGAGTGACAGCGGCATCCTTCGCTACTGATGACATATTCTCCTCACCATCTAGGTTTGTGGACTCACTCCTGGCAAATATGGAGCTGGTCCGCATCAACACCAGGTCTGCCAGCGGGACGGTCGCCGAACGACCGCTCTTGGTCAGGCGCAACACCAGGGTTATTGAAGTGGCAAGGGACATCCACAAAGACCTTTGGCGTAATTTCAAATATGCAAAAGTCTGGCGGGGCCAAGAGGGGCCGCCGATTAGGGTCGGAAAGGATTTCAGGGTCGCCAACGGCGACGTCATCGAGATTTTCGATTGACAGTTCCTTTGATTGCCATGAAGGCGATGAGTTCCTCGAAGAAGAGCTTCATGGCGTTCAGCTCGGTCACGTCGATTCCAACATCGTGTAGCAACTTGGATAAACCATCGATGTCGGACGAGCTCGAGGCTAGGAAGACTAGTCTTCCTGTCTTGGCCAAAGCCCTGTAGGAACTAACCGCCATGTCATATGTCACCTCTACACCTGTTTTGCCGCCAGAAGTTGCCAAGTCTTCTTCTCCCTCATTTATGAGGTAAGGAGGGTTGAAGAAAACCATCCGAAATGAGCCCTCCCTCAAGCAGTCGCATGATCGGCAACGCACATATTCGGTCGAATTGGAAGGATCCATGTTGTGTGCCATCTTTAATGCCTTAGCATTCAAGTCCGTACCCAGGGCTAGGTCCGGTGCGTTGGCGTTGACGTAGTGGCGAAGGACGAAGCCGGACCCCACACCTACTTCGGCTACCCTATCTGCCCGAACCTTCACCACCTCTCTGTATAGGAAAAGGCTGTCGTCACTTGGCTGATAGACATCGGTCAACTTGACGCCATCCCACGAATCACGTTCAAGGCCTCCTGTGGCGAGAGATCTTCTACCCGTTTCACAAGTAACCCCTCGTCCAATTCCGTCAAACCTTCCCACAACCGTCTCCTCTTAGAATCTCTTACGAAAGAACGTACGCGCCTTCCCCGGTAACTGAAAAGCAATTTCAACTTCAAAGCGACTAAACCCGCGTTAGAAAAGGTCCTCAGGCGTTCCAATTTCAGCGCAGAAGAATACACCTTCGGCCGTGGCTCAAAGGCCATGGGAGGTATGACAAACAATTCCTTCATCCGAAAGCAGTAACAGGCTAAAACTGAGTATGTACCATATTTACGACTTCCCGGCTTCGAACTGATTTTGTCTACGAAATCCTTCTGAAGCACAACCAAGCCTAATGGAGTGGAGGAGGCGGCGAACCACTCCACGAAACTTCTTGAAGCATAGTATGGGAGGCTAGACACCACTACATCATGTCTTTCGTCATCAGAGAATCCGTCTCCCAAGATAAGTCTTAATCTGGGATTTCCCATGATGCGTTCTCTTGCTATCGAATACAGTCTGCTGTCCAGCTCGTAGCCTATCACTTTGAATCCGGCTTGAAGCAGCCTCTCTGTCAATCGTCCGTCTCCCACCCCTATTTCTAGCACCTCCTTGGTTTCAGGTGGCACTTGCTCAACCAAATCCTCTAGCACTCGATTATCAGTCAAGAAGTGCTGCCCAAGCTTGGCCGACTTCATAGCCTATTTCCTGATGAATATGTTGATGCGTGTCTGGCCGGTGAGTTCGTCGTATACTCTCTTCGCTATCTGTTTTGCAGGTTCTTTCAAGCCCACTCTGGCTTGAATGTCGGCGAATGATTCGAAGGGTTTTCGGTCTCTCGCGTCCAAGATTTCTACTGTTAATGTCTTCCCGATTCCTGGGATCAACTCTAGCGCATGCAGCCTAGGCGTTATCGGCTGAAGATTGTTAAAGTAACTGACGTACTTCTGCTCTCCATCCCTGACCAAGGCTTCGATTACGAGCGGGAGTTCGTTCTTGGCCCCCTGCGTGAGGTCTTCGTAGTTGAGCTTGCCCAAAACACTGATGACTTTGTCCCGACGGTCCTTTCCAATGTATACCTTTTCCTCCTGTGCGAATTGAGCGTTATTGAAAGCTAGCAGTTCCAGGAGTGTCAGGTACTCCTCTCCTAGGGCTTGGACGATGAAGCCTTCCCTGTTGTGAACTATTTTCGAGCGGGCCCTAGGCATGAAATCGAGGACATACGAATACTCTTCATACTTCTTGATTTGAGGTTGAAAGGTCATTTGGCTATCCACTTGTCTCTTCGTTTTAGAATTGCAGATGGCAGCCTGGGCGGGAAAACGAGCTGTCGACGTCATATGTTCCCATCGAGCCCACTTCGTCAGACATGAAAGAAACGTCGGAACTAAGATTTAAAGATTAAGACGAGGCTTTGGGCCGCCGAGAATTCAGGATACTCAGTATTTTATCCAAAACGTCAGTTGGAGTCAATTTCCTCCAACCCACCGTGAACGTCCGGAGCTCCTCACGGGTCTTCGGCATTATGTTGACAACTTCGACGGCCTCCTGCTCCGTCAGACCTGTCTCCTTGACCAACTCCCTTACCATCGCCCTAGCATCTTCGCCGTCGATGCTAGAGAACTTGGTCACGTAATCCAATGTTCTTTTCTGAATCTGGTCGGCCTTCTCAGGATCAACTTTCTCCAGCAGTTTCTTGGCTTCATGGATTGTAAGTGGTTTCCGTTCCATTTCTTCAACCAAGAACCCATTCACTTGATTGGTTTGACGTGTTCCAAGCGCGCTATTATCCTTTTGGTCTTGTCTCCGACCGGGACGTCGACTACTACAGCCCGCGGCCTGACTTCTTGGATGACACCAACCAAGCCTTGGAACCTCCGGTGGGGCATGCCTTTGGGCTGACTCGGCTCGATGTCTATGGCGACCTTCTGACCCACACTATACTCAATCATAAGCCTAGAGAGCCCTGGTCTGGCTTTCGATGTCAGCAGGCTTCTGGTCTTGCGTCTGACTCCTTTATGGTGTGGCAATGAACTCTCACGGTTGCTTGCTTACAGCAGGCCTCCTTGCTCCCCATAATTAATGCTTTTCCTCAGTCGCTAACCCTATGAAATCCGACAACATCGCTTTCCGCCATCAAGACCCGGTTCGTGGGCAACAGGTCTGCAAAGCTAGGCTGAATCTCCGCTGCCTTGCCTTCCGCGCCCGTCTTGATGGCGAGTAGCTGTTTGAGGCTTATCCTATTGTCCAAGAGGAAGCGCATTCTTGCTCTTCTCCCTGAGTTGAAAACTACCAATTCGTGGACCCTGTTGGGCTTGGACCTCCTGTCACCAAGTACATTCAAGTCCCTTTTCTTGTATGCCTGCTCCAATAGCCTGATATCGGCGGCGCTCAGTTCGGATTCGAAGTCTGCGGTAACAAAGACTTCTTTACTCAAGTCCTCTATCTTGTTCCTTTCCAACGGAGCGAGTTCTACCCGGGTGAATTGGACGCCCACGGTGGGTGTCATGTTAAGCTGGAAGAGGCCCGATTCTCTTCTGCTCGGAGCTACCACCTCTAGGTAGGTCGGCCTTCCGCCTCCCAAGATCAAGGTGGAATCTTCCTCTATTCCAGACCAGCTGATCCTAACCTTTGCGCCAGCGAAGGCCTTCAGGAAGGCGTTCACCAAAGCGGCTTCCACACTTGGCTCATCCCTCACTATGCCCGTCCAGCCACATTCCCCGCAACCTTCACCCCGGCAGGTTAGACATGCCGTTGCCCTGACCGGAATCCCTCTTTTCAGCTTGAGGTATTCTGCATAGATGGTGATGGGCTTGCATTCAACTATGATGGATTCTTCCGGGAGGCCGATTCTTACCGTTACTTCCGGATTCCTCAAAGAAGGAGTCTTATGTAGTCGCTCGGCCAGATCCCGCCTGAACATCGTCGTCAACCCCTTCTTCAAAGTGATTCCGCTACTCAGTCTAAGCTTGGACCTCATCTCATCTTCATTGTCTACAGAATCATTGGACAACATTACTCCAACTTGAAATGTCGAGAACTCGATTTCGCAAAGTTCGTCGACTACACGGCTTTCAATTTCCTTTCGCCGCTCGAAGACATTGCCACAAAACTCGCACGTCTTGGAGGGCGTCAAGCCGAACTTCTTCGCAATCAGGGAGCCGACCCTTTCTATTTCGCCCTGTGAAGATGCGTATTGTCTGCCTAGACACCAAGTGCATAACGCCTTTTCTCCAAGTATGCTCTTGGCTGACGCCTTCGTTGCACCTCTCATCTAGACTAGGCCGCTCCCCTTGAGCTGCTTTAAGAGCTGCTTGTTCATCCGCATGCTCTTCGCGTTCTTCATCATTTTCTTTCCTTGCTCGAAGGCAGTCAGCATATCTTTCACATCCTTCTCTGAAACCCCTGATCCTTTGGCGATCCTCTTGGTCCTAGACGAGTTAATCAAGTTAGGATCTTTGCGCTCCCTTGGGGTCATGCCCCTGATTATTGCCCTCCATTTCTTGAATTTCTGTTCCATTTCTTCTGCAGCCCCCTCTTCCAGTTTGGGCAGGCCGGGCATCATCTCCATTATCTTCTGCAGAGGGCCTAGCTTGTTCAGTTGCTCCATTTGGGCGTAGAAGTCCTCTAGGGTCATCTTTCCCGAAGTAATCCTCTTGGCGGTGGCTTCATCCACTTCCGTCCCGGCCATTTTGACCTTCTCGATGAGGCCATGAAGGTCTCCCATCCCTAGCATTCTGCCCGCGAAACGGCTCGGCGAGAACTCCTCCAAGTCATCTATACGCTCGCCGGCAGACACGAAGACAATCTTCGCACCAGTAGCAGCGGCTGCAGCCAGGGCTCCGCCTCCCTTGGCTGTTCCATCCATCTTCGTGACTATAATTCCACCCACCTTCGTGGTTGCGTTGAAGGCTGCGGCTTGGGCATAGGCCTGTTGGCCGATTGTTCCATCAATCACCAAAAGCACCATGTCAGGCCGAAGGCGATTCTCTATCCTTTTCATTTCCTCCAGCAATGACTTCTCTTCCTTGTGCCGGCCAGCGGTGTCAACCAATATGAGCCGTTGACCTTCACCGACAAAGTGTTTCCTTCCGTCAACCGCTATATCCTCTGGATTCTTCTTCTCCTCCCAGAACACTTCTGTCTGAGTCCTTTCTCCCAGAGTCTTTAGCTGATCGTAGGCTCCAGCTCGAAACGTATCAGCGCATACAAGACCCACCTTGAACCCCCTCCGCGTGAAATATCTCGCTAGCTTCCCAGCCGCAGTCGTCTTGCCGGAGCCTTGGATTCCGATCAGTAGAATCGTGTAGGGTTCGGTGGAAGGAGGATTGAGCTTCGTTTCGGTCCCCATGATTTTCGTAAGTTCATCGTAGAGCACCGAAATGGCTTGCTCCTTTAGGGAAACACCCGGCTTCAACCTTTCGGCCATAAGACGATCCTCAACCCTCTTGCTGAGCTCAAAGACCACCCTGACATTGACGTCAGCTTGAATCAGGGCTCGCTGTATGTCTTTGACGAATTCCTTGATTGCGACTTCGTCTACGACATCGGCATCAAACAGCCTCTTCACTGCCGACTGTAGGCTTTCTCTAATCTTCTCAAACATCAGCGGTTTTGTCTCTCAGAATAGCCTTTTTAATACTTAGTGTCCCTTCGCCTCGATTCCAAGATTTCTCCGCTTCTGTGATGACAATCCTCTTCTTGAACAGGGGCATGTCTAGAACGAACGTCTCTCCCTCTCCCCCCTCAAGAGATGGATTGAACCTGTTCCTTCTCGCGAGAGAAATTAGTTCCTCTATCTTCTCTGCGTCCAGCTCGGCTCCTACCCATTCTGGACCTAGCCCCAGCGCAGCTACTCGTGTGACAATCGCCCTGAAGCCCGCAGGCACCAATCTCCTAAGGTATCTCTCTTCATCGGCCCCCCAGAGGGGGCTTAGCCCTTCCAAACCATTAAGCTCGAATACCCTACCGAACTTATCCATTTGATACCTACTTTTCACTGCCCCCGTGACGACGCCGACCACCTCAAATCGATTCTTCGCATCGGCGACCATTTCAGACAGACAGCGTATTTCATCTTGGCCTTGTTCGACATACTGCGCCAAGAGGGGGATTTCAAGCGATTCAGCCTGCAGCCCGGTCAGCTCGGTGTTGGGAAAATGAAAGAGCATGCTTTCCACGTTGGCCGGCCTTATGGAAAGAAGACAAGCAATCTTGAACCCCGCGTTCACAGCCTCGAATAGAGCGTAGTTGCTGTCCTTGCCGCCCGAATACAGGACAGCCACCCTCGCTGGGTTGTGGGACCTCTCATCACTCATAATCTACATCACAGGTGTCAGCCGGCTCTTCCGTGTAATCATTGAGGCCGGGCTAGTCCTCGCCCGCTCCGTTCATTAACTTAACTGCCCGGATGTAGAATGACAGATTTATTAAATGCCTGCCTCAACACCTAGTTCGATGGTCCTGGCGGCTAAGGTAGTGAAGAACGTCGCCGTGGTTTCGAAGACGAGCGTCATAGGCACGCCAGCTCTGAACGAAATCATCGACGTCCTTACCGCCCATTTCGATGTCTCCCTCGTGGCTCCTGCCAGACACCGCAATTGCAAAGACCTCCCTTCGCTTCAAGCGGTGGCGTTCGACAAACAAGATCTCGTTTTGAGCTTAGGTGGCGATGGGACTCTCCTCACCGTCGTACGCGGCCTGAGGAAGCAAATGCCGATCTTGGGCCTCAATCTAGGAGGGCGGGGAGTTCTCAACGAGCTTGAACTAGGAGACCTTCCGATTGCCGTCGAGAGGTTGAAGTCTGGCGATTACTACATTGAACGACGCATCAGGCTTAGAACGAAGGCTAACAAGAAGACTTTACCGGACGCACTTAACGAGGTATATCTCGCCAGGCCGCATCACGATGTTACTCCGTCATTCTTATTACGGTTCCTTGATAGGTCGATGTCGTCCAAGATGGATGGATTAATAATCTCGACGCCGACAGGGTCGACTGGCTATTCTTATTCGGCAGGCGGTCCGGTCGTGTTTGAGTCGCTTGAGGTCTTCATAGTTGCTCCGGTGTTACCCATAAACCGGATCCCTCCCGTGGTCCTCCCTGTTCAGGACATCAAGGTATCCTCGAACTCCGCCTTTGACGTTACCATAGATGGGCAACAGGTATTCGATGCAAAGGAAGGAGACGAGATTCACGTTTCACTCGCCCCCGAGCCGGCCCTTTTTGTAAGGTTCAGCCCCCAGCCTTTCAAGCAACTTTCAAAGTTATTGAGTGAAAATGTCATACAACAATAAGGAACGCACCCTGGTCCTCGACACATCGGCTGTCATAGCAGGTCTACTACAGTCAGGCATAGACCTGAAGATGTACACCACACCTTCGGTTATCGATGAGGCAAGAGGAAGAGGCTATTCGTCATTCCTCCGTAAGGAAGCGCAGAATGCAAGAGATCTAGCCGTAATGGAGGCCACGCCTGACATCATGAACACGGTAAAGGCCAAAATTAGACAGATGGGAGAGGGCGCTAGGCTTTCCGACACAGACATCTCTGTCATCAGCCTTGCGATCTATCTTAGGAACGAAGGTCATGCCGATGTCACGATCATGTCCGACGATTACTCGCTTCAGAACGTGGCTTCCTCCATGGGTCTGACTACAAAGTCGTCCAACACTCAAGGGATTTCAAAGCAGTTCGAATGGTCATACTATTGCCCTGCCTGTTTCAAGAGCTACAGCAAACCCCCCAAGGACATGTTGTGTAGGCTTTGTGGCACCAAGCTAAAAAGGAAGCCCATCAAGACCTAAATGAGGTTGCGAAGCATTTGGTGAAGGCTAAGGCTGTCAGTTCTCAGCTTCCACCATCCGGGATTTACGCGAAGGGCAGCCTGAATTACGACGAGCTCATGGCCACGACAGTGAACTTGGTCAAGGGAACGTCTGGCGCCGTCGCTTCATACATCGGACTCGTCAAGGCTTCAGGCCTCGGCAAGAGGGAGGTCGAGGAGCTAGTAATTGAAACCTATCCACAATACTCCGACAAGATGCTTCTGAAGATATGCGAAGAAATAAAGCGAAAATACAAGCTCCAACTTGCCGTCATCTACCATTTCGAAGGAAGTTTCAGGGTGGGGGAGACTCTTGTAATGGTGATTGTCGCAGGCAAAAGTCGAAATATCGTCTTCCCCGCTGTCGAAGAAGCCATCCGCAGGTACAAGACCGAACCCGCTATCTGGAAGAAGGAAATCTATGGCGGCGGGAGGTCGAAGTGGGTCAACCACCCATAGACGGGGGACTGACCCTACTTTCCCGACGAAGAAACACATGAGCGCGTCGGGTCATAATGGATTAAGGAATCACAGCCTTCTCTATGCTCCTATAGGCTATAGCCTCCGCCGTGGCCTGCCGCTTGATAGCCTTGGCCGCGTTCATCAAGCTCGACGTGACATTATCTTGTTTAAAGCATAGCTGTCTAAGGGCTTCGTCAATCTCCGACCAGCCGTTAGCCACGGCTCGAAACGATTCGGCTACCACCATCAACTCTCCGTTGTTAAGAACAGCGGACGCTTCGTCGAGGAAGCAAGCGAAAAGGTTCCGGAAGCCACCACGTGCCTCGCCATCTCCCTCCCATGCTACGTAATGGTTCAATAGTTGGTATCCGAAGTTTGGATTTTTCCACCATCCAGCTACACGTTCGGCGAACCTTTCGATGCCCTTAACGCCAGAGAAGGTGGAGCCCCCGTAGAGCATCTGCGCCGCCGTCTTGGTAAGAGCACTCTTCAAGGCACCCTCAAAATTGAGAGGAGGTCTCCATTCATAATAAAGACCGAGGTTCTTTGAAGCCATGAAACCTTTCGCCGATCTCGCCCGTTCAATGCTCTGCAGACTAGGCTTTCGTACTTCTTGACTTCCCACGTCGACCACATAAAGGCTCGATTCGTCGTACCCACAGGCGGTCAAGTAGTGTGCATTGAAATGAGAATTCTTCTCGATGTAGTTCAGATAGAACCGGTCTAGCTTTAGGCCATACGGCTTGCCACAGTCGAGCCTTCTGAGCAAGTTCGCCCAAGCCTGACTCCGACTGACGGTTTCTTCTATGATGAGCTTTGGACCCAGAACCTCGCCCAAGTTCTTGGCCATTTCTCCCGGCCTCGCGGTGCATAGCACCACAGGTTCGCGCATGCCCGTCCTCCTATCGTACCTATCCATATATGTGAAGCCGATGCCAGAGCCAAGCCCGAAGATCATCGGCTCCGAAAGCTCGTGGCCTTCGGATGCGAGCAGATTCCTGCAGGTGGTCGATTCACATTGCACGCCGGTGAGTGGTTTGAATCCAGCGACGATCACGACCAGATACCACCCAAGTACGCGCAAACGGTATTAAACTAACTACGAGCTTGTTTTTGAAACGCAATTCGCAGATTGGTGGTGGACTGGGGGGGACTCGAACCCCCGACCTCTCCCATGCCAAGGGAGTATTCTACCTCTGAACTACCAGCCCTCGGTGAGAGCTTCTCTGGGTGTCACTATATATTTCCTTCGTTGGCCTCAAAAGCCCTCGCGGGACATCCTCGCACCTTCACATGGCCGAATCCGGCAAAAGATTCCTTACCGGTGAACCATGCTCACGGTCATCCAGTCGAGCTTGGATCTGTTGGCCCAGCTGAACTTCCTCTGCATCGTCTTTGGGTACAAGGCCTGCCAATTGAAGCCCACGTGGTCGGCCCACGCCTTGTACACCCTTGGATCGATATAGTTCTTGAGAGATGTATTCAGGTTGTAATCTCTAGTCTTCCTGGCTATCTCCAAGGACAACTCCGCCTTGCGAAGGCGTCTCTCGGATGCCTCTGCCTGCTTGTCCGTCCCTGGTCGGCCAATCTTCAGCTCTCTGACCCTTTCCTCCTTCCTCCTAAGGCTTTCATCCCAGCTCTTGGGCGGGGTCCTTTTGTGGTTACACAGCACCGCGGCTTGAAGGTTGGCCATCTTCGCGAGATAGAGGTCAAGCTCGAGGTCGTCTTCCTCTGCCTTACCCTCGACCGATGACAGGTAGTCTCTGACGACGTTAGTCGCATGATAGGTCCTGAAAACCTTAGCCGTCAGGCCGCGAACGATGCCCCCCAAATATGAGTTGACCTTCGACGACGTCACTCCATCAAACACGAGCTCCTCGGGCTTCTTTCCCGTCAGGAACTCCTCGAAGTTCGCAATTACCCGTGGCTTAACATCTCGGAGAACCTTCAGCCATCTTACACTATCCTTGCCCAAGAAGTCAAACAAGATGTCTCCGTCCTTTATGGTCACGTGCTCTACCCTTAGCGTTGTGGCGCCGACCGTGTCCGCTTCGTCTTCATCCTTCTCGTCACCCACCCTCATACACAATCGATCTATCAGATAGCAGACTGTGGCAACCTTTCGTGTTTGCTTGTCGCGACTGGCTAGACCCATTTCTATCCTCTTCCGAACGCGACTTATAGTCTGTTCAAGCTTGAGTGCCTTGTCGTACTTGGACCTGTTCTTCTCTTGGGCCAGGAAGCTGCTTTCATGAGGCCAAACGTACTTGACCTTCCCTGACAAGCCGTCCACCCAAGAGGCTAGCCACATGCAAGAAGGCTCGTGGACTATCTTTCCCCAGTTGCCGGGAGGCGCTTTGGCAGTTCGATCTAGGTTAAGCGTAATATCCCGCTCTTCAATTCTCGGCTTCCATCTCCCTCTCATGGGATGGCTGCCCCTGCCCTGGAAGATACCAGGAGGCTCGACCACCCAATTCTGAATCTCGACTCTCTTGCCGTCAATCCGGGCGTAGCCGTAGTTCTCCTTTAACGCCTCCTTTGCCTTCTTTCGCTCAGATGCCAGCCTTCTCTTCTCCGCTTTGCCAAGCGTTTCCCTCTGTTTCTTTTCGGAGTCGACTTGATTGTTGAATTCCATAAAATCGAGGTCGTTTAGGGAGGCTGACCTGTGTTCAGCCGGCAGTTCTCTGGAGAAATCCTTCCAGAAGTTGCTGACGTATACGGGGTCACTGACGTATGCCGTATCCTTCTTCTTGGCCCATGAGTAGGCCATTTCCTCAGCCAGAGGGCTCAATGAGAAGAATTCACCCTTGAACCTCAGCCTTAGGTTTCGTGGCTCGTATGGAGGGGTAAAGACCACGCCGTTATGACTGAGACTGTGCCAATAGCCCGCCTTGGGCATAGCCTAGCGCCTGATTCAAGACCTTTTAAGTTGTTCCTTTTATGTCCTCACGCCGCCTCTATCTGCTTTGACCCAACGGCCACTTTCGGATAGAGCGTAAACTAGACTTAAATATCGTCTTCCGAAGCCTAAGCCTGAAGGCCCTTTTGTCAACCGACAAGAGGCTGGGCCTAGCCCTCCTCGTCATTTTCCTCGTTCTGCCTTTGGCCGCAGCTTACGCTTCAAACCCGGTCGAACTTGAAGCGGGATGGAATGAAGGCAAGGGGAGCCTTCTTCTTGTGTTAGTTTTCGTGGCAATCGAGGGCCTAGATGCCACGTACAGAATGAATAAGACCAAGCTGGCACTAGCCCTCGCCTGTTCCATCTTCCTCTCCCTGATCTTCTACTACGATCCTAGCTCGTTGCAGTTCATCACCCAAGCTGGCACCTACTTCGGCGTCGCCCCCAGCCTTCTCATTTACAGCTGGCATGAATTCTGGGTTACGGTGGTGTACCTTGCCTTGGTGTTGGCATTGATTGTCGACCTGACCGGGCTTGGGCAATTCAGGGCCTTCCTGTTCACACTTGTGTATACGGTCCTGATGGCGATCGTCCTCTTGTTGGACGCCATCTTCCCATATAACGAATTGGGACCGCTGCAGGCTTTCGTGCCCGTGCTCGTGGGCATCGCCACCTACATCATGAAGGCAACTAAGCTTGTCAACGTTACATCCTTCGGGAACATCATGCTCATCAACGCGGGAGGGACGGTGAAGGCGCTCGTCGTCTACTGGCCTTCTGCAGGCGTTGACAGCTTCCTGATATTCACTGGAATAGCAATCGCATTCCTCCTGAAGCAGAGGATAGGCGGCATCAAGCTTGTGGTCTACACCTTCTTGGGAGCCCTCGGCACGATATCGGTAAACATATTCAGGATCATACTCCTGGCATATTACACCGAATACTATCCAGCGCAAAGCTTCCAGACTTTCCACGACGTCATAGGAGAGATACTCTTTCTCCCTTGGCTAGTCGCTTTTATGATCATAGTTCACTATGTAGAAAAACGCCTTGCCGAGGGGAGGAAGTTAGGGCTGGCTCAGACAGAAGAGGTCCAGCTGCGGCCCAAGCCCACCCCATCTAATCCCAAGTTTCAACTAGCCTAGCCAAGGCAGGCCTCCTGATAGATGACGTCCGTATCCGGCATGGCAGGGATTGGAATGGTCGTGCTCCTCGTATTCAAGCGCAACGGTGGGCTGAAAGTATCCATATGACGCTGGTTATTTCAGATGAGAGTCGAACCACCGGAGATAACACTCAAGCCTCATGACTCTATGCTTGGGTTTTCCGCCTCTCGAAAGCTCGTGATTCTCTCCCGGGAAGAGCACAAGCTCGGCTTCCTTTCCAAAATACTTCAAGGCGGTGAACATCTGCAGCGCCTCGACCATCCAACACCGGTAGTCCTCCATTGAATGGACGAATAGGATGGGGGTCTTGACGTTTCGGACATATCGAATTGGAGATTTGGACATGGTCTCGTCCTCATGATCCCATGGATCGTTGCCCATTTGGTCCTTTGTGAAATAGGGCCCGATATCGCTGGTGCCCCAGAAGGTCCACCAATTGGAAATGGACCTGTCCGACACGGCGGCCTTGAACCGGTCCGTCTGCGTAACTATCCAATTCGTCATGTACCCACCGTAGGAGCCTCCAGCCACCCCGAGCTTCTCTCCATCTACGAAGTCAAAGTGAGATCCTGCATAGTCAACGGCCTCCATCAAATCAAGGTAGTCGCGCTCCGCATAGTGTCCTCTGATGTCCGCGAACTTCTCAGAGTAGCTATCGCTTCCCCTCGGATTGATGAATATCACCGCATAGCCCCTTGAAGCAAATACTTGGAATTCATGAATGAAGGCGTGTCCAAAGGCTGTCTTCGGGCCTCCATGGATGTATAGTATAGTAGGGACCTTCCCGGGGGCCGTCGGGCGTACAGTCCAACCGTCGATGAGCTCTCCGTCGCTTGCCCTGAAGTGGAAGGGCACGGGCTGCCGCAAGTTGAGGGTTTGCCCTAGCCCTTCGTTGAATTCCGTAAGCTGCCTTACCCTGCCATCATACACGTACAGGTCCACGGGCTTGGCTGATTCCATCGATGTGAAGAAAATCCTGCCGTCTTTCACTTCAAAAGCCTCAATGCTCCGCTCACCTCCGACCAGAAGCTTGGGCACGCCCACGTTGGGATTCAGCCCGTACAGGTGGACGGAACCAGCGTCGTTGACTAGAAAGAAGATCTCTTCGCCCACCCATTTGGGGTCAGGATTGACCCCACCCTTCCGGACGTCGCTGTTCAAGGAATTGGTCTTGCTCCTGTCGATGTTCTCAAGCTGCTTTGGCTTCCCTCCAGAGGAATCCACCACCCACAGATGCTCGTGCGTGACGGACCCTAGGGCTCTGCGGTGGCCTAAGAATACGATTTGCTCGTCGTTCGGGCTCCAAGCTACGGACGATATCTCCATGTCATGCTCCGTCAGTTTCTCGGTCGCACCGCTCTTCAGGTCCTTGACCATGATATCCGTAAGATACGGCCTGATGTCGTCAGTTGAAGCCACATAGGCGATTTTGTTACCAGAATGCGAGACAGCAGCTTTCTCTACATCGAACTCCCCCTCCGTCACCTGTTTTGCCTTGCGGGTTGCAAGGTCTAGGACGAAGGCGTGACGCCTGACATTGTAGACGAATCCTTTATCGTTGAACCAAACATTTATGCGGCGTATAGTCTTGACGTCTTCTTCCGCCTCGCCTACTGCAGAGGTGAAAAGGACCTGTTTGCCATCGGGGAACCACGCAAGTGCCTCCATGGTCCTCTTGCACCGGTAGAGAAGCTTGGCTGTTCCCCCTTTGGCATCGATCAGGTACAAAGCGTTCCCCTTGCCTCCTTTCCTGATTCCTCTCTTTGAAGCGAAGATGATGCGCTTCCCGTCTGGCGAAAACCTCGGCACACCATCCTTACCAGACGAAGTCAATTTCTTCGGCTTGCCGCCGGCGGAGGGGACAGCCCACACGTTTCCCTGATACTCGTCCGCGCCTAGGTTCGCGCGATAGACCGTGATCGCCACGGTGCCGTCCTTCGGTGATACCGATGGCTCAGAAAGAAGAGAATAACGGGTAAAGTCCTTCGGCTTCACGGGAGATGGCAATAGCCTGACCCTACACTGCCCCCTCATTAAAACTAACGCATCATCATTTAGGAGCTCAACCGGAAGATAGCTCTCTATCCAGATCTTCGAGTAGCTTCTTCTGCCTAGAGTTCAGGTTGCGAGGGATTTCGACGTTCATCTTGACGAATTGATCGCCCCTGCCCCATCCGTTAAGCTTCTGTAACCCCTTCCCCTTCAACTTGAATACTGTGCCATTCGGTGCGCCTGAAGGTATCTTGAGCTCCGCCTTCCCATCGATCGTGGGGATACTCACCGTCGTGCCCAAGGCAGCCTTTGGGAAACTTACGTTGACTTCGGACAGCAGGTCCGGCCCGCTTCTCTTGAAGATTGGATGCGGCCTTACACGCACCATCACATACAGATCGCCTGGACCAGTCCCTCCACGCTTTTCATGCCCGCCACCGCTCAATCTTAAGCTATAGCCGTCCTCTATACCGGCTGGGATCTTCACATCCAGCGTCCTGTGCTTCTGAACCAGCCCACCCCCTCTGCAATTGCGGCATGGTGTCTCGACAATCCGCCCCAACCCAGAGCACCTGGGGCAAGTTTCAACCCTGACCAACCTAGCGAATCCCGCCGATTGTATTCTCTGAACTTGGCCAGCGCCATTGCACTGGGAGCAGGTCCTGACGCTCGTGCCGGGCTGGGCACCGGAGCCCTGGCACACTTCGCATTTCTCCATCCGATCGAGCTCGATCTGCTTCACAGCGCCCTTTGCCACCTCCTCGAGAGACACATACACCCCCACCTGAAGGTCCTTGCCCTTGGGTGACTCCCGTTGCGCCCCGAATCCGAACAGGCCTTCGAAGATGTTATCGAACCCGCCGAACCCGAATCCACGAAGTATCTCGTCAAAGTCGACCCCTCTGAAGATATCCTCCTGCGAGTATCTGCTGTCTATCCCCGCATGACCAAACTGGTCATATTGCGCCCTTTTCTCATCATCGGAAAGCACGGCGTATGCCTCGGATATCTCCTTGAACCTCTCTTCGGCTCCGGGTGCTTTATTCCTGTCAGGATGGTACTGTAAAGCCAGCTTGCGGTAGGCGCTCTTGATTTCGTCCTTAGAGGCGCTCTTGGCAACCCCTAGGACATCGTAATAATCGCGCTTACCACTCACGGCCCATCAAGTCCTGAAGGAACAATCTCTACTTCTTTTCTTCATCCACGACTTTGTAGTCGGCGTCCACCACCTTTTCGCCCTGCCCCGGTTGCGGCCCTTCGGTCTGGGCACTCTCCTGCTTGGGGCCGGCCTGCGCAGCCTGCTGTTGCTTTGCTTGAGCTTCGGCCGCCTTCTGATACACGCTAGCTCCGACCTCCTGCAGAACCTTGGAAAGGGCTTCGGTGGCGGCCTTTATGGCAGTTACATCCTTGCCAGCCACGGATGTTCGCAAATCACCGGCCGCCTTGTCGATGCTGGCAACTTGGTCTTGAGAGATCTTGTCCTTCAGGTCACTCTTGGTCTTCTCAGCGGTGTAGAGCATGGAATCCGCCGAATTCCTAATTTCGGCCTCTTCGACCTTCTTCTTGTCAGCCTCAGCGAAATCCTCCGCCTGTCTTATCATGCGATCCTTCTCTTCCTTCGAGAGTTTGGTCGACGCGGTTATGGTGATCTTTGCCTCCTTGCCCGTCCCGAGATCCTTGGCGGACACATTGATTATCCCGTTGGCGTCGATATCGTAGGTCACTTCAATTTGCGGCACCCCTCTCGGGGCCGGTGCGATTCCTGAAAGGTTGAACATTCCCAACGAGACGTTATCGCCAGCCATGGGCCGTTCTCCCTGCAAGACATGTATCGTGACGGATGTCTGAAAGTCTGCAGCTGTAGAAAACACCTGGCTCTTCTTGGTGGGAATGGTGGTATTCCTTTCTATGATTCTCGTGAAGACGCCTCCTAGGGTTTCTACCCCTAGCGAGAGCGGAGTAACGTCAAGTAGCAGGAGATCCTTGACCTCGCCGGCCAGAACCGCCCCTTGAATTGCAGCACCCACTGCCACACACTCCATTGGATCGACTCCTCTCTCGGCCGGTTTGCCGACGATCTCCTCGACGGATTTCCTCACTAAGGGCATCCTTGTCTGGCCGCCAATCAGAATTATTTTGTCTACGTCGTGGGCCTCTAGCTTGGCATCAGCTAGGACGCGCGTAATGGGGGCCCGCACTCTCTCGACGATAGGAGTAGCGATTTCCTCCAGCTTGGCCCTTGATAGTGTAGTATGGAAATTCTTCGGAGTTGTCCCCACCATCGCCAGGAATGGAAGGTCGATGTCCGTATTGACGAGGTTCGAGAGCTCTATTTTCGCTTTCTCTGCAGCCTCTTTTAGCCTCGTCATGGCCACTTTATCGCCGTTCAAGTCGATTCCAGTCTGGCGCCTGAACTCGTCCACTAAGTATGCGACAACAGCGTTGTCGATGTCGGCCCCGCCCGTCTTGGTATCTCCACTGGTCGCGAGTACTTGGAATACGCCACCGCCAAAGTCCATCAAAGTAACGTCGTGCGTGCCGCCTCCGAAGCTGAACACCATGATTTTCATTTCCTTGTCCAGCTTGTCCAGGCCGTAGGCAAGGCAGGCCGCCGTGGGTTCGTTTATGATGCGCATGACTTCGAAGCCGGCGATCTCCCCTGCGTCTTTTGTGGCCTGCCTCTGATTGTCATCAAAGTGAGCCGGGACCGTTATAACGGCCTTCCTCAATGGGACTCCAAGGTAGGCTTCAGCGTCTCGCTTAATCTTCTGCAGGACGAATGCTGAGATTTGTTGCGGGGTGTACTCCTTTCCATATATGCGAACCCTATAGTCCGTGCCCATCTTGCGCTTGATTTCGAAGATGGTTCCCTCCGGGTTACTGGCCATCTGCCTCTTTGCAGGCTCCCCGACAAGCAGAGTGCCATCCGAGGTAAAGGAAACGACCGAGGGAAACATCTTACCCGCCATGGTGGGGCCTTCGGCGCTTGGAATCACCACTGGGTGGCCGGCCTCTAGTATAGCCGCCGCCGAATTCGTGGTGCCCAGATCGATTCCCAGAATCTTCTCCTTTTGTGCGGGCTTCGACTCACTCAAATATCAAACACCTTCCGATTCTCCATCTTTGGTTGCCTTTCGTGCTGCACCAACCTTCACCAGACTACTTCTTATCACTTTTCCTCTTAGCATGAACCCTTTTCTCACTTCTCCGGTCACACACCCTTCTGATTCATCAGAATCCACCCACTCCACGACTTCATGAAGGTTAGGATCGAACTCCTTTCCGACCGCCTCGATGGGCTTCATTCCTTGGCTGGCAAAGATAGCCTCGAGCTTCTTCAAAACCATCTCCAGCCCAGAAACGATAGTCTCCTTGTCGTCAGACTTCTTCGCCACTTCTATGGCGATGCTCATCTCGTCGAACACTTCCAGGAGGTCCACCAAAAGCCTGTCGGCGGCCGCCCGGCTCGCCTCACCCTTCTCCCTTTCGACACGTTTTCTATAGTTGTCGAATTCGGCCTGCAGATACTGTAGGCGCCTCAGATAGTCGTCGGCCCTCGCTCGCTCGAGCTCAAGTTCCTTCTCTAATTCGCCTGTCATGTTATGGGATTTATCGTCTGGAGCCTTCTCTATTGAGGGAGTTTCACCGCCGTCGCCCTCTTTCGAACTGCTCATTTGAATTCACACTTTCGCTTCACGTTAGTGCAGCGTCAAAATGACTCAAAGACGACTTGCTATAAGTTTTGCGCGGAAGGAATCCTGCACATCGCCAAATGCCAGTCAACAGAGGAGGGCACCTTGTCGTTGTTCTAATGGCGAAATCAGCTTCTCGGTCGCCCAATACGGTGGGAGGCGTATGAATCAATGGCCGTCCGTAAAGAATGCCTCTCTTAACGTCTTCACGGTGTCGGCGACTTCGGCTTCTTCATTGGTCAACTTCAAGAACACCTCTTCAAGAGTGGCATCCTTCCCTCCGGCCATGCCTCTGAGCTGCTCCAGTGTACCTTCCGCCAAGATTCTCCCTTGATAGATGATCCCAATTCTAGTGCAGACCCGTTCTGCCACTTCCATGATGTGGGTAGAGAAAAGGACAGCACCCCCGCCTTGAGTGTGAAACGATATCATGTCCTTCAAAATACGACTGCTTCTGGCATCAAGACCGTTCAACGGCTCGTCGAGAAGGAGTAGCTGAGGCTTGTGCAACAGGGAGGCTATGACGGCTACCTTCTGTTTAGTCCCCATCGAAAGGGTGGCGATAGGAGAGTCGAAGTAGCGACCCATATCGAACGCGCTAGCCAGTTGTCCGGCCATCTTGTTGGCAGGACCAGAATCAATCCTACGAACGGATGCGATGAATTCAAAGAAATCTCTCGGAGACAGAGACTCATACAAGGTCGGGTTTTCGGCGACATAACCAATCCGTGATTTGGCTTCAATCGGATTCCTCATGGGATCAAAGCCCACGACACTTATCGTCCCTGAGGTAGCTTCCAACAACCCAGCGGCTATCTTCATCATCGTGCTCTTGCCGGCGCCGTTTGGCCCGAGAAGGCCGTATGTTTCACCTTGGTGGACGCTCAGATTCAACCCGTCCAGCGCCCTAACCTCTCCGAACTTCTTCGCTAGGTTCGTCGCCTCCAAGAGCGTAGCGGGCATACGTTACCCATGTGAATTTGGCGATTTAACGTTTGAGCGGAGGAGTCGAATCGAAATCACCGCCGCGAGAGAGTGCTTCCTCAGCCGCCGGCCCAAGAAGTTAAGAGCTTCTACGAAGCTCCTCCAGCAGTCATATGGACACGTCGCCTATAGTCGAATGGCATAACTTGGTTGGAGGGAAATTCATAGCCAAGGTGAACAGATTCGCCGCCTATGTAGACGTTTCAGGTGTGCTCTACTACGTTCATGTCCCCAATCCGACGCCGGCCGCAGAGCTGCTTAGACCAGGAGCCGATGTGTTGATGACCGTGCTTCCTCCATCCCATAAAACCAAGTTTCGCCTAATCGCGGCTAATACCGGTGACCTTTGGGCGACCCTTGATACCGCTATCCCGAACGTCGTCTTCAGAGAGGGGATCAGGCGCTCCCTGTTCGCCGAATTCACTGGCAGGACCGTTTTGAAGGAGGGCGTCAGGTTGGGAAACAGTCTCATAGACTTCCTGCTTTCGGGGCTGCGGCCCTGCTATGTAGAGATCAAAAGCTGCACTTTGGTGAGAGACGGCACGGCCCTTTTCCCTGACGCAGTCACAGAACGGGGTCGACGGCACCTCCGCGAACTTGAGGGCGCAGTGAAGAGCGGGGCGGAATCCCATATGGTATGGATAGTGCAGCGACCGGACGCCGATGACCTGATGCCCTACAAGGAGAGGGACCCCCAGTTCGCGGCCGAAATGATTCGCGCAAGAGACATGGGGGTGGGTTTCCTAGCATATCGATGTTCTTTCGATGGCCAGTCCTTGAGACTGCAGGGGAGACTACCTGTTATCACCTAGTGAATCGACTAGCTCTATGAAAAAGGTGTCAATCGTTGCAACGAAAGAGTTAACAATAATAAACTTCAGAACTATTATACACTGTTCTCACACAAAGTGACGCTTGGCTACCGAGAAGGAAGACGCCCTAATTCCATTCCTTCGTGGCGGAGGAGGGCCAACCGCCGACGAAAACGAGGAATATGCCCGAGTTTACTTGGAGGTACGTGGCCCCGGGAAACTCTTTTCGTCTGGGCCTTCAAAGGGAGTAGAGAGCATTAAGCGTGAGTTATATCCGTTCTACGTCGTACCCGTCCCCAACCGCGGAGGCCATTGGATTATAGACGCCACAAAACCTATCGCCATTTCAGCCTTTGATAGCTTCGATCCAACCCTTCTGGTCGCACAGCTTGGCTACCTCGTCAGTAGGAGGAGAACTAACTTGGACTTTGCAGGAGAATCTAGCCAAACAATGTTCGAACACATGTCTGGAGCGCTACTAGATTACGCCAGACTTCAAAACGATTACAATCGAGACCTGTCCTCGGCAATCAGCAGAGATTTCCTTGCCAAAGACTACATAGTCATGGTTGAAGCCGCAAAACAGGTGGTTGGGAGTTGCCGTGCGACCATGCGTTACGGAATCAGAATCTCCGAGAAGATCACCCCGACGTTCACCTGGAACGAAGCCTTCGAATCTTCGGCATCGATTGAAAGACGCGTCAGCTTCATCGTGGACCACCTACACAGATGTGGAGAATCGGTGGGATTGCTCGAAGCCAGGGTCGCAGAATTCGAGGACCATGTCAGGCGCTCCAAAGCAGCACTGGAGACGGAGTTCGAAGATCTTAAGGTCCTCAAGGGAAGGGAAGAGGCCGACGCTACCGAAAGACGCGAAGCCGAGGGACAGAAGGCAGACAAGAACTACAAACATCTGATTAGCAAAGCGGAGAAACAACTCAAGGTATTCAAAGAAGCGAGCGAGGCAACCCAACTAGAGCTGATGCCCGTCCAGAGCGTCTACGACGACATGCACCAAGCGGCATCGAAACTTGATGAGATGATGGTAGGGGCCAAGTCGGCCCACGATGAGGCGGTTCAGAAGGAGGCCGAGTTCAGGGCTAAGTACACCAAGCTTCAAGAGGACCAATCGAACCTTCAAGCTCGCTCAACGAAGGGAAAGGATTCAAATTCCTTCCCTGAAGACGCTCCTCTCGACGCCGAGATGGCGTACCTCGAACACCAAGCTAACGACTACCAGAGTAGGCAGAAGCAGCTGGAAGAGGAACTGCAGCGGCTGTCCGCCGACCGGACGAAGTGTAGCTCAGAGATGGAGAAGTTCGAAAAGACATACCGGCCCATGAAGGCGAAGGCAGATGAAGCAAAGGCCTCCCTAGATAGGTGTGTAGAGGAGCTGGAAACGCTCAATCGGCAGAAGAATGCAGAGCTACTCGCCTCCGAGGAGCGATATCAAGGAGAAATAAAACGAATCAAATCCGAGACAGAAGAGGCCAAAGGCGTGCTCGAACACAGGACCTCATCCCTTGATCAATCCTTGGAGGGGCTAGAATCTTCCCTGACTAGCCTTAAGGCGACCCTAGTCTCCGCTGGAAAATATGCCGACGAAGTCATGCTGCCCGGCCTTGAAACGATAACCATCTCTGGCGAAGACATGTCGCGCGAGTTATACTACCCCTTTTACTTGGGCACAAGGCAAGATTCACCATCGCCATCGCTCGTCGTTGGCCGCGAATGGATGGAGACCCAAGATAGCTCGGCTGGGACTCGAGAAGAACATTCATACAGACAGACGGCGATTGACTCATACGTCCAAAGCAGACTATCGTCAATTCAATGCAATAACTCCGCCGACGACTTCAACCTGTTCGCCCAGATTGAATTCAAAGGGCGCCTCCTTGTAGGGCTGAAGGAATTGGCCGTCAAAGGGCTGATCGACGAAAGCAAGATGCTGAAGCTTGCCAAAGAGATAGCTGTCATCGACCTCAAACTCCCTTGATTCGACGGAGAAGCTCCCTTCTCTAGGGAGCCTAGCTGAATTAAGGGGAAAATGTTTTAGCATCTCCCTCTCCGTGCTGAGAGCCGTGAGCGAAGAGCAGTTCCGGAACTGGGCAAGCGGTCGTGGCCCGCATGTCCCATTGGCCGTCAAGGGGCATACCTTCCAGTTTGAGAAGGAGAACATCATCAAAGTCGACGGGGGCACCTTCGTATACGAGGAGGCCCTAGATTTGGTGAAGATGCTCAACTCGCGCAACCCCTTGGACTCGATCAATGCCAGCATAGTGATTTGGGAGAGGAATGGAGTCCTCAGGCTAATGGTCCTAGCCTTGGTGGCAATACTCCTAGTGGCCGTTATAGCCCTAGCTCGTCACTGAGATTGTCTGCTACTGCGTGATTTCTACGTAAAACAGCTGAATTACTCCAGCACCTCCGGATTCAAGCGCACCTATGTAATAATTCTGAGAACTGTCTTCCCATACATAAATCGTTGATCCGATGCTGCTATGGCCGTAGGTAGTAAGGAAGGAGTTCACTTGGCTGAGGGTTGCATTCAGGCCCAGTCCCGAGAACGAAAGTACTCCTTGGCTTATCCAAACGGTTGGATTCATCGTGGTCACATTCAGAAACGAGTATCCCTCGGATGCCACCAGCGAGGCCACGTCGGACAGCAACGTGTGTATGTCGGCTGCTGGCTCTACAGTAGCGACTCCCGCCAAGCCGTAGTATGCGGTAGCCGCGTCAGCGCCTAAGCTAACGTTGCCTGTAGTGGGATTAATAGCCGTGATAAATGGAAGCTGCGTCACTACACCGCTCGCTCCAGGGTTGGTGTATACGGCCACAAAATAAGTGAGCTGCCCTCCTATCGAATAAAGGAGGTACGACCCAATCCTATAGTTGGGCAGAAGTGTGAGCTGAGTTCTCACTTGCCCGCTGGTCTGCAGGGCCTGCTCAGCAGCAGTAGGTCCTATGAAAGTCGTCGATGGGGACGGGTTCACATAAGCCTCGATTTGGCCTAACCTCGTGCCGCCGTACGCTACGTACATCGCCGCCAAGTTCCCACTTTCAGAATTCTCATATTCTACCAACTGTATTCCGACAAAGTAAGTCTGGTTCCCAATGGCCCACGGGATGTACTGGACAGACGTGTCATTAGGCCTTTCGTAGAACTGTGTCCCGGACCGCCAAACGAATGGGTCGGTCACATGAAAGACAAAATTGTAATCGAGCTGACCAGCGCTGGTCGGAGAGCCCAGGAGTTGCTCCGGGTACCTGAGCTGGGGGATGAGCCAGGATGGAGGCGCTCCCCACGTAGGGTAATAGTTTTGATAGAACTGGGTAAGGAAATCCGTGCTATTGCTGCCGATGAGGTTGGACACGGTATATCCCTGCATGGATCCGTCCGCGACGTTGACCAGCACGACTCCGAAGAATCTCAGGTACGGGCTCGCCGCAAAGCCCGACTGAAGCGGATAGTCGATGTAGACTTGTACCGCGTAATAGATGTTGGTACCATCAGTGACAAGATATGCCGATGGGTCCTCCACGAGGCCCGGGATTAAGATGCTTTGGACCCGGTTGAAAACATCCCTGTTGAAGAGCATATCGATTGATTGATATTGGGGTGAAAACGCGAAGCCCAACTGGCCCTCTGAGAAGGTCATCCACAAGGCCTTTTGCCATCCAGTCAGGACATAATCAGGCTGACCCTGGTAAGAGACATTCTGGACTTCGTCATACCCAGGGACGTGAACATAGACGCTCTGCAAGAACCCTCCAGCCGCTCCATTGAGTGGCTCCTCTCCATAGTAGATAGGAGGCTCCGTCGACACGCTGAAGGCCTGCTCTGTGGAGACCTGCTGGCCGGTGTAGGTGTTTATCACCATTATTTGCGAGCTGTGTGTATAAATCAGGTGCTCGCTGATCCAGTCGGTCGAAGGATAGAGCGGCGAGGTCGGGGCCACCCAATACTCCGTGTTGTTCAAGAACACTATTTGCGAACTAGCCAAGGTCATCCAATTGTACGCCCCAATCTCTTTAGTCATAGTCGTCGCGGCGGCGGTCTGGTCCCACTGTCGAACCAAGCTAAGTGTTGTGGTGGCGTTGCTGGTTGGCAGGCTGAGAAGGGATTCCTGCTGTACATTCCCCGTACCTGAGGCCCAGTCAGTTACAGTTATCTCCTTCTGCGTCTGGGGATCCCACTCATAACTGATGTAGCTATTATTCCAGTTCAAGTAGAGGAAGACCACCGCACCAACATTGATTACAAGGCCTATAGCTACCAACACAGCCAGACCCTTGAACAGGGTTCTCCTCGAGCTGGGTGTCTCGAAAACCCTCCTGCTGGTAGTCTTAAGGTACGCCCAGCCGACGGCGGCAGCTGCCAATATCGTCCATAGCGCGCCGTAGACGTACGGTGTACTGACGTTCATCAGCCAATAAGGCGCGCCCAAGACGGCCGATAGGACGATGACACCTATGAACACCAAGGCGTTACGCAGCCATATGTCACTAGTTCTAGTCCCCAAGTTGGCCAGAAGTCGCAGAATCATGCGAATGGCAACGATTGAAAGGACAGCCCAGGCAACGATATACAGTACTCGATACTGAATCTCCATCGCAGGCATCAACGAAACAAGTTCAGTTCCAGAAGCAGGGAAGAGGGGTAGCATGAAGATGCGCAGCACCTTCGACCAATCACCCATCCCCATAGACAGCATCATTATGGGGTTCATCACATTACCCAAGAACATGAGCCCTCCCGTAAGCGCAAAATAGGCAAAACCAGCGGACCACTTGATGACCTGCCAAAGGAACCACATCCACTTTCCTGGCCTCGGTAGCCTCATAGGCTCGTAAGCGGGAGCCTCCCCCTCATACTCTCTAGGCCTCCTGACCATCAGGGAACCCCTCAAAAAGGTGCCCACTAGCCTCCACAAGTCGCTATGTCCAACTACCGGGTTGATCAGTAGTAGGGAGAACAGCGCGGCGGCGATGAAGGTGTAATTATGATAGAAGACAATCTGGAACCAGTCGAGACCGGCTTTCAGCGAGTACATATGCTGGAATATCGACCATACGAGGTACGTCCAAGCAGCGAATAACACCACCACTACAGCGATAAGCCCTATGAGCAACCAGGCGAGTAACGGACCCCGGCCAAACCTGCCAGGCCCACGTATCTCATCCTGCATTTAAATCAGCCGCTACTCAGTCGCATAAATACCTCTCCCATTTACCTCTTTCGCGAGCCGAGGCTCTTTTTTGTGACACCTGATGAGCTTATCCAAACCCTTTAATGATGTCAGCGCAGAATGCCCTGTTGCGATGAAGATCGCGCAAAAAGTGGCCGATATACCACCCTCCCCTCATCGCAAGGTCGTCGCTATTGCGGAGAGGAAGAAGAGGGAAGGCAAGACCGTCTACAACTTCTCACAAGGGCAGCCAGGCCTTCCTCCGGATTCTCAAGCCCTAGCGGCCTTTGCGGAAATGCTTTTGAAGCATCCTTTCGACCTGTCGAAGTACTCCGAGACCAAAGGTTTGCTCCAACTTCGGCAGGAGCTGAGCGCCGATATCAAGAGATATGGGTCCATCGACGTGGGAGCGGACCAATTCATGATTACGGATGGCGCAGTCGAAGGCCTTAACCTTAGCCTGACTTGTCTGACCAAACCAGGAGACAAGGTGCTCCTCTTCGAGCCATGTTATAGCGTATACTGGGACCTGCTTCAGCTGCATGAACTGAAGGCAGTCTCCGTCGGGGAGAGGCTTGAAGATGGTTTTCAGCCAAACCCCGAAGAGATCAAGGCCGCCCTGAATGCAAATGTCTCGGCAGTCATCCTCTGCAGCCCTGACAATCCCACAAGCAGAATCATATCCAGAGAGAGCGTGAATGTACTCTTGGATGGAGTAGTCGACAGAGGCATTCCTCTGCTTTACGACGAGGCCTACAAACACATCCTTTACGAAGGGAGGCATGTATGGATTCACGATCACACGGGCCTCGCTGACCACTTGGTCAGCCTCAACTCCTTTTCCAAGGATCTCGCCCTGCCCGGCTTCAGGCTGGGCTACCTGTTTGGCCCGAAGGACTTCGTAGACGAAGCGGCCAAGCTTAAAGCGATGACCTCCATATGTAGCCCTACTCCCTCTCAATATCTAGCTTTGGCCTACTTCGAAGGGGGCAGAAAGGAACCCTACCTCAAAGAGGTATTGCCGGTCTATCGGAAAAGAAGGGACGCCCTGTACCATGCTGTCGCTACGCACCTTCCGCTCGCTCGTGCAATCGAGCCCCAAGCAGGGATGTATCTGTTTCCTGACCTTTCGGCATACCTCAATCAGATGCTTATCAACGACGTAGATTTCAGCTTAAAACTCGCCGAGGAAGCCGAAGTGATAACAGTGCCGGGATCAATATCTGGTCCGAGTGGAGAAGGTCATCTTAGGATGTGCTTCGTGGGTGAGGACGAAGCCAAGCTTGAGGCAGGTGTCGTCAAGCTCTTCGACTACATCTCAAAGCGGAATATCGCCTGAATTAATCCGAGATTCTCGGGACGTGATTTCGCGACCAAGCTTAGCTTTCTCTGGGGGAGCCACAGTGCCGAAAGTCTTTCACCAATCATAATCCTACGCCACGACGGTCCTGACGTCCACGGCGACAAGCCTCTCTTCGGTGGCGATCAGCGGATTAATCTCGATCTCATCGATTGAAGGATTCTCTTCGAGCACGCTGGAGAAGGCCGACATTGCTTTGGCGATGCGGACCCTATCCACTTTGGGTCCTCCTCTATGACCATCCAAGACGCGGCCCATCCGTAGCTCCTGTATGAGTTCCATTGCTTTGCCTTCGTCGATCGCGCCCACGGCCACCGAGAAATCCTGCAGGATCTCGGTGTAAGTGCCTCCAATCCCGAAGGCCAAGACGGGACCGAAGGTCGGGTCTCTAGTGCTGCCGAGGATCAGCTCAATCCCCCTCTCTACCATCTCCTGCGCCAGCACACCTTCGAACGGAACGCCCAGACTCTTTGCTACTGCTCTTAGCTTCAAATAAGCTGATGCTGCGTCGGTGTCCTTCTTGACGTTGAGGATGACTCCACCCACGTCCGACTTGTGAGCGAGCCCACCCGAAACCAGCTTTACAGCAAGCGGGAATCGCAACTTCTGCCCGACTGAGTTCACATCTTTCCGGGTTCTCAACAAAACAGATTTCGCGCAGGGTATTCCATATGCCCGCAGCAACCTCTCATTCAATCGGGGACTAAGTAGACCTCTATGCCGGTCCAGCCAAGGCAGGCCCTTCTTCGCCGCGCACTTTGGGTTGGCCAACGACTTCAGTAACCTCCTTCGCTCCGCCAGTGCGCGTAGCGCCCTGACACACCTCTCAGGTGTTGCGTAGGCAGGGATGCCCTGGCTCTGAAATCCTGTTCGGAAGATCTCAGCAAGCTCGGACCGCCCCATCACTCCGACTACGACGGGCTTCTTGGCGTCTCTAGCTATGGAAGTCATTCTATCTACGACTGCATAATCCATCGTAGCGGGTTGATGGGTAGGGAAGGCCAGAATCATATCATAGTCCTCTGAGGAGGCGAGAAGGTCGAAGGCCCGAATGAACTCGTCTGTCTTGGCGGTCGCGGTCAAGTCCAAGGGGTTGCTCATGCTGATGATTCCCGCAAAGCTAGACGCAGCGAACTCCTTGCCTAGGAGCCCGCCGAGCCGCTTCTCTAGAGGCCCTACATGGAGGCCAACTCTGGCACTCTCATCCGCAGACATTACGCCAGTCCCTCCAGCATTAGTGAGTATCGCGACCCTGTTTCCTCTAGCTTCGGGTTGCATCGCGAAAGCCGTGCAATCATCGACCAGTTCCTCTAGTGACTGAACTTCTACCAAGCCCGACTGTCTAAAGGCGGCTTGGTACACCCTGTAGTCTCCCACCATGGATGCCGTGTGAGTTACTGCCGCCTTCGCACCAGCTTCGGTCTTACCAGTTTTGAAGACGATGATGGGCTTCTTCATAGCCGCGTGGGTGGCCTTTTGCAAGAACCTCAGGCCTTGCTTCACACCTTCTAGGTAGACGGCAATCACCTTAGTCTCCTTGTCATCAGAAAAATGCTCTAACACGTCCTCTACTGAGACGTCGAGCTGGTTGCCGACGCCGACGATGGCCCTCACCCCTACGAAATTCGCACGAAGCTCTTCGGCCACGACCTCCCCTAGGTGTCCGCTCTGGGTCACAATCACGACTCCTCCTTTAAGAGGCGGTAGCAGAGATGCGATTTCCCTCCCATCTGGGAGCTTCTTTGTCTCCGGCAAGAACAGGGTGTCCATGCCGGATGAGGTATCCAGGAGGCCGATAGTGTTGGGCCCCAAAATCCTAATGCCTTCCTTCTTTGCCGCCTTCGCGATATCTTGTTCAAGGCCAGCTCGACCGGCTTCGCCGAACCCTCCGGCGATGATTACAATCGCTTTGACTCCTTTGCGAGCTGCTTCGTCCACAAGTCTGAGGGTAGAGGCCACGGGCACTGCTATTACCAGCAGCTCGGGTGCCTTCGGAAGTGAGGTGACGTTGGGGTAGCACGGCCTGCCGCCCACCTTGGAGTGATGAGGATTGATCGGAAAGATCTCCGACTTTAGGTACCCTTCGTTCACGCCTCGCTGCAGCTTATCGTATATTATCGAGGCCACCTTGGTCAAGTCCTCTGATGCTCCTACGACTGCCACGCTGCTAGGGGCGAAGAACGAAGAGAGGCCCGCCATCCGGCTTAATCTCTTCGAAGGGAGGCTTAAGTACCTTGAGCCTTGTGGGCGGACCTGTCCTTTGAACGATCCTCCAGCCCAGCTCCTTGAGGCCCCCAACGCTCCTGCGTGGTTGTATAGCTGCGCTTAATAGGAATTCGCGGGAGCTCGCTTTCGACCAAGTTTGGATCTCAAAGTGGGAGATAGTGCGCCAAAGATGGCCCTGCCCGACCAAGACAGGAAGGTAAGGACCCTTGACGAGTTCTTAGGAAAGGGCAACGTGGTGCTCGCTTTCTTCCCAGGTGCTTTCACGTCGGCCTGCATACGGGAGATGTGCGCCCTTCGGGACTCCCTGTCCAAGCTTTCATTCCGCAACGCCCAAGTCATCGGCATCAGCGTGAACGACCCTTGGACGTTGAAGGGTTTTGCCAACGCCAACTCGCTCACCTTTCCCCTCCTTAGTGACTACTCTCGAGACACAATCAAGACATATGGAGTGGAGCTTACGGATTTCGGGGGACTTAAGGGCTATGCCGTGGCCCAAAGAGCGGTATTCATATTGGACAAGGTCGGCAAGATAAAGTTCTCTTGGATAGCGCCTCAGCCCGGCGTTGAGCCCGACTACAAGCAGCTCGAGGATCTGGTAGGCAAGACCCAGTGACCGACATGGCAGAAATCAAGGTCAAGGTAGGAGACACCCTCCCCGACATCAGCCTGGTAGCGTACCCCGGAGGAACTGAAGTGAACCTTTCGTCCTACTTTGGGCGTTGGCTCGTCCTATACTTCTATCCGAGGGACGACACCCCTGGTTGCACCAAGGAGGCCTGCAGCTTTCGCGACTCAATCAAGGCGATAAGGGAATTAGGCGCGGAAGTAGTAGGAGTCAGCACAGACGGCGTCGGCAGTCACGAACGGTTCGCCGGCAAGTATGGGCTCAACTTCACCCTGCTCAGTGACCCGAAGGGCCAGCTGGGCTCCAGCCTCGGCGTCCTCAAGGAAGGCGGTTCTTCCATGTACAGGGTAACGTTTCTGGTTGATCCCAAGGGACGGATAGCCAAGATATATCAAAAGGTCGACCCTTCCATTCACTCCGAAGAAGTGCTGGGCGATCTGAGATCTATCAAACGCGGATAGTTGCAGGCCGTCCGCCTCAACAGGCCCTAGCTTGGAAGAGATATTAATCACACTTGTATACTCCCGCTGGAAACCGTGGTAAGCCTCCCGCTAACAGAAACGCGTCACGAAGTCTTCTTCAGGGACTCGCGCGATATGGGCTGTCTAAAGGATAGGTCCATCCAGCTGGTGGTCACTTCTCCACCGTATCCCATGATCGAAATGTGGGACCCCCTGTTTGAACGCATGGACGGCAGAATAGCTGAACTGATGAGTGAAATCGCTTCGTCGGAGGGCGACGCGAGCTTCCAAGCGGCATCAGCATATGAGCTCATGCACAAGCAGTTGGCCAAAGTCTGGCGTGAGTGTTATCGCGTCTTATGCCAGGGAGGCATAGCTTGCATCAACATCGGGGACGCCACTCGGACGCTGAACGGCAGGTTCAGGCTCTACCCCAACCATGCCAAGGTCATAGAGCACTGCGAACGAATCGGATTCGTCACACTTCCGTTCATAGTCTGGAAGAAGCCGACGAATAAACCAAACGCGTTCCTTGGGTCCGGCTTCCTTCCGACTAACGGTTACGTGACCCAAGACTTTGAACACATACTTATCTTCAGAAAGGGAGACACACGAAGATTCCCTCCCAAGGATGCCGTTCGTTATTCGAGCTCGTTCACCAAGGCCCAGCGTGATGTGTGGTTCAGCCAAGCATGGTCCATTCATGGGGCCGCCCAAGCCCTTGGCAAAACGCGAAGGCGAAGCGCCGCCTTCCCGGAGGAGATTCCTAGACGGCTCATTCAGATGTTTTCCCTGATAGGGGACACAGTTTTGGATCCATTCCTGGGAACCGGCACTACAGCGAAGGTCGCGGGCGAGCTTACACGTAACTCCGTGGGTTTCGAGTTCGATAGCGCGCTTAGAGCAACTATCTGCGAAAAACTCGGGAGCCCAACCCTTGACTTGATGGATCGGGTGGAGTTCACCAGAGCTTCATGAGAGTCGATCAGGAATTGGATTGACCCAATCCTGGCCCATCGAGAAAGCCCCTCTGGATTCGCTCCTTTAGCTGCATCATAGCTTCAAAGCGGTAGTTGATCCTCCCCACTCTGTCTCGCTCTTCCATCAAGAGGTTCCTATAGTATCCCGCTCCAAGCAAATGTAGAAGCTTGATGAGAGTTTTCATGCATGCCTCTAGCCGCCCATTTCCATCCGCTTCCACTCGCACCATTTCAAAGGCCTTCTTCAAGTCCTGGACGTCCAGAATCTCCATCTGGCTCAAATTACCAAAATTGGAGTTCAGGAATTCCAGTATCACTTGGCCAGCACCGTCGGCCAAGTCGGAGTCGTCTATCCCTTCCAACAGGGCCGCACGATCCGAATCCGCGGCTGTAATGCCCAGCACGGCTTGTTAGCCGCCAGCTCAATTTAAGGAGCCATAATTCCCATGGAATGATAAACCAGCCTCCAGAGGGCTCTGGAGGACGACGCCTGTATCTGGCTTGGACCCTCGCAAACCTTCAAAGCCGCGCTTCGCCACCAGTCGACCGGCATGAAAGCATACCGGTATCGGACCCGTGTAACTTGGGTCGACACCGATGCGGCGCGCGTCGCTCACTTCTCGAACTATTTCAGGTATTTCGAAAGGGCGGAGCAGGAGTTTTACAATAAGCTCGGCGTAGACCCATTTGGGGGAGGCGATGACCGTAACATATGGCTGCCTCGCGTGGAGGCAAATTGCAGATACCTCTCTCCCTGCAAGTTAAACGATATGATCGAAGTGGAGCTCACGGCGTCGGCGATCGGGGCGAAGTCAATCAAGTACGAATTTGGGATAAGAAACCTTACCACGGAAAAGGATGCGGCCAAGGGCTACGTAGTCGTGGTATCAGCCAGCGCATCCGAAGGGCATTCCATCCCCCTGCCGGAGGACTTTTCCTCGCGTCTTAGGAAGTTTTTCCGTGTCTAGAACCACTTGACCTGCTCCGTCATAGTTAATATTGAGCCTTCTCACATGGAGGCGCGCTTGAGGAGACCCCAACGCAAGACGTCTTGATTGATAGGAACCACTTCGTCAAATCGGTATCAGACAGAGTACGAAGCATGGCCTCGACACTGCGCTCTGAAGACATGGCCCCTTTGGATTTCCATAATACCTTGCAGAGGGACATCGCAAACCTCGCCACCGAGTTCGGGTACAGGGGCGTGAGAGAGTATCCCGTTTACGGCCGAGAGGAGGGAGTGGAGGGATTAGCGGATGTCGCTTGGATCGCCAAGAGGCAACTCGTTTCCGTCTTCGAAATAGACTCTGCCCCCAAGGTCAAATCTGTCAGGAAGCTCTTGGCTTTGGATGCCCCGTTTCGCTTCTGGATCTATTACGGTCACCAGCACTATCTTTCGATGGTCAGGTCCGTAGACAAAATCGGGACTGTGGAAGTGATCAGGCTACAGAACGTCTACTTTTGAGAAACGGCCAACGGGGAGACATCAGGCGGCCTTCGTTGACACGCGAAAAGCACGTTTCACTAGGTAAGAGTTATCTGCAGCTGATCTGCAAGTCGTCCTGTTGTCGGGCCCTGATACCCGCACCAAGGCATTCATAGTCCATCTCATCCTATCTAAGGAGACTGAAAAGGCGCTCGAAGAGCTAAGCATCCTGAATCACATCGATGTGCCTGGGCTCAAAGTGGGTGCGGTCAAAGGCAAGAAGAAGGCCCTCGCGGTCTACGTCAAGGGTGAAAAGACGATCTACGTAGCCAAAGGAGAAACGCTGTGGGATCCCTTCGTCATTCTACACGAATTCTATCATCATCTCAGGAGCAGAAGCGGCAAGCACAGGGGAACCGAAAAGCTTGCCGACGCCTACGCGGTGGATTTCATCAACTCTTACAAATCCCTTGCATTCTCAGGAGAATAGCTTCCTCGGCCCTCCACGCTTTGTGGGCTTTGTTCCTCAGCTACGTTAAAACGGCTGGCGGAGCACCGCAACTACTCAAATGGCCATCGGGGCGAAGCTCAGGGTAGGTTGCAGTGGTTGGGCTTACCAAGACTGGGTTGGCCCGTTTTATCCCAAGGACGCTCAAGCCAAGGATTACCTGCGGCTATATTCTTCGGTGTTCGACACCGTAGAGATCGACTCCAGTTTCTACAGGATGCCGAACCATTTCCTGATCAACCTATGGAAGAACTCCACGCCCGACAGATTCATCTTCTCGGCCAAGGTGCCAAAGAAGATCACCCATGATGCCAAACTGAGAGATTCGTCGGAGCTCATGGCCCACCTGTATAGCGTATTGGGCGGCCTAGGCAACAGGATGGGACCACTAATCGTGCAGCTTCCACCTTCCTTCAAGTACGACAAAGACTTCGAAGCCCTGCGCCTGTTCTTGTCAGAGGTCGACACCAAGTTCAAGCTTTCCATCGAGTTCCGCCACAGATCGTGGTTCAGGGATGACATCTACGACCTGCTCAGGGCTAAGAATGTGGCTTTTTGCTGGGCCATTTCACAGTACGTCGAGACACCGCGTGTGAAGACGGCTGACTTCATCTATGCCAGAATGGTGGGAGACAGGAGCATCACCAACTTCGGCGTCATTCAGAAGGATAGGACCGCCCAGATGATCCAGATGAGAGACGACATAGAGAAGGCGATCGATGACGTCGATTCCGCGTTTCTGTTCTTCAACAACCACTTTGCTGGCTTTAGCCCAGAATCTGTGAACGAATTCAGGAGGCTTTCGGGCCTGATGGAGATGGACTGGAAGGGCCTAGTAGGTCGAGGCAACCAAGCTGAGATCTCCCAGAGAAGCCTGATGGACTTTTAACAAGAGGCTGAGCGACTACGGCAGCGCCAAGGCCCAAGATAATAATTCACGTCGACCTCGATGCATTCTATCCATCGGTAGAGATAAGGCGGAGGCCGGAACTCAGGGGCCTTCCCGTGGTCGTGGGTGCAGATCCGAAGGATGGCAAAGGACGCGGGGTCGTGCTCTCATGCTCTTATGAAGCGAGGCGCTTTGGGGTCCATTCGGGCCAGCCGATTTCCAAAGCGTTTAGGCTATGCTCCCAAGCGGTGTTCCTAAGGCCGGATTTCCACCTATACGGGACGACGTCCTCTCGCGTAATGAAGCTGTTGCGGGGTCACGGTGACAAGTTCGAGCAGACGAGCATCGACGAAGCCTTCCTCGACGTCACACACAGCGTTAGAGACAGTGACGAAGCGAGGGAGCTCGCAGGCCGGATAAAGGAAGAGATTTTCAAGACAGAAGGCCTGACCTGTTCCATCGGGATCGCGCATAACAAATCCATCGCAAAGATCGCTTCGGACCTGAAGAAGCCTGACGGCTTGGTCGTCGTAGATCCGAACGGAGTCGAGGAATTCTTGGCGCCACTTCCTGTTTCGGCCATAACCGGGGTTGGTGAGAAGACTAGAAGGTTCCTCAAGGAGAGGGGCGTCGAAACCATCGGCCAGCTCCAGATGGTGCCAGGCAAGGAGCTTGTGAAGTACTTCGGAAAGGGAGGCGTATGGCTTTGGGGGGTCGCTCATGGCCTGGAACAGGTCGAAGTCATCGACAACAGGACGGTCAAGTCCCTCTCCGTCGAGCGCACCTTCGATGAAGACATTTCAGACAGAAGGGTCCTCTTGAAGACCATGAAGGAACTATCTTCCGAACTTCGCAAGAGGACGGAGATGGGGAACTTCGAATTCAAGACCGTCGGAGTAAAGATTCGCTTCGAGCACTTCCAGACGTTCACCCGAGAAAGGACCCTGAGGACCCATGAATCGGGTGAGGTGGTCTTACTGGAACAATCCACCGCACTTCTCGAGGAATTCAGGGATGACACGAGGAAGGTCAGGCTCATCGGCTTGCGTGTGTCGAACCTCCGGAAGGTTGAGCAGAGGGGCTCCGGTCTTGAAGCTTGGATGAACTCCTAAACCCATGCTCACCGACCCGTTGTCATGGACAGCGCGGAAATCTCCTCTTGGCCAAGCCGCCATCCGGTCGCACCGGCATCCTCAACAACATGCTCAATCCGTGACGCCCTTGGAATAGGAACCACATTGTCCCCTCTTGTGAGGAGCCAGTTAAGAGCTATCTGCGCGGGAGTCCTTCCTCCATGCTTCCTAGAGATGTCTTCAATCAATGACTTTAGGCCACCCTTCGGTTCGGCTAGTGCCCCATGGGCAACAGGGCGATAGGCTAAGAGGGCGATGTCGTTCTCCTTGCAAAATGGAAGAACTTCGGCTTCGATATTGCGCGCGATGAGGCTGTATTCCATCTGGTTCGACGCGAGGTCGCACTTAGAGAGAGCCTCCTGGGCCTCCTTCATCTGCGTTACAGAGAAATTGCTCACTCCGATTTGTCTCACTTTACCATCGTTCACCAGCTTCTCCATGGCCCCCATGGTTTCGCGAATCGGAATCTTGCTATTGGGCCAGTGAATCTGGTACAAATCGATGTACGTTGACCTCAGATTTGACAAGCTCGCGTCGGCTGATTTCAGGACGTCATCGCGGTGGAGGTGCGACGGCCAGACTTTCGTCGCTATGAACAAATCGTCCCGTTTTAATCCCCGAATGGCTTCGGATACGATCCCCTCAGTCTGATACGCCTCCGCGGTATCGATGAGGTTCATCCCTAGTTCGATGCCCTTCTTCAAGGCGGCAACCCTGCCGTCGCTAGGCCGAGGACGATCCGCCGACGCTGGGAAGAACCTCGTGAGCACGCCGTAGTAGGTGCCCATCCCAACGGAAGACACCTTGTAGCCGGTCCTACCGAAGGTACGATACTCCATCTCCTTCGCCTTCGCTTCCGTTCGATGATAAACCAGCCGGCCTTTTCCTACCCTTCAGGATTATTGCTCGGCGCTTATATCTACGGAGGAAGCCGTGGGCGGGTTAGGGGGCGTAGTCAAAAGTGGGCGGTCGGTCCCGGGGCGGAGCCCATTTTACCGTCTTTGACGTGGGCGATGTTTCGGGGGCCGTATCTTTGACGTTCCACCCACCCCCCACGCAGGCGGGTCCTAGTGGAACACATTAGAGTAGACAATTCCGAGATCTAAAATTACTTCTGGAGCGGCATCTCATCTGCCACGCGTCATGTCTTGAATGCGCTGCAGCGTCTTTTCGATGTCAGCCTTCTCGATTCCCCTGTGAGTGACCATCCTCACCCTGAACGCGTCTACGGTGCCACACAGCACTCCCTTCTCTTTGGCTCTTGCGACGAACTGATCCGCCGTAATCTCCAGCCCCCGCACGCTGAACGCGACCATGTTGGTCTGGACGGCTCCGAGATCGACCTCTATGCCATCCACCTTGGCCAACCCCAACGCAAGGAGCTTGGCGTTGTCATGATCATCGGCCAGCCTTCCGATCATCTTCTCGAGGGCCACAATCCCCGGAGCGGCTATTATTCCCGCCTGTCTCATACCTCCTCCCAGCATCTTGCGATACTTCCTCGCTCGGCCAACGAAGTCTGCGTCTCCCACTACCAATGAACCGACAGGACAGCTCAACCCTTTCGAAAGGCAGAACATTAGATTATCCACGCTCTTAGTGAACTCCTTGACATCAACGCCCAGTGCCACCGCTGCGTTGAAGATCCTAGCACCGTCCATGTAGAACTTAAGCCCATGGGAGTGGACCACTTCGCCTAATACCCCAATCTGGGCCGGGGTGATGACCGTCCCGCCCGCCCTGTTGTGGGTGTTCTCGATGCAAACCAGTGTAGCGTCGGGGAAGTGAATGTTCTTGGGCCTGATGGCAGCCTCCACATCCGCTGGGTCGAGCGCTCCCCTGTTTCCCCTTACTGGCCAAGGGAGCACGCCGCCTATCGTGGAGATTCCGCCTACCTCATACCAGTAGACATGCGATTCTGCTTCGAGTATGACTGAATCGCCACGCTTAGTGTTGCTCATGGTGGACACGAGGTTAGCCTGCGTCCCGCTTGTGACCAGCAGGGCTGCTTCCTTGCCCATCTTCTGGGCTGCCATTTCCTCCAACCTGAGGACCGTCGGATCCTCTCCATACACATCATCACCCAGTTTCGCTTGCTTGATGGCTTCGAGCATCTCTTCGGTCGGGAGCGTGACCGTGTCGCTCCGCAAGTCGACCACGGCGTCTTCAGGAGTCAATTTGTTCTCTCCAAGCAGCCGTGCAGACGTCCAAATGCTTATTTGAGCTTTTCAGAAGCCCCCCAGGGCTACGGAATGACTACCTTGAACCTATCTCTCAGGTAGAACGCGAGGACGATACCAAACGCCAGGCCAGCGATATGGGCGCCGTGAGCGATTCCGTCAGGGACGAAAAGGCCAAGGAAGTCCAAGACAGCGTAGAGCCCTGCGAAGACAACCATCGGCATGGGCACTATGAAATAGACATACACCATGGTCATGGGTGTCAGAACGGCGAGCATCCCGATGATGCCGTAGATGGCTCCCGACGCGCCAATCGCAGGAATAGTCGATCCTGGCGCCGTCATCATATATCCGAAGTTACCCACGATTCCAGCGATAAAGAAGACTAGCAGGAATAGCCTTGGGCCTACCATCCTCTCCAGATAGGTCCCGAAGAAGAACAGGGCAATCATGTTGAACAGTATATGCTCGATGCTGGCGTGGAGGAAGATTGACGTGACGAACATCCACGGATACTGGAACGCATATGCCGGAAAGAACGCAAAGTAGCCCCACCCCACCCAGTTAGCTGCCACGTTTTGAAGGATGAATACAGTGACGCAGACCCCTATCAAGAAGTATGTCCATCGGACGTGGTAAGGCTCGTACATCATGCTCTTTCGAATCCTCCGGGACGGGCGGTTGAAAAGAGTTCCGGAGACGGAGTACAGGCACGGCGGTCGGCAGCCCAGAGTAGAATAGAATCAACATAACAATCGAATTCTCCCAAGACTTAAATGCCGTGCCCAAGAGTTCAAATTACATGTTTACACCAAAATTCGAGCGTGGCTGCCGATCTAGCCGCCTCCCAGTCGCTTCTGGCCTCAGTTGCCGAGGTGGAGGATAAGATGGCATCCGTTTGGACGTACATACGCCGTTTCGCCCTTATCATGATTGTAATAATCATCATCGTCAGCATCCTGAACTTCGCCTTTGGGACTCTATTGCCATCCGAGGCTGCCTTCCTAGGGCTGCAGATTACGACGCGGCAGGTGATTCAATTATTACTTGTAGGCTTCGCGGGCGTCATCGTCTTGCTTCTGATAAGACGATTCGCCAAAGGGCTTAGACGCATAGTCGGCCCTTACATAGCGTCAGTCTTTTCCTACATTCTTGTCATGCTCGACGCCTTCGCAGTGGTCATCTCCATCCTCGAAATCATGAACGTTCCTGCCAGTTCGCTTCTGTTAGGGGGTAGCCTCGGCGCCATAATCATCGGCCTAGCCGTTTCCACCCTTTTTGGCAACATATTCTCGGGAGCACTGGTGCTCTTCGCCAAGCCGGTGGTGGTGGGGGACGAAGTGCTCGTCAACAACATCCCCGGCCGCATTGAGGAGATCTCTACACTATTCATGAAAATTGCCAATGAGTCAGGAACCGAGACGATTCTGCCGAACTCGGCCCTAGTTTCGGGAGCGGTGACGCTCACAAGAGTAGCGTCCAAGTCCGGCTTCGTCAACAGGCTTCCCTTCGAAGCCGGAGACAGGATATACACCTCCTACGTCGGTGGGGAAGGCATGATCAAACAGGTTGACCCCCTATACATGACCGTGGTTCTGGACGATGGGAGAGAGATCAAGATACCCAACAACGGTATAATGACCGGCGCAATCTCCATCGCATTGGTCAACGCTATCTCTAGCCCCAAACTCAAGCTATCTGTCAAGATTAGCTGGGATGTCGAGAGGGCGATTAAGGCGATGCAGGCCGAGGCCATAACCGCCCCGGAATTATTTAAGTCGCCACTTCAGGTGCTTTACTCTTCTTTGGACGACGGGAGGGTCGGACTGGAAGTGACTGGAGAAGTTGACGCCAAGCGGGTAGCGGAGGCGAAAAGCCGATTGCTGCGGGCGGCTTACTTAGCCAAGGACAATCGCTCAAGTAATGATTTAAGCTCAGACTAACGCTCTGCAGTGAACGCTTTGATACCAATGTCTACAGCAGCTCAACCGTTATATCGCCATTTCGCCCCTGCCAGCCCATGCGGCCGCTGAGGGCGCTTGGAATCGCTGCCGGGATCGTTCCATGGTTGTTCATCTCGGCGTCTATACTGCTTACGCCTTGGTTCAACCCGTTCAACGACGCCCTGAGCGATCTAGGTAACACGGTGCTCAACTATCCTGTTGCATATGTGTTCGACGTTGGTCTTATCATCTCAGGTCTGATGGCGGCGACCTTTGGGGCGGTCCTGTCCGCGCGAAATCCCACCGCGAAGTTCCTCTGTTGGTCTGTACCACTGACACTCGGTTCCGCCGACCTCTCTCTTATCGGGGCCTTCAATGAGTCGATGGGAGGAATTCACTATATCGTGTCGGTAATATTCTTCCTTCTAATCATCATCAATATGGTAGTCTTAGGCGTCGTTTCGTTTTTTATAGCAGCTCCGCTGCTGGGTGGGGTGTCATTGGTCTTGGGACTTGTTTCTGCATTAGTCTGGCTGATTCATTGGTCTTGGCACGGGGTCGCCATTCAGGAGACCTTTTCGGCCATAGCCGTGGCCATAATCTTAATCTTGGTGGCCAGAAGGTTCGCTTGACGGGCCTGTCGTTGTCGTGAGGAATGAGAATGCTACCTTCGTGGCCTCCGCCTCCGTTCTTAGCTGGGCGACTCACTGCATGAAAGGCGTTCCACCCTTTCCCCTTTAGCCCTCGAAGGGCGGGGAGCATCATGAAGCTTTCAGGTACAGTATTTATGTTGTCAACTCTTCCTATACCACCCCAATTAAAAACCCCCTGTCTGCACGAACTCGAGGATGTCCGCTCTAAGCTTTGACGAACTCGAGCGCATGAGGTTGATGGCTCCGCAAGACGAAGAAACATTGGTCAAGAAGCTTAGCACGAGGGCGATAGAACCTCAGCCCAAGTGACATCGCGATTCTTTGGCCTTCTCTGTCATATAGCGGCAGGCATATCCGACCTAAGTGATTCAACTCTGTCCGGGAGAGACTTCGTTTATGTCTAGTGCAAAAGATGATATACCTGAGCCTCTTCAGTTGAGCCGATTCTCCTGGGAAGGCGCTGGGCGAGATGAGAGCATCGGACGTTCGACTTTGGCCAGCCGCGTCTGCCGTCCCAGCGGGACTTCTGATTCCGTTAAGGCGATTCTCTGCTTGCTTGTGGCGCCCATTGGCCACCGCCGATCTTATGGAGCCGAACTTCCTTGAGGATGGTCTCGGCTAGATGCGATCGCTAGATGGAGTCGACCTCAGTTCGTCGTCTCTGTCGCCGAGATGTAACGAGATTCGCTACAACAGATTGACCAGGCTGCTTTACCCTTCTTTCATCCTTTCCTTCGTGCTCCTGACCTTTATTCTGGGAATTCTCCTCTCCTTCAGAATTCATCCATTTCCGACAGCGGATCGGCGCCTGTTTTGGCTGCCGTCCGTCTTCCTGGGGGGCGCCCTCGTCGTGGTTTCAGCCTCGTTCGGTTCCTCAAAGTTCGAAAGCTTCCGGACGTCCGCCTTGAATCCGGCCTTTTCGTGGGTAAAGCGGAGGATTATCGCCCTCCGCCACGACGTTTACATCGTTATGTTGGTCGCCTACCTTGCCCTGCTCCTTGTGTCGTATTTCAGGTTCGGCATCCTATTTCAGTTCTCGCTGGGAATGTACGCCCTGATCTCCCTCCCACTCATCTTGGTGATAGGGAGGGGGAGGCTAGTCTTCCTGAAGAGCTGGATTCCCTTCCTCATAGTGTTCCTTTCATATGAAGCCCTCCAGGGGCTGGTGAGCGTCGTCGTCGCAAACAGTGGAATCATATCCCTGTACGCCATCGACTTCCCCATCTGGGGCTTCAACCTCACAGGAGCAGTGCAGGCGGCCCTCTACTCTAACACGATGACCTACGCCATGACCTTCTTCTACACTTTGCACCTCCCCCTCGTCGTCCTCGCTTCGATATACTTCTGGTACACCGACAAATCAGTCTACAGGGGATATACGTATGCCGTCCTCATTACTGCATACTGCGCGCTGGTGACCTTCCTGTTCTTCCCCACCGCTCCACCATGGTACGAAGGGGCTGCCAAGAACCTTCTACAGAGCGTGAACACCGTAGTCCCCGTGAAGGTCTACACCAACGTCCTGAACGCCATAGAATCAGACAAATTCGCGGCCTTCCCCAGCCTCCACGGTGCCTTCGCAATCATCTTCTTGTACTACATGCGGAAGCGTGGAAGGCTGCACGGTCTACTGGCCTTGCCTATCACAGCTGGCATCCTGCTCTCGACCATATACCTCGGCCAGCACTACCTCATCGACCTCATCGGGGGCGCGGCGTACGCGTTGCCCGCCTGCTATCTGGTCAATTGGTTCGCCACCCGCTCTCAGAAGAGGGCGATGGAGAGGCTCGCCTTGCCTACTGTGAACCAGCCGAAGACGGCGCTATAGGTAGCCTTTTCGCAGCATCAGCTCCGCTGTGAGAATTGCGTTACCGGCGGCCCCCCTGATGGTGTTGTGTGAAAGCAGGGTCAGCCTAATGGAGCAATCATCCAACCCTGGCCTCACCCTGCCAACGACGACGCTCATGCCTGGGACGCTCCCCGCGAGCCTGTCAAGCCTGGGTTGGGGCCTGTCCTTCTGTCTGGTCACGATTATGGGGGCTTCCGGCGCCGTGTGTAGCCTGAGCTTCTGAGGCTCGCCTCTGAACCCACTCAGCTGGGACTCGGCCTCTGCCGGAGTTACGGTCCTGTCGAACTCGCAATAAAGCGTCTCCAGATGGCCATCCAAGGTCGACACCCTGTTGCATGACACAGCCATGGGGAGGGCGAAAGGTTTCACCGACCCGCCATTGACCGCCCCTAGGATTTTCTTGGATTCCCTCTCAACCTTCTCTTCTTCGTCCTTGATGTAAGGTATGACGTTTTCAAGAATCAGAAGAGAAGAGACTCCAGGATATCCGGCCCCGGACACGGCCTGCATAGTAGTGACCACCGCCTTTCTAATCGGAAAGCGATCAGCCAACGCCTTTAGCACCAAAGAGAGCCCCGTCACCGTGCAGTTTGGCGTAGTCGCCAGGCCCTTCTTCCATCCCCTATTCTTCCGCTGGAATTCGAGAAGTCGCAAGTGGTCTCCGTTCACTTCCGGCACTATCAAAGGCACGTCGGGTTCCATCCTATGTGCGCTGACCTCACTGACGATGGCCTTCCCCATTTTTGCATAGAGGGGCTCAAGTTGAATCGCCGCCTCGGAAGGCAAAGCCGAGAAGATTACTGCGCATTCGTCGACCGAGGTCGGCCCCGCCTCCCTGACCACCATATCCGAAAACGCTTCCGGAATGGGAGTAGGGAGTAACCATTTTGCGGCCTCCCCATATCTCTTACCCGCTGAGGACTTCCCGACGAGCGCCACTAGCTCGAAATCTGGGTGAGACTCCAACATCTCGACATACCGTTGGCCCACGACACCTGTTGCTCCCAGCAGTCCAACCTTGATCCTATCTTTCATTGTGACAGCCCTCGCATTGCGTCCAGCGCTTCTTTAATCACTTCGGTCGGTCTTGTAACTGACCACCTGACGTATCCCTCGCCACCTCTTCCGAAGGCAGTGCCTGGTGTAACGACTACCCCCACTCGGAGGAGCTTCGCGGCAAAGTCGGCGGAGCCTCCTCCAACACCCTGCCACAGATAGAACGTGGCCTCAGGCGGATGCGCCTCGAATCCTAGACGTTCTAGGCCCTGCGCCAGCACCTCGAGCCTCCTGCGGTAGATTTTCATCGACGCTTCCACCTCCTTGGGGCGTCGAGATGACGAATAGCTGTCGAGCGCGACCTTCGCCGCGCGCTGAATGAACTTCGGCGGGCCAGAGTCGACTTGGCTCTTGACGGCCTTCAGGCCTCGTATCGCGTCCCTGTTGCCGACGGCGAAGCCTATCCTGTAGCCTGTCATCGCGAATGTCTTTGAGCAGGAATGGACCTCCAACGAAACCTCCTTGTCGGCGTCAATCTGTAAGATGCTGGGCGCAATATAGGATCCGAAGGTCATTTCAGAGTACGCGTTGTCATAGCAGATGAGAGTTCCCGATTCCTTAGCTGCTTCTACCATTGCTTCCAGATCCTTGCGGTTGGCCACAGCTCCGGTGGGGTTATGGGGGTAGTTGACGTAGAGCAGCTTGACTCCCTTGAGGTCCTCCGTCCTCAGGTTCATCCTGTATCCGTTTTTCCGCGTCAGAAGACGCGCCTTCGGTTTCGCTCCAAGGAGTAAAGACCCCCCAATCCCATAGACAGGGTAGCCGGGGTCGGGCACCATGACCTTCTCGCCCTCTTCTACAAATGCCCGTGCCACATTGATCAGGCCCTCCTTGGAACCCATGAGGGCGCAAACCTCGCTGTCTGGATCCAGCCGCACGTCGAACCTCTTTGAATACCAGCCCGCCACTGCCTCTCTGAACCACCCCTCGCCATCGCTGCTAGAATACCCTTGGTACTCCGCGCTCCTGATTGCGGAGGCTAGTTCATCCACGATGAACGACGGCGTAGGAAGGTCGGGATCGCCTATGTTAAAGGCCAAGACCTTCTGACCTTTTTTCTTGCGAGCCCTTATGATTTCGTCCAGCCTAGCAAAGGGGTATTCGGGCAGAGACGTAATCCTGTTCGACGGAGCCCAGGTCAACCCAACAGCCTCGCTGGGATGGATTGTCCCGTCAGCAGGTCGGTATGCGTTTCCCTGCGTCTTATCAGCTCGGCTCGATTTCCACTTACTAGGACCTCTGCAGCTCGAGGCCTGTTGTTGTACTGGCTAGACATGGAGAATCCGTAGGCGCCCGCGTTAAAGATGGCGATCAAGTCCCCTTCCCCAAGGTTAGGGAAGGCCCTGTCCTTGGCTAGGATGTCGGTGTTCTCACATATCTGGCCGCATATGTTGACCACTTCTTGGTCACGCCGGTCGAGCTTCGTAGCTGCCAGCATCGGATGGTATGCCTTGTAGAGCGCGGGCCTGAGGAGCGTGTTCATGCCAGCGTCAATCCCCACGAACTTCTTTGGGCCCCTCTTGACATGACAGACCTTGGCCAGAATTATCGTCGAATCTGCCACCAGGTACCTGCCTGGTTCCGCGGCCAACACGGGGTTGCCCATCTCATACTCTCTGACCTTCGCCTTGAAAACCTCCCCCACGGACTTTGCCACCTGTCCAATTGGGAGCTCCTCTTCGCTAGGCGAATAGGGGATACCGAAGCCCCCTCCCACGTTCACAAAATCGAATTCGACTCCGACCTTTGCAGCTATCCTGCCAGCTATATCCATGAGCTTTTCAGTTATGGCTGGAAAATACCTCGAGTCAAGCACGTTGGACCCCGTCATCATGTGTATCCCAAACCTCCTCACTCCCATCTTCTTCGCCTCCGCATATCCCTTGGCCGCCACGTCCTCCGGCGACCCGAACTTTGCGTCGGGGCCGGCGAACACAAGGCCTTCGTTTCCGCCCTTTCCCATCCCCGGGTTTATCCTGAAGCACAAGGTTTCAGGGAGCGCTTTTGGCGGGAGTTTCTTCAGAAGGGTTGGGTCGTCTAGGTTGACGGGAACCCCTGCCTTGACCGCATAGTCAAGTTCCTCCTTTGTGTTGTAGTTCCCTGTGTATAGCATCTGGTTCGCCTTGAAACCGGCTACCGAGGCCGCGTAAATCTCCGCAGGGGAAGAGCAGTCAGCGCAGGCGCCTTCTCGCCGGAGCAGCGCGAGCAGGGCCAGATTTGTATTTGCCTTCACCGCATAATACAGCCTGAACTTTGAGACCCTGCTGAAAGCAGAATGGAACCTCCCGAAGTTTTCGCGGATTCTCGCTTCGCTTGTCACGAACGTGGGCGTCCCAAACTTCGCCGCTATATCAGGGGCCGGCACGTCCTCGACGAGTAGGACTCCGTCCTTCTCGCCAAAGCTTCCCCTAAGCCTTTTCAGTATCCAGCTGTCCAACTAAGAGATTCTCCTCCAACAGACTGTAAGCTTCGTCCAGCCGCCTTCCGTCGAGGAAGAACGTCATCGCCCCCTTGCTTGAGGTCACTTCGATGATGTTGATTCCATGCATCGACAGTATGGTGGCCGCTTTCGCAACCACTCCGGGCTGATCCACCAAGTGAGGGTGCACGATTTCGATGTAGCCTATGCCCGCCCTTCCTGAGACGGCCTTCACCCCGTCTACTCCATGGACGCGTCTGCAGACTTCCTGCCATCCGTCGCCTTCTATGAAGAAAGTTATGGTCGTCCTCCCAGTCCCAATCCCCTTCACCTTTACACCCATCCGTTCCAAGACCCGGCCCAGCACGCCGATACCCAAGTCCGACACCACAGTGAGCTCACTCAGGCCTGAGCCCTTCGCGAAATATGGGTCGGTGGGCAGGATCGAGCCTGTGATCTCCGTCCCGTCCTCCCCTAGCGGCCTGCCGAACGGCACCACCCTCAGCCTCTGGTCAACGGACTTGTAGAACAACGCCTCTGGCCGGACGACCTTGGCCCCACCATGCGCGAGGGCGTACATCTCATCTATCGTGATCCTATTGACCGGCTTGGCCTCCGGCACGACAAGGGGATCCGCGCTCATCACGCCCGAGGTGTCCTTCACTAATATCACTTCGTCTGCCCGCAGGCAGTTCCCCAGCACGGTCGCCGTGACATCGGATCCGCCCCTCCCTAGGACCGTGATCCTAGACTGGCACCTTCCCAAGAAGCCGGGGACGACCGCCACCGAGTCTTTGAGGATTGGCAGGAGCCCGGACTGGCACTTCTCCCTGGTCGCACTCAAATCTACCGTAGCGTTCAGGAAGTCCCCATTCGTGACCACAGGGAAACCTTCGTCCGTAGGGTCGAACTCCTTCACCTTGATGCCTTTGGCCCTCAGTGCCGAAGTCAGGACCTTGGCCGAAGTCCTCTCGCCCATGGAAAGTATCTCGGCGTAGGCGTTCCCCTCGATGCTTTCTTCGAAGGAGGACACCAGATTCAGCAGCTGGTCGGTGGTCCTGCCCGGCGCCGATACAACGACGACCTTCTCCTCATATGGGGCGTCGGCAACCATTTGGGCGGCACGCTTCACCCGCTCCCCGTCCGCCAGGGTGGCGCCTCCGAACTTTATGACTGCCCTGCTCACTTTATGCCAAGCACTTCCTCCATGCCATACAGTCCAGGCCGTTGATGCAGCACCCACTTTGCCGCCAGCAGCGCTCCGGTTGCGAAAGCCGATCTCGAGAAGACCACATGCTCCAGCCTAATCGTTTCATAAGCCCCCGCTGCCAACACGTCGTGCTGGCCCGGTATGCCTCCTCCCCTGATGGAGAGCACCTCCAGCTCCTCCGAGCCCCGCTGGGAAAGACCCTGGCGGCCGTGGACCGTCTTCGTATACTTCCTCTGCAGGTTCACGATGTCGGCGAGTTTGGAAGCCGTCCCGCTGGGGGCATCGACCTTTCGATTGTGATGGGCCTCAACGATGGAGAAGTCATAACTTGAGGGAAGCTGGCTGAGCAGCTTCGTGAGCGAGAATAGGAAGTTCGCCCCTACCGAGAAGTTGGGAGATATCACAGCGGGAATCGATCTCACTATCGATTCAAGCAATGCCCTCTGCTCGACGGAGAATCCCGTCGTCCCCACCACCACAGGCTTGCGCAGTCCCGCGACCAATGGCAAGTTGGAGAGTTCCGCCTGAGGGGTCGAAAACGAAACAAAGACATCGCATCTCTCCATGATATCCATCAATCCTGAAGGGGGGCTGACCACGACGTCGCTCTCCGCCACTGCGGCTTGCTTCAAGGTCACACCCAATCTCGGGTTCCCTTCAGATTCAATCGCCCCGCCGATGACAAAAGGGGCTGCGACCTCATGGGCCACCATCGATCCCATCCTTCCCAATGCTCCGGCGATGCAGACCCTGATCGGACCGGCTGAGCTCGATTCAGTAGCCTTCATAGCTGAGCCCAGCCAGGCTCGATGGAGACGAGATACGGTCGGCTATGCTAACGCCAAAGGCTCTTTCCAGAGGATCTAGGATTTCGGGGTTCTGGCTCCAAACCGTCTTCAACCCCGTCAGAACCTTGCTGAGACCGGCCTTGGTCATCTTCCCCAACGGGCCTCTACACTGTCCCGCAGGCATCCCCAATAGCGCGGCCATCGCCTTTACTGGCACCGGGTTCCTCGCCTTCACGGTGATGCTGCGGCCGAGGGCTTGCTCATCGGTCTTCACCGTGACCAGCTCAAATAGAGGCTTCAGGGCCTTGGCGAGCGAGCCGGCGGTACCCACGTCGCCGCGAAGGGCCGCAGAAACCATGTCCGAAACGGCACGGGGGGCTATATTCGACATTACAGAGATGGTCCCGTTGGCCTTTACACTAGGGTCGGTCATCAAGCCATACGTCCTCTCATCATCACCTGACAGTATGGAGAACGAAGCCCCGCAAAGTGATCTTATCATTGCGGCGTTCTCCGTGCTTCCGGTTGCCTCTTTGACTGCGACGAAGTTGGGGTATGACCTGGCTAGTATGGAGACGTCCTCCGGAGCAAGCTGAGTCCCTGTGCGTCCGGGAATTATGTATGGAATCAACCACATCTCACTGACCTCCTTTGCTATGGGCTCATAGTATTCACGGCGCATCTCCAAGCTGCTGGGACCGTTATAGTAGGGGTCTACCAGTAGGGCCGACTTGGCGCCCAACTCCCAGGCCTCCTTGGTCGTCTCGAGGGCCTTACGGGTGCTGTTGGCGCCCGTGTTGGCGATGCATAGTGCTTGTTTGCTCGTTCCATCGAGGACCATCGTTAGGGCCCTTACGAACTCCTGGTGCTCCAGGGTGGGGCCCTCACCCGTGGTCCCGGCCACGACCACTCCACTCACGCCGTTCTTCAGCTGAAACTCCAACAACTGGTTTAACCCGCTTACGTCCAAGCCGCCATCCTCCCTGAATGGAGTGATAATCGCCGTAATGCAGCCCTCCAACGTGCTCTTCAACACGGCAAGCACTCTTCGTTGCCATATTAAACGTTTTCGCGGGTCATCCGATTTCAGTAGTTGGACGACGGTTTACCGCGGTCCCGAGGCCCAATTGCTACTCATTCCGGAGCTGCAGGTTCGCATGGTCACGGCTGACTGACGATATTCATATGATTGCGTCGACTCTGGCGTGAAGCTCTCTTTTCGCGTCCAGAAGCCCTTTGCGTTTCTTCGAGTTTTCCACGTTGAGCTCTGCCATCTTCTTCCTTAGGACCGTGTAGTTGGCTAGGACCCTCTCCTTGGAAGGCCCTCCTTCGGTCTTCGTAGCCTTTAGCACGGCTTCCGGATGCAGATAGCGCCTCAACTCCGCCACTTGAGTGTTTGGCAGGTTCAGGTCAGGCTCGGCCTGCCGGATCAGAGCTGCCAGTTGTCCCTCGCCGAGATCGGCGAGCTTCTCCTTGTGGGCAGACAGTGTCCCAGATATCCTCCCGGCGATAGAGTGCGCCTGGCGAAAGGCGATCCCCTGCTTCCTGACCAGCCATTCAGCCAAGGGAAGGGCGAAGACATCGCTATCTTCCGCCTTCTTGCGCATTTCACTCACGTCGAACTTCCCTCCTTCGAGACATCCTTTCAGAACCGATATGGCTTCCAGCGTCGTCGGGAAGGATCTCGCCAACACCGCTTTCACATTCTGGAGGTCCCTGTTGTATCCACTCGTCAAACCCTTCAACGTCGTCAGGGCTTGGACGAGCTCCGCAATCCCCAAGGCGGCATCTGCCCTCACTATCTCTAATACATCTGCGTTCTTCTTATGTGGCATAGCGCTTGAGGGCGACGCTAGTTCGTCGGGGAGCTCGAAGTAGGCGAACTCCGTGGTTGACCATACTATCAGGTCTTCCGCCATCCTGCTTAGCTCCACAAGGAGGAGGGTCTGCACGAAAATGGCTTCAACGGCGTAGTCCCTGCTCTCGACTGCGTCCTCACAATTGACCACCGGCGAGGAGAACCCGAGCAACTCGCTTGTCCTCCTCCTGTCGACCGCTATGGTGGAACCAGCTACAGCTGACGCGCCCAGGGGACATTCATTGGTCCGCCCAAAGCAGTCGGAAAGCCTCTCGACATCCCTGAGCAGTGGTTCTGCGTAGCTCTGCAGGTGGTGGCCTAACGTCTGCAGCTGTGCCTGCCCCAAGTGGGTATAGGCGAGCATGGGCGTTGACGAATAGCGACGCGACATCTGCAGAAGCACACTTACGAGCCCCTCCGTCTCATCGATAAGCTGTAGCAACCTGTCCCGGCAAAGCATCCTTGTTATGGTGGCCACCTGATCATTCCGTGACCTGGCCGTGTGAAGGCGTCCACCCGTGTCCTTCGAGGTCAGCTGGGTTACGGACGTCTCAACGAATTCGTGGATGTCTTCGAACCCTTCCAACGGGACTCCTGCCTCCGCCGTCTTCTTCAGGGCCTTGATAACATCCGCCGCCTGCCTTCTCGTCACCCATTTCTGCTCCTCCAACATCACGACATGAGCTAGGGAGCATTCGACTTCATATTGTAGGAACTCGGAGTCGACGTTCAACGAACCTATGAAACGCTGGGATCTTGGATCTATATCTTTGCTCAGCCTCGAACGGTAGAGCCCTCCTTTCATCACTGCCTGCCTCCTAGTCGCCGGGCCTCTGAGATCAAGTCGGTGACGGCCGTAAACGCCTTTACAACATCACCCATCTTGACCACTATTATGGTATCTGTGTAATCTGAAACCGTATCCACGACGTTAATGCCTCCCCTCCCGACGCGGTTGTAGACGGCCGCAACACAGCCGGGCGTTTCCATTATCTCCACAGGGCTGTGTATGATGAGGGCCGCCAGCTCCGTCCTCGCCTCCATCACCTCTTCGTCCTTGAAACGACCCCGGAGATATCCGTAGAGGCTCCTTTCGAACACCAACGTGTAAGCGTTTGAGGAGCTCGAAATCTGTAGGAAGGCGTCGTAGTTCTTGAACGCGATGTCCTTGATCCTAGAGGACACCTCCTGGCTCACTTGAACCGAGACCATGGCGAGGTCGGTTCTCACCTCGAGGCTGCTCTTGGCGAGCACTTTGAGGTATCCAAGCGCTCCTCTCCTATACGAGCCCTTGATTCGCTTCAGAGATGTGATAATGGCCTCCTCTGACACGTTACGGCCCATGCTGGAGACGACCGCGGGCCTCAATAATCTGGCGGCCGCACTAACGTTAACAATCCCCCTAGCCAAGGCCTCCTGAAGCAACGAGTCGCCGTCCACCTGCTCCCTAACCGACTTCGAGATGGAGGCGGTGACCAATTTTGGTCTATTCATGGCTAATTCTGACCGGCGTCGTCCGAAATAATTAAATGTTGCCCCCCGCAGGCCTGAATTATCCATGGCCTCGAAGATCGTCCTAGGTTATTCCGGCGGCCTTGACACCACCACCGCGATACTGTGGTTGAAGGAGAAATATGGGTACGACGTCGTGACTATGACCATTGACGTCGGCCAGGAGGAGGACTTCGCACCCATCGCAAAGCGGTCCCAGGAGCTGGGTGCCGTTAGGCATTATGAGCTTGACGCCAAAGAGGAGTTCGCAAATGCTTACATCGCCAAATCAATCAGGGCGAACGGCCTCTATCAAGGAAAGTACCCCCTCAGCACCGCTCTGGCGCGGCCACTCATAGCCGGAAAGCTCGTCGAGATTGCTGAGAAAGAAGGAGCAAGTGCAGTAGCTCATGGGTGCACTGGGAAGGGGAACGACCAAGTCAGGTTCGACCTATGCGTCAATGCTCTGAACCCCAACCTCAAGGTCATCGCGCCCGTCAGGGAGTGGAACCTCAGTAGGACCGAGGAAGTGGCATACCTGAAGTCCAAGGGCTTCGACGCGCCGATCAAGCGGTCTGAGTTCAGCGTCGACCAGAATCTCTGGGGGAGGTCCGTGGAAGGCGGTGCGATAGAGAACCCTGCCGACGAGCCTCCACAGGAAGCGCTTGAATGGACCAAGCCACCGGAGTTCTGGCCTTCCGAACCCTCTTACGTCACCATAGGCTTCCAAGAAGGGGTCCCAGTCTCATTGAACGGCCAAGAAGCGAAGCTGTCCGACATCATCGTCAAGCTCAACCGCCTCGCGGGAACCCATGGAGTAGGCATCCTCGACCACATGGAGGACAGGTCCGTCGGGATCAAGTCCCACGAGGTCTATGAATGCCCGGCCGCCACCGTTATAATCGAAGCCCATCGCGAACTCGAGAAGTTGGTCCTGACGAGGTCTGAGGCAGCGTTCAAGCCTATCGTTGAACAACAATGGTCTTGGCTGGTCTATTCGGGCCTCTGGATAGACCCTCTGCTCAAGGACCTTCAGAGCTTCATCGATTCGACCCAGGAGTTCGTGTCCGGCGAGACGAAGGTCAAACTCTTCAAGGGAGCATGCCGTGTCGTAGGGAGGTCATCCCCTTACGCCCTCTACCAGAAACAGCTCTCCACCTACGGAGTCGACTCCACCTTCGATCAGAAGGCGGCTGAAGGCTTCATCAAACTCTACGGCCTTCCGTCAGTGATGGCGGCAAGGCGAAGCCTGCTAAAGGCAAAGGAGGTGTTAGCATGAACGCAACTTGCGCAGAGTGCGGCGGCAGCATCCCAGTCCCTAACGACGCGTTGAAGGGCGAAATCGTCTCCTGCCCTGACTGCGGGACGGAGTTCGAAGTCAAAGAGATGGGATCTACGGTTCAGTTGGTCGCCGCACCCAAGATCGAAGAAGATTGGGGAGAATAAGCCAGCCAGATGACGAAGATAACCCTCTTCTACGACCGCGTTCGGTGGGAGGAGAAACAGCTCCACGATAGAGCATCTCAGAAGGGAATTCAGCTAGACTTCCTCGATGTGAGAGAGCTCCTCTATCCTATCCCGCGCGAAGGTAGGGCCATGGGCACCGTCCTGCAGAGGTGTGTCAGCCACTCGAGGGGGATTCGAGCCGCTCGATACTTCGAGGCTGAAGGGACGAAGGTCATCAACTCGAGCAAGACATCCGAACTCTGCAGCGACAAGTTCGCCACGGGCCTTCGGCTACAAGAGGCGGGAATACCCCACCCGAAGACGATCATGACCTTGTCAATCGAATCCGCTCTAAAGGCGGCGGAGAGGCTGGGCTATCCGGTGGTCATGAAGCCTCTAAGCGGGTCATGGGGGAGGGAGGTGGCGGTGCTTTCTGACGAGCGATCTCTCAAATCCTACCTCGAACTGAAGGAGGGCTCAGAGAGCCCGGAGGACCACGTGTACTACCTGCAGGAATTCGTTCGGAATCCTGGCAGGGACATCAGGTCTGTGTGCGTCGGAGGTGAGATTGTGGCGTGCATATACCGATATGCTCCCGAGGGCGAATGGAGGTCGAATGTAGCGCTGGGCGGGATAGCGAAGCCCTGCCACCTTGATGCAGCAGACAGGGAGCTCGTAATCAGGGGGGCAGAGGTTGTGGGCGGCGAGGTAGTTGGAGTCGATTCGATGGAATCTCCCCATGGCCTCGTCATCCATGAGGTCAATTCGAACGTCGAGTTCAGGGGAGCCGCCGGCGGAACGGGCGTCGACATAGCGGGCAAGATACTCGACTATGCGGTAGGGAGGTCCACCAAATGAAGGTCGGCGTGCTCGGGGCGTCGGGGTTCGTTGGGGGAGAGCTCCTCAGGATTCTCCTGAGGCACCCCTCGGTCGAGGTCACCAACATATCTTCGAGAGAGTACGCTGGCGAGTTCGTGCATCGGGCTCACCCGCACCTCAGAGGCGTGTCAAACCTCCAGTTCATATCGTATGACTTGGAAAAGGTGGTGGGCGCCAGCGACCTCGTCTTCACCTCCCTCCCCCTGAAGGCCTCGTTGGACTCCATCCCTAGGCTCGTGGCCGCAGGGGTGAAGGTCATAGACATGAGCCCGGCCTACAGGCTCCCGAAGGCAGAAGACTTCCAGCTCCACTACAACATGGTGCACCCGGACCAGCAACTCCTATCACGCTTCGCCTACGGCCTGCCAGAGCTATACCGTTCCGCCATTGCCTCCAGCAACTTGGTCGCCAATCCGGGATGCTCTGCGCTCACGGCCATACTCGCCCTCGCACCGTTCGCCGAGATAGTCGAGCCCCATTCGGACATCATCGTTGACGCCAAGGTGGGCTCTTCGGGCTCGGGCTCCAAGCCTTCCCCCGCTGGTATGCACGCGGTTAGGTACGGAACCATACGGCCTTACAAGCTGGGCAACCATCGCCATGGCTCCGAAGTCAAGGCATTCCTCAGGTCCCGCGGCAAAGAGGGGGTGGGAGTCCTGTTCTCCGCTCATGCCGTCAACATGGTCCGTGGAATCCTCGTAACGGAATACATCGCCACCAGCTCGCCCATCACCATCAAGGACGTCTGGCAGCGCCTACGGGGCATGTACGGCCAGGAGCACTTCATCAGGCTGGTCAGGGACAAGATGGGGAGCTTCAAGCTCCCAGACCCGAAGATCTCTATAGGCTCCAACTTCTGCGACATAGGCTTCGAGCTAGACCCAGACGGAAGACATTTGATGGTCGTGGCCGCGCTCGACAACCTAGTGAAGGGGGCGGCCGGCAACGCGGTGCAATGTATGAACGTCATGCAGGGCTATCCGGAAAGCACGGCCCTGGACCTCATTCCGATCTTCCCGGTGTAGTCTCAAATGACAACAGTTGTGAAGATAGGAGGCCGGCTCACGGAAGGACCATATCTGGATGAGATCGGAAACGACCTAGCGACAAACCATGACCTTTCACCCATCCTGATAGTCCACGGAGGAGGAGACCTGGTCACCCGCTTCGGCGAGCGCATGGGGATAAAGCAGAAGTTCGTGACGGCGCCGTCGGGGGTCCGCAGCCGGTACACCGACGACGAAACCCTCCAGGTCTGCCTGATGGTCTTGGCAGGCCTCGTCAACACTCGGGTCGTCCAAGCCCTCGAGCGCCATGGCGTCCAGGCGCTGGGTTTAACGGGCGCCGACTGCGAGCTGGTCAAGGCCGAACGGCGTGAAAAGATCCTAGTCGTAGAAGGAAACAGGAAGATGGCCATCGATGGGGGCTATTCTGGCAAGCCCTTTGCCGTCAACTCCGGCCTCATCAAGAGCCTTTTCGATTTGAAGATCGTCCCGGTTGTTGCCCCCTTGGGCATCGATGGCAAGAGAGATCTGGTGAACATGGACGGCGACTCCGCGGCCGCTGCGATCGCGTCGGGCTTGAAGGCAGACACGCTGCTCTTCCTCTCTGATGTAGACGGTCTGCTTGTAGAAGGCAAGGTCGTCTCCGAAGTTTCAGCCGCTGAGCTGGACGAGCTAGTCAAGTCCACCGGGGTGGGGATGAACCGGAAGTTGCTTTCTGCTCTCAGGGCGCTACAGGGGGGCGTTTCCAAAATCGTGATCTCCAACGGGAAGGTACAACGACCGATAAGCTCTGCGTTATCCGGAGACAGGGGGACGGTCATCCAGTGAGCGGCGAAATGATGAGCATCGAGGACCGTTGGCTCATCCCTGCGTACGCGAAACTTCCGGTCAAGGTCATTCGAGGAGAGGGCTCCTACGTCTGGGATGCAGATGGCAGGAGGCTCATAGATTTTGCCACTGGCTACGGGACGGCCATTTTAGGGCATTGCCCGCCACGCGTCACTGCGGCCATAGTCGAGCAGGTGAACAGGCTCATGGTCTGTCACGGCAGCCTCTACAGCGATGCTCGCGAGAGTTTCCTGAAGGCGTTGAGCACGGTTGCCCCAAAGGGCTTGGACAAGGCCTTCCTATGCAATAGCGGAGCTGAGGCCGTCGAGGCGGCCATAAAGCTAGCCGTCAAGAGATCAGGTAAGCAGGGCTTCATAGCCTTCCAGGGTGCCTACCATGGCAAGACCATCGGCGCCCTCTCCATGACCTGGGGATCGAAGTACAGGGAGCCATATCAGGGAATGCTCCTTCCAACCAAGTTCGCCAGGTTCGGAGAGGCATCAAGCGTCTCCCCCCTCATCGACGAGGATATGGCTGCCGTAATAGTTGAGCCGGTACAGGGGGAGGCAGGCGTCAGAGTCCCGCCCCTAGGCTTCCTGAAGGAGGTCGAAGAGATCTGCCGGAGCACAGGCGTCCTCCTGATAGTCGACGAAATCCAGTCTGGGATGGGAAGGACGGGTCTAATGTGGGCTCACGAACACTCCGGCGTTCATCCCGACATCATGTGCTTTGGGAAGGGCCTGGCTTCTGGCATTCCAATCGGCGCCGTCCTGACGACTCCCGAGATTGCCGCCGCATGGACCAAGGGGGAGCACACTACCACCTTTGGGGGGAACCCCATATCTTGCGCTGCAGCCGCGGCAACTCTTAACCAAGTGGTGTCGAGCAAGCTCTGGATCAACGCAGCAGTGCAGGGCGCCAGGCTGATGGAAGTCTTCAACCGCCTTCCCCGTTCGGTCGTAAGGGAGGCGCGAGGGATGGGGCTGATGCTCGCCGTGGAAACCCGGCAGCCCTCTACGCCAGTCGTCAAGAAGCTGCTTGCTGGAGGGCTCCTCTCTATCCCTACGGGGCTAAACGTCGTGCGGGCCCTCCCTCCCATCAACCTTGATTCCTCCGTGCTGGCGGAGGCCACGCCAATAATAGAATCTGCCTTCCAAGGGGACGCATGAAATGCCTCAAGAGCTGGGGGCCATCGGCCTCCTGAGAAGCCTTGTCCGGCTGTACTCGCCAAGCGGAAGGGAGAGGGAAGTAGCCTCAGTGATCCATCGGTGGCTAGTGGCCCAGTCGGCGTTTGACAACATCGAATTCGATTCGGTCGGGAACGTCGTAGCGACAAAGGGCCCCGAGCCATACCTCCTGCTCTGCGGCCATATGGATACGGTGCCAGGTAGGCTCCCGGTTCTTTTCGACGGCGGCATCATACGGGGTAGAGGTGCCGTGGACGCCAAGGGTGCCCTAGCGGGGATTTGCGTCGGTGCATCTGCGGCGGCTCGCGCTGGAGCGAAGGGCCTCATGCTAGCTGCCGTAGTGGGAGAGGAGACGGAGGGGAAGGGGATGAAGTCGATTTTGGCCAAGGGGTACCAGTACGTCGGGGGGGTGTTCGGAGAGCCTTCAGGAGGCGGAATCGTAGTCGCCTACAGGGGAAGGATGGGCCTAGAGCTCGAAGTCGAGGGAAAGGCAGCACACGCTTCAAGCGCGGTCCTGGGAGTTAACGCGGTGGAAATTGGCATGGAGACGGCACTCAGGCTGAAAGAGGAGCTCTGCTCCCTAGGTTGCGCCGCTTCGATAACGATTGTCAAAGGCGGAAAGGCGGAGAACATGATTCCGGCCAAGTGCAATATAGCGATGGACGTCCGAATCCCCATCACTGTGAACATGGAAGAGGTTCAGAGGGCCCTCCAGAAGTACGTCCGTCAAGGGATTAAGGCGAGGGTTTCCGATCTGACGCCTCCCATCAACGTAGGCAGGGCGAACCGAGTGTTTGGTTCGATGTCAGCGGCCATCACCGAAGCCGGGGTCCACCCTAGAGCCCTGGTTAAGGTGGGCACCAGCGACATGAACTCCTTCTTTCTAGCTACCAAGGCCCCATGCGTAGCCTACGGACCTGGCGACGCCTCCCTTTCTCACACGGACAACGAGTGGGTAAGCGAGGGGGAATACCTCACCAGCGTCCGAGTCTACTCGTCGGCCATCAGGAGGGTGCTGCGAACTTGATTCGAGGAAGACGAAACAAGACTTCACCCAACCGATATCATTTAAATACGCTGGTCTGGTTGCGCGCAATGTGGGTTGACCAAGGCTGGCGGCGATAGAGGTCAATAACCTGACCAAGCTTTATCCACCCGACCTGAAGGCAGTGGACGCGATTAGCTTCAAGGTGGAGGAGGGAGAGATATTTGGGCTGCTTGGACCCAACGGCGCTGGCAAGACCACCGTAATCAAGATGATAATCGGGCTGACGAGGCCCACCGCTGGCACGATGCAAATCTGTGGAATCGACGCACTTTCGTCCTCCTCCCAGGTCCGCCAGATGATGGGTTACGTCCCCCAAGCCATCTCCGCTGACGGCGACCTTACGGGATACGAAAACCTCCTGATATTTTCAAAGCTCTTCTACGTTCAGCGGAAGGACCGCCAACCAAGGATAAAGGAAGCACTGCAGTGGATGGAGCTCACGGACAGGGCGGACGACCTCGTCAAACACTACTCGGGCGGCATGATGAGACGGCTCGAAATAGCCGAGGCCATCGTGAGCCGCCCAAGGGTCCTGTTCTTGGACGAGCCCAGCATCGGGTTGGATCCGGCATCCAAGAGACAGGTCTGGAAACACATCAAACGCCTGAACGGCGAGCTGAATATGACCGTCCTGATAACGACGCACGATATGGCCGAGGCAGATGAGCTCTGTAGCAGGATAGCCATCATGAACCACGGCAGGTTCGTTGCCTCAGGGACTCCCAGCGAGCTCAAGCATGGCATGGGTGGGGACGTTGTCACCGTACGGCTGTCAAGCAAGCCCGACCTGGCGTTGCCACTGGAACTGGGGAAGTCACTCCACGTGCTCGAAGATTCGATCGACATCCTGACCTCCGACGGAGAGACGGCCATCCCTAGAATCGCAAGTTTCTATAAAGAGAATGGCTTTCAAGTCCTTTCGATGTCGCTGAACAAGCCCACTCTAGACGACGTCTTCCTCAAGTATGCCAAGGTACGTATCGAAGAGGAGGAGAGCTACTCGCAGGCGCGTCAGTCCCGTAGAAGTTTCATGAGGCATGCTCGATAATGAACTCCATTACTCGGTTCATCTCCAGCTCGCTCGCCGTCGCAGAGATGGAGGCGAGGAAGATTCGTCACGATTCGACGGAGCTCTGGACTAGGTTGGTTCAACCTGCCCTCTGGCTCCTGATCTTCGGCGAAGTCTTTACCGCCATTCGAGCGATATCGACAGGTCCCTACTCCTACATTCAGTTCATTACGCCGGGAGTGTTGGCGCAATCGGTTCTCTTCGTCGCGATTTTCTACGGCATCACCGTGGTCTGGGAAAGGGATGCCGGCTTGCTCCACAAGCTCCTTTCCACCCCGTCGCCGAGGGCTTCCATCATAGTCGGCAAGACGCTTGCTGCGGGCGTAAGAGGCATCTTTCAAGCCATCATGATATTTGCCCTGGCTCTAGTCATCGGGGTGAACTTGAGGTTCGACGTACTTGACGTGCTCGGGGTCTTCGTCACGATAGTCGTGTTCGCCATGTGCTTCTCGAGCCTATCCATGATCCTAGCCTCGTTCCTGAAGACGCGCGACAGGATGATGGGAATCGGCCAGGCGATAACGATGCCGCTCTTCTTCGCCAGCAATGCCATCTATCCGATTTCCATGATGCCTGCCTGGTTGCAGAGCATCGCTGTGTACAATCCACTCAGCTACGGCGTAGACGCGGTCAGGGCCATGATCTTGACTGGCCAATACTCTAACCTCCCGTTGGACGCAGCCGTCCTCGGCGGCTTCACACTGCTGTTCCTATTTGTCGCATCGATCTCGATACGTGGAATGGTAGAGTAGACTGGAGCCTTGGGCTTGGCTGACGCTGCTTGAACGAGAGAGAAACTGAAACCGTCTAGGATGCTATGGCTGGCTAACCGAAGAGTGCGGCCAAGCCTTCGAGGGCCTCTTCTTCCTTCTTCTCTTCCTTCTTCGCCGGAGCGGCAGCGGCGGCAGGGGCAGGTTGCGATGCGGCCGGCATTGCCACCGACGTCTTCAGCGCTTCGTCGATGTTGATCTCGCCAAGGGCCGCCACGAGCGCCTTAACCTTAATTTCGTCGGGCTGGACGCCAGCGGCAGCAATTATCTTCTTTATGCTCTCCTCGTCGACTTTCTTTCCGAGCCTGTGAAGTATGAGAGCAGCGTAGACGTACTCCATCTAATATCCCACGTCAGACAAGCACTATTCTGAAGGTATTTAGACATTTCTGAAGTGGTCATTTGCATAAATTCTGAACTGGAAAGGTGCCGCTTCTCGATGAAAGCAGGAGGGTCAAGACCAAGCTACTTTATTCCATCGTCCTCAATCGATTGCACAGATCAGCATGAGATTGCTCCAGACCTTCCTCAATGAGGTGAAAGCGCAAGATTATATCACATAAGCCAGGCACCTAACGTCACCCTAGTCGTATTGGTAGTTACTGGGCGGGGATGGTATCTGCCGAGGATATAATGAAAGCCCTATGTCCTTAGCTTCCTTTCGATGGCTAGCCCGAAGGATACTGCCAAGGCCACCGCGACCGCGATCATGAAGCCGGGGAATTCTGGCGTGGGAGATGGGTTCAATACCACCACCTGTCCATTCATGGGATATGGGTCAACGGTGCAGGTGTAGTTGTAGGTGCCAGGGATGGTGAACGTAAAGGCGAAGGACCCACCCTCCGGCACGAGGCCCGAAGACCACCACTCCGACTGGTTCGGAAGCGACACGGTTTCGGCGGAACCTAGGACAGCGGTCCAGTTCACCGTATCTCCAACGTTGATGGTAACCACAGCGGGGTCAAAATAATACGATTGGGTCATTCCGTCCGAGTACATCGTGACGTACCAAGTCTTTGAAGCATGAGCTGGAGCAGGGAAAAGCAGAGAAGGAAAACCTGCAAAGATCAAGATGATGAGGCAAATCAAGAATGAGAGACGCTTGCTCTTCGACAAAGGAAACATGGGATGAATCGAACCATCATTCCATGAGCTACGCTTTTGATAAGCCTTACGATTGGAAGAATGACTCACTGATAGGTCGAGCAGAGGGCGGGTCAGCGCGTGGCGAGGTTCTCCCTGTCCCTGACTTCCCCGATCATCTGGACGATCATGGCAGGGTTTATCCTCTTGAGCTGCTTCCATTCCGTGAAGCCGTAGGTCCTCTCTCCCTCCCTGTCTGCCTTCCTTTCGTAGCGATTGCGGGCACAGTCCACCTCTGGGTGGGGGCATTGGGAGAAGATGAAGGTGTCAAGGCAGACCGGCTCCAGGATGCACTTGAACTCTACATCTTCCAAGAAAGAAGTGGCAGATTTGGCCTTCGGGCCCGAAGGGTTGTCTTCCCTACCACGGAAGACCTCGCTGATTTCCGAGGCCGCCTCGCCTTCCAAACTATCAATCCCTTGGAGGCTTGACATATTAACGCGTTACGCCTTCAGAACATTACTGGAGGGATTGACCTCCAGAGGGCAATAAACAGAAAGATTTCTGCTCTTGAGTTTCGAGCGGCCAAGGCCCAAAAGAGAGGTAAGGGGATGGGCCTAGTCCCTATTCAATTCCCGTCCGCGACGCCTGCGGGAAATTAGTGAAGGACCTTAGGAGACACAGGGCACGCAGCCGGGTCCTCTGATTGCTTCGTGGCCGTCCGGAAACCGTCTTATAGGCCGACGAGCCAGACAAGATGGTTTTGAACCGCTTGCCCGACCGAAACAGGAGGGCGTCAGCCGCTTGAGCGGAGCAATGCCCAGCCTTCCAGACCCAGAGATTGACGCGATGGCCCAGAGGATTATGACCGAGATAGAACGCACCAATTCCAGGGAGCTGGCGAACTCCGACGAAATGATAAAGATCCTGCACCTGACTAACGCGCATCACGCAAGGGTGCTCCTCGAGCACGCCGATGAAGCTCCTACAGAACACGAAAGGGACATTGGAAAGAAGGCCGTGGTGCAGGCCTTGCTGGTTTCGACCTGGCACACTAGGCTTTACTTCATCATAAGGTCGTTCATCATGGGGATCCTCAGCGCCTGTCTTACACTGACCTTCGTGCTGATATTTCACGCCATAACCCTGAGCCTAGAGATTCCGCTCGGCATCTTCTCATTCGTATTCTCGCTGGCCGTGTCGCGGCTCCTGGACGTGGAGATAGTAAAAGCCACAAGAGACGTCGTGGAGTTCCTGAATGGCCATACCGGCTTAAGGGGCTTCATCCTCGGTCACTTCTAGGCTGGCAGCACCTGCAGCTATCCCTAGACACCTGTCTACGAATCATTGCTATCTAAAGACGAGCTTTCCCGACAGGCCCGCTCCCGCTGCAGAACTCTTTTATGCCGCTAAATAGCTAAGAAGTTGTGCATTAAGCGATGCGTCTGACCCCTTTCGGTCGGTGTGGTCCGCATGGTTGATTCTACACTGATTTTGGACGGCGCCAAAGATCAGAAGCTCCTACTTCTGGGGAACGAGGCCGTGGTAAGAGGGGGACTTGAGTCCGGATTCTCCGTGTTCACATCCTACCCGGGCACGCCCGCCTCTGAGATACTTGACGTGGCCGCCACGATTTCGAAGGAAGCGGGGATCTACGCGGAATACTCGGTCAACGAGAAGGTCGCCATCGATACGGCCGCGGGCGCCGCGATGAGCGGGTTGAGGGCCATGACTTCCATGAAGCATGTCGGCCTGAACGTGGCCTCTGATACCTTCATGGCCCTCCCATACTTTTCCCCGAAGTCCGCGCTCGTCGTCGTTGTGGCGGACGATCCCTCAGCCTACAGCAGCCAGACCGAACAGGACTCCCGGAATTACGGTTACTTCGCTAACGTCCCCATGCTCGAACCTTCAGACCCTCAGGAGGCCAAGGACTGCATCGTAAGGTCCGCCGAGATATCCGAATCTGTCGAGCTTCCCGTCCTCGTGAGGCTCGACATACGGGTCAGCCACGTCAGGGGGCCTGTCGTGCTGGGAGAGCTGAGAGCCCCTCCTCCGAGGAAGGAGTTCGTCAAGGAGAGGGGGAGGTACTTGGCCATACCCCCCTACCCGGTCAAGGCCCACGAAGCCCTCTTGGAGAAGATGGAGCGGTGCAAGGGAATCAGCAACTCTCCTGAGTTCGTGAAGCTCATCGACCGAGGCTCCGATTACGGGGTCATCTGCTCCGGTTCAGCGGCCACATACGTCTTGGACGCGGACGTTCCGGCGCCGCTGCGGCCCGACGTGCTCAAGATGCTGATGGTCAACCCGCTTCCGGAGGAAGCGATAGTAGAATTCCTCGCATCTCACAAGAAGGTCCTGGTGGTTGAGGAGCTGGACCCGGTCTTCGAGACGCGAATCAAGGAGCTCGCCTATGATAATGGTCTGAAGACCATGATACTCGGGAAGGGCGTCGGCATCCCCTCGGCCGGCGAGCTGGTGCCTGCTGACGTAAGCTGCGCCATATCCGCGCTGGTAGGAGTTCCTCAACCAAAGAAGGCTAGCCGCCCTGCGCCGTCGGGCCCCGCTCGGCCACCTGTGTTCTGCGCAGGATGCCCTCACCGGGCATCGATGTATCTGATTAAAACCCTCGCTGGCAAGAACAGGGTCGTCGTGACCGACATCGGATGTTACGGCATGGGCTCGCTGGCTCCGACGGAGGTCGGCGACGTCCTCCTTGACATGGGGTTCAGCATAGGTGCTGCAGGAGGCTTCGCCATAGGGAGCAAGCTCAAGCCCCTAGCGGTCATCGGGGACTCCACGTTTCTGCATGCCGGCATACCGGCACTCATAAACGCCGTATGGAACAGGCACGACCTTGCCCTAATCATACTGGATAACTACATCACCGCCATGACCGGCCTTCAGCCCAACCCCTCCAGCGGCCTTGATTCCCAGCTTCAGCCCACAGATGGGGTCTCCTTGGAGGAACTCGTCAGAGCCTGCGGGGTCAAGAACCTCAGAATCCTCAGTCCAATGAACGTAAAGCAGTCCAAAAAGGAGATCCGCGAGATGCTCGACGAGAAGGGCGTCTCCGTAATGATATTGAGACAGCCATGCGCCCTCCTGGCGAGTCAACAGCTGAAGGCCTCGGGCCAGGCTGCCACTCCCTACGAGATAGTAGCGGAGAACTGCAACAACTGCAACGCCTGCTTGGTCCTCGCCAGCTGCCCCGCTCTCATCCCGGCGGGTGGCGTGACCGAAGGAGCTTCGGAAAAGGTCACGATCGACCCAGCCTCCTGCACTGGCTGCGGCTTCTGCGCGGAAATCTGTCCTTACGACGCCATTGTACGGGGAGGGGAGTGAAGCTGGAGAAGCCGCTTTCTGTAGTCGTGTCGGGTGTAGGGGGCCAGGGTGTCCTCCTTACCTCGGAGATCCTAGGGAACGCCGCCATGCTCTCCGGCCTCGACGTAAGGGTCACTGAGACTCACGGCCTCAGCCAGAGGGGAGGGTCGCTGGTGTCGTGCGTTCGGTTTGGCAAGGAGGTGCACTCGCCCCTCGTCGACTACAGAGGGGCCGACTACATCATCTCGATGGAGCTCCTCGAAGCTGCCAAGTGTTCGATTTACGCGGGAGAAGAGACCGTGCACATAGTAAGTACGCTCCAGATTCCACCGGTGACTGTGCTCAGCGGCAAGGCGAAGTATCCGCCCTCCAAAGAGCTCATGTCGTCGGTGGCCGACAGCTGCAAGAAGGCCTATTTCGTCGACGCAGCGGGGATGGCTACGAAGGCCGGAAGGAGCCTCTATCAGAACGCTGTCCTTTTGGGGTTTTTCGCCGGGGTCACCGACGGTCTCATCGGGAGAGAGGACTACGCCAAGGCCTTACAAATCCTGGTCCCGGCGAAATATGTGGCCCCGAACTTGAAGGCGTTCGACATGGGGCTCCAAGCCTTCCTCGGCGAATCGCCCGGCCAAAGGCTTTAACGAAGATTGCCTACACGTGGCCCCATGAAGCCCAAGGTACTGTTGACCTTTAGGTTGCCGCAGGCAGGGCTGAACAGGCTCGCCCTAACGCTGGGCGAGGCCCCGGCCGTCCCAACACGCTTCCCCAGGATGGGGAGGGAGGAGATTCTCGAAGGCATCGGCGTTGCCGATGCCCTCCTATGCAACCCCTACTGCAAGGTTGACTCGGAGCTTCTCGCTAGGGCCGAGAAGCTCAAGGTGGTCTCGACCTTCAGCGTAGGCTATGACCACATCGACATCCCCGAAGCTACGCGCTTGGGCGTCTATGTGACCCACACCCCCGACGTCCTGTCCGGAGCCGTCGCCGACGTGGCTTGGGGCCTGCTTTTGGCCGCTTCCAGGCACATGGTGGCGGGCGATAGGTACGTGAGAGATGGCCATTGGAAGACGGACAGCGACCTTGGCTTCATGATGGGCCATGACTTCTATGGGATGACCCTTGGGATTGTGGGAGCGGGGCGGATTGGGGCCGAGGTGGCCAAGAGGGGGAGAGGCTTCGGCATGAGAATACTGTACTACAGCAGGCACAGGAAGCATGCCCTCGAGGCCGAACTGGGAGCGGAGCGGGCAGACCTCTCTAAAGTATTATCCGGGTCAGACTACGTCTCCGTGAGCCTTTCGCTGAGCAAGGAAACGCATCACATGATTGGCCAGAAGGAGCTTTCCTTGATGAAGAGGAGCGCCGTCTTGGTGAACACCAGTAGGGGGGCTGTCATCGACGAAGCGGCGCTGATTGCTGCCCTGAAGGAGCGTAGGATCGCCGGCGCCGGCCTCGACGTCTTCGAGGTGGAACCCCTCCCTCTGGATTCGCCTTTTCTCTCACTAGACAACGTCGTCCTCCTCCCCCATTCGGCCAGCGCCACCGCTGAGACAAGAGACAGGATGGCGGTGCTGGCGGCCCAGAACCTCATCGACGTGCTGAGGGGAAAGAGGCCAAAGGCGCTCCTTAATGCTGGTGTCCTCTCTGTGAGACCATTGCGCAGTATCAAGATGCTCTCCTGAAGGGCCCAATGACCTCCGGTACGTCTGGGAGTGAGGATGTTTCCTGGCCATAGCCCTCCTTCTGTTCTAGGCGGGATTCAGCTGAGAGGTCTACCCGGGCTTACAGCAGTGAGCCTGTCATCAGCCCCATTTGACCTTGCTCCACGCGGGGTGGCCGTTTCATCCCTCATCCAGGACCTTCTCCGGCATTCCTGCCTTCATCGCGTTCCTGGCGCGGGTGTCGTTTCTGTTCCAGAGCCAGCGGTCTCCCGCTGCGTTTCTCAACGCCGCGTCTCCTGCACGGAGGGAGGAGCTTCCTCAGGGCTGTTCGCCCCGAACCTGCCCACCAGCTCACATCCTCGGGCTAGCTCCGCCGGTTCCCACGATTTAAACATTAAACGAGGCCTATTTCCTGCATGAACATCCTTTGGGCCTCCACCACCTGGGCGCTCGATTCGGCCTCCCCATAGGCTTCGAGGTATCTCCTGTTAAGCTCGAAAAAAGAGTGCCCCCACCTAAACGAGCTCATAATCTCCTCAGCCTGCTCCCGAAGACCGATGATGAACAAAGCCGATGCCAGAGCTTCGGCGGTGGAGAGGTTCACCGGTATCCCATAGTTAGTCGGATTCGCTGCCACAAGGTACGGGAGAGCCCTGCGGCGGTCACCCCTCCAGCTCGCTCCCCTGAAGGACTCGAGCGCCTTCTTCCAGCTGGCGTCGATGGCGGTCAGCCCCTGTGAAAGCACAATCTCGCTGTCCGATCGGGATATGGACCTACTGCAATACGGGTCGAGGAGGAGGCCGCGCCTGCTGTGTAGTGGAAGATATTCGACCATGCCCAGCCGCTTGAGCTTGGAAGCAGTGCACTTGGTCGGATCGTCCTGTCGCAGATGGAGCACGAACAGTTTAACGCTTGCCACCCTCTCATTGTTCAATTTTTTCTGCGTTTCTCCCAAATGCTTAAAATCAACTTCTATTAATGTGATTGGCTGATAAGTTTGCCGAAGGCTTTCGTTCTAATCAACGCCGACCTGGGTGCGGAGGAGGAGCTTGTCGCCGAGCTCAAGAAGATTACGAACGTGACCGAGGTCTATGTTGTCTATGGCGTATATGACTTGATCTCGAAGGTCGAAGCCGACACCATGGAGAAGGTCAAGGAGACCATCACTTGGCACATTAGGCGCCTCGAGAAGGTCCGCTCAACGCTCACGATGATAGTCGTGGAAGAGTAGCTTTCTGGTCATCGACTAGCGCTGCTAGGCCCTAGGGCTTCCTCCGCTGGCTCGCCCTGAGCGCCCTGTCGAAATCTTCCTCTGTCAGCGAGTAGTCCTCTATGCCGACGGACACCCTGATCATCGTTTCCGTTATCCCCAGTTCCTTCCTCTGCGCCTCCGAGATGCGCCTGTGGGATGTCTTCCCCGGGTGGGAGATGGTCGTCCCCACGCCCCCCAGAGACGGCGTAAGGGTCACCCTCTTCAGCGCCTTCACGAAGGAGTCTGCTTCCGCCAGCCTTCCTTTAAGTGTAAACGAAAGCATCCAGCCGTACATTCCATCAGAGAATATCCTCTTCGCGAGCGCGTGTTGGGGGTGCGATTCAAGGCCCGGGTAGAACACATGCTCCACCTCTTCTCTTCCCTCAAGGTACTTGGCGAGCCTCATTGCGTTCCTGCAACTCTCCTCGGTCCTCACCTTCCAAGTCAGCAAGCTCCTGTTCGCCAGCCAGCTATCGAAGGGCCCGGGGATCGCCCCAAGCACGATATTGAATTGGTAGGCCCTCTCGATCACCTTCGAGCCTCCGCAAAGTAGGCCTATCGTCAGGTCATGATGACCCCCTAGGGATTTCGTTCCGCTGTGCATCACGACGTCGGCCCCCAGGTCCAGAGGCCTGATGACGAAGGGGCTAGCGAACGTGTTGTCGACGATGAGCAGGGACCCCGCCTCCTCCGCAGCCCGTGCCAATTCCTTCAGGTCACACACCTTCATCGTTGGGTTCGAGATGGTCTCCACGAGGACGATTTTCGCCCCTTCCCTTTTCATGGCGTTTTCAAAGGTGGAAACGTCGGTGGAGTCCGAAAACGTCGTCTTTATGCCGAACCTTGGGAGTTCCCTGCCCAGCAGCAGGAGTGTCCCGCCATACAAATCAGGTGACGCCACGATGTGATCGCCCTTCCCAACGCTCGAAGCGATTGCCACGAAGAGGGAGGCCATCCCAGAAGAGCAAGCCATCCCTCTGTCCGCGTGCTCCAGTTCGGCGACCTTCTTGGCCAGCTCGTCAGAATTGGGGAGTCCGTCCCTGCCATAGACATAGCTACCTGGAGCTCTCCCCTCATAGTGGTCGTCGAGGCTACCCAAGTTGGGGAAATTGTACACCGCTGTCTGCACAATCGGAGTTGACCAGGGAACAATCGCACCCACATCTCCGTGACTTCTCTTCCGTCGGGCCATGCCCAGAGCCGCAGGCGTTCTTTCTAATAAAGTGAGTTTCTGACCGGTCGACACGCTCAAATAAGGAGAATCGTGGTTTTACCCTCCGTGCAGAGCCTCCCCCTTCTCCATATCGGGATCGACGACACCGACTCCTCCGAGGGGATGTGCACGACCTACCTTGCGGCGGTGCTGATGGACGAGATAGAGGAGAGGCATGGATTGCAACTAGACGGCTTCCCAAGGCTCATCCGCTTAAACCCTAACTGCCCCTACAAAACGAGGGGCAACGCGGCCCTCTCCTTTCGGCTCCGAATCCCTCCCGAAGTCATCCCCATCATCCAGGAGCTTGTCCTGAAGAGGGTGGAAGAGATGGCCATGCTGGAGGACGAAGGGACGGAATCCGGTGTGGCCTTCTACGTCGGCGAAGAAGTGCCCGTCCTCCTGGGGGAGTTCTCATCCCGTGTCGTAAAGGAGATGGTCACCATGGAGGAGGCCGAAGAGGTAGCAGATGCTCTCCACATCGAACTCCACAAGTTCAAGTTCGGACGGGGTATCATAGGCGCCCTAGCTGCCATCGGTAATAGGCTCGAGTATGGGAGGACCTACGAGCTCATCGCCTATCGCACCCCCAAATTCATCGGGACTCGAAGAGAGATGGAAAGGGGATCCGTCGAGGCCATGAACGAGGCGACATATCCCTTCACGTTCGACAACCTAGACGCGAACACCGGCGAAGTTAGAATCATGCCGCACACCCCCTGCCCGGTTTACTTTGGCATCAGGGCATTCAAACCGGAGTATCTGGAGCGCGCCTATGGAATGGTCAGACCCCTCCAGCCCGTCGAGCGCTTTCGGATTTACGAAACGAACCAAGGCACCGATGCTCACATCTCGGACGCCGTCGCGGGGAAGGTAAGGCCCCTGACCTCAGTCAAGGTGTGCGGCACCGTCTGCTCGGCACCCAGGACTATCAGGGGCGGCCATGTGATATTCAGGATCGAGGACGGCAGTGGCTCTGTCGACTGCGCCATTTACGAGCCCACCCGGGGCTTTCGGAACGTGGGAAAGGCTCTGGTCCAGGGGGACGTTGTAAGGGTCTACGGTGGTGCGAAGGAGAAGCCCGGTTCCCGACTTACCATCAACGTCGAGAAGATGGAGGTGCTCTCCCTGGTTCCGTTGACCATGAAGAAGAACCCCGCCTGTCCGAAGTGTGGTAAGACGATGAAGTCGGAGGGAAGGGGGAAGGGGTATCAGTGCCCTGCCTGCAAGTTCAAATCGACAGAGCCCGAGCAGCAGAAGATCACGGTCGAAAGGGATGTGTCGGTAGGCCTCTACGCTGCCCCACCCCGTGCCCGCCGCCACCTGAGCAAGCCGACCACGGCGCCCTACGAAGTCTAGAATTCGGCACACAAACCTTTAATACAGAACTGGCGACAAGCCCAGACGGACTTTCGTAGCGGGGTGGGGAAGCCAGGCCTATCCCGGCGGGCTCATAAGATGGTGTCATCTGAGGGACCCGCAGATCGGACGTCCAAATCGTCCCCCCGCTACTTCAACCATGACGCACTGTGTAGTGTACTTCAATCATCCAAATGTTCCGCTATGCTCTCCGTCGCCGCGTTCCTCTGGCTTCACTTCTGCATTTGCGGAATCATTTGCTACCGGCCCCCGAAACGGCTGTACCGCGAGAGGGCTTCCTCCGGGCCTCCCGGCATGGGGCCAGCCTTCTTCTTGGCGCCCTTCTTCCCGCAGCGGCCCCTCTCCTTATGTTTCCGCAGGTTGCTCACCATCTTTCCACAGACGTCGCAGACTGGCACAATATAGAATCTTACTCGTGTCCATATTAACCATCGCTCAGCAACCTGCTCCGTCTGGTCCACGGCCCACAGGAAAGGGGTGGCTCCTTTGCGCGATAAGGTCTAAAGGGACGCGAGACACCCCGATGCGTGGGCCATGCCAGTCCCAAAACCCTTCGAGTACTACGCGCCGACCTCCATTGAAAACGCACTGAAGCTGCTAACCGAGAACGAAGAGAGCAAGTTCGTGGCAGGCGGCCAGAGCCTGATTCCGTTGATGAAGTTCAGGCTCGTAAACCCCCGTGTCGTCATCGACATCGGCAAGCACCTCCGAGGCGAAATGTCTTATGTCCGAGAGGGAAGTGAAGGGCTTTCCGTCGGCGCCCTGACTACACATTACGAAATCTCCTCGTCCGACCTGCTGAAGGCCAGATGCCCGATGCTCACTAAGGCCGCCCAAGACATAGGCGACCTTCAAGTCCGAAACAGGGGTACGATCGGAGGAAGCCTTTGCCATGCAGATCCTGCAGCTCACTATCCTCCCGCGATGGTCGCCCTGGATGCCCTTTTGGTTGCTAGAAGTAGGGGTGGAACGAGGACCATTCATGCGGCGGACTTCTTCAAGGATATGTTCACCACTGCGCTCGCTCCGGATGAGATGCTAGTGGAGGTGAGGCTTCCTCGGCCTCTCGGGACCCGCTGGGGGTATGAGGTAGTACATGGTCAGGGAGGGAGCTTTGCTACCGCAATAGCTGCGGTCCAGCTGCACATGGATGGGCCGGTCTGCGAGTCTTGCACCATCGTAATCGGCGCCTGCTCCTCCAGCCCAGTGCGGCTCAATGAGGCAGAGGAGGCGCTCAGGGGGAAGACGCTCACAGAGGAGGTCATCGCCAAGGCTGCGTCGGCTGTCCGGTCCCACCTAAAGGAGCCGCTGGTGGACGCTCGAGTGCGGGCCAGCTATCGGCGTGAAATGGCGGCGTTGGCGGCTAGGCGTGCCCTGCTCGCAGCCGTCGGAGGCGCCTGATATGCAGATCAAGCTTTTTGTAAATGGCAAGCCCTGTGAAGTCACCGTCGAGCCTAGGACTTTGCTCGTCGACCTGCTTAGACAGCTGGGCTTCCTCAGCGTCCATCAGGGATGCGACGAAGGGAGATGCGGCGCCTGCACCGTCTTCATGGATGGAGGGGCCGTCAAGTCTTGCATGCTCTTTGGCGTCCAAGCGGACGGGTCGTCCATACTTACCGCCGACGGCCTCGCCACGGACAAAGGCTTCCATCCCCTGCAGACGGCGTTTTCTGAATGCCTTGCCGTGCAGTGTGGATACTGCACGCCAGGCCTGCTCATGACCTCATATGATCTCATCCGGAAATCCACCGATTTGGACGAGGCGGTGGTACGAAAGGCCATCTCGGGGAACATTTGTCGCTGCACGGGGTACTCGAGCATCGTGGAGGCCATCCTGCGAGCTTCGGCGTCGGGGGGCAAGAAACTCACAAATCCCGGAAGGAAGGCCTTAACCGAAGCTAGCCCGTGACGGGCTCAGGCCCCTGAGATTCGAGGGCCTTGTGTAGGTTCCCGAACACTTCCTTGACTAGCTTGTCAGCTACCCCTCCTAGGACCCTCTGCCCGAGCGAAGCGAGCATTCCAGAAACTGTGGCTGCTGATGACCATTCTAGGACCGTCTCCTTGGCGCCACCCTTCAGGTCGACTGTTATTTCGAGGTCAATGGCGCTGTTGGCGCCTAGACCATGGCCGCGCAGCTTGACATGAGACGGAGGCACCCTTTCGGAAACGTCGAAGTTAATCGTGAAGCTGGTCTTGATCATTGAGATGCCGAGCTTAGCGACGACTTGGAACCTGCCAGGTCCCAAGACCTTGACGTCTTGGATGTCGGGAATCCCTTTGGAGAAGTTCAGCGGATCGGTGAGGAAGTCAAACACCTTGCCTTGCCCCGCACGTACTATCTCGGATCCCTTGAATTCCACTTTGGGCCTTTCATTCCCGCGCGACGTCGATTAATACGGGTTTCCGATAGGCCCGCCCCGTGCTTTTGAAGAGTTTGAAGCCCAAGACCGCGTCAACGCTTAACTACCCTGCAAAGAAATGACGAGAGGACCTTGAGAGCAAAGCAATTCCGTGTTCCGCTCTCCAGTAGTCATGATGGGGTTCTCCGCCATGAGGGAGTCTGACAAGTTCCTTTCCGGGAAGGGGAGGTTCGTAGACGACGTCCGCCTAGAGGGGATGCTTCACCTCAAGGTACTCCGAAGTCCATACGCGAGGGCGCGAATCGTGAAGCTGAGGGGTGGGATAACCGGATTCGAGCTCAAGGCCAACCTCGTCTCGGTGGGCGAAGGGGCGTGGGGAGGGCCCGTATCGGTTGCTTGCCCAGCCCTGCCTACAGATTACGTCAGCTACTGCGGCCAACCGGTGGCCGGGGTCCTTGGCAAGGATGCCTACGAAGCCGAGGACCTCCTTGAAGGGGTCGAGGTCGATTACGAGCCTCTCAAACCGCTCATAAACCCGGAGGAGGCAGCGACCTTCGAACCCATACACCCAGGAGTCAAGTCGAACGTCGCCAGCTCCTTCCAGCTTGGCCAAGACTTCACCGACGACTCCCCCATCGTCCTCGAAGACGAGCTGACCAACGCGCGGATCTCGCCCAACCCCTTGGAGCCACGGGGCTGCGTCGCTTATTACGACGGCTCGAAGCTGACCGTCTGGGCTTCCACCCAGTCAGTCCATACATGGAAGGACGCGCTCGGTGGCGTTACTAACCTGCCGCCCGAGTCCGTAAGGATCGTCCAGATGGACACTGGGGGTGCCTTTGGGGCCAAGAGCTCGCTCTACCCCGAATACGCGATAGCATGCTACGCGTCAATGAAGGCCCGGAAGCCCGTCAAATGGCTTGAAACCAGGTCCGAGCACCTCCTCGCGACCAGCCAAGGGAGGGGGGTGAGGGGGAGGATGAGGATATTCTCCGACAGAGAGGGTCGGGTGAGCGGTTTAAAGGCTGACCTCTTGGTCGACACGGGGGCCTTTGCCTTTGGCATGGGGTCTTCCGCGCCGCGATTTATCGGGTTCCTTCTCACCGGCCCCTATGCCATCAAGAGGGTCTACGTCAATTCATCATCGGTGTACACGAACAAGGTGCCCCTTGGGCCATACAGGGGGGCGGGAAGGCCCGAGGCAGCCTTCTTCATAGAGAGGATGATGGACCTCCTGGCAGACGAGGTCAAGCATGATCCACTGGAGGTCAGGCTCTTGAACGCTAGCCCAAAGCCCTTCACCTCTCCCTTGGGGCTAAGGGTTGATGCCCTGGAGCCGTTCCTACGCGCAGCCGCCGACCAGCTCGGATACAAGAGCATGGCCGGGCAGAGAGGCGTGGGTTTCTCCTGCTTCATTCTTCCCTCTGCCGTGCAGCCAGGCGACTCCGCCAGGGTCACCATCAAAGACGGCTCGGTGAGGATCTGGATAGGAGGTGGCCAGAGCGGGCAGCATCACATCGTAATCGCAAGGAGGGTGCTACACGACGAGTTGGGCATCCCTGAGGCAGCCGTGAAGCTCGAGCTCGGAGACACCAATGAGCTGGACGAGGGAGTGGGCTGCTGGGGAAGTAGGACGGCCATCGTGGCCGCTGGTGCGCTCTCCGAGGCGGCAGGAAAGATTCGTGACCAGGCCAAGGCGGCGGGCCTATCCTCAGCCGAGGACCTTCTGAAGCATGATTTCGACGTAACAGTGTTCCATAACATGAACGAGTTCGTCATCTCCCTGGGGGCAAATTTGGTCAGGGCATCACTGGAAGAGACCGGGGAAGCGAAGGTGGAGGAGTGCCTAGCTTACTACGACATAGGCAAGGTCCTCGACGAGGAGAACGTGGTGGCCCAGGTGGTGGGCGGCAGCGCCCAGGGCATCGGCCAGGCCCTATCGGAGGAATCGTGGTACGACAAGGACGGTCAGCTGATAACGGGGACCATCGCCGACACGGGCCTCCCAACGGCGACCTCCATCCCTCATGTCCTTGTCAAGCTCGCCCAGCATCCCCCCTCTGACGGAGCCAGCGTCAAGGGCGTCGGAGAGGCAGCCACCGTAGGGGTACCTCCGGCCGTCGTCAGAGCTCTAGAAACGCTCTCTGGACGGAGGCTGAGAAGGACGCCAGTGCGGCCGGAGGAGCTCCTCCCTCACAGGTGAACTCTGCGGCCACGCAACTAGCTCTGCCCTGCGTTTATGCCCAACGTTTTTATTTTTCACTTCCTCAGGTCCTTTTTGAACGATTTTGTCGGCCGACGTCTCCGTCGATCGCCTGAAGTCTCATGTTCTATCCCTTTCCTTCATACGCCATCCTGACGCCAACCCCAAGGGCCTAGAGACGGCAAGAATGACGATATGGAACAGGATGGTGGAGAGCGGCTGCTACATGGTTGACCAAAGCTGGAGGACAGGGAAGCTCGTCTTCCGCAACGTCCTAGGCGAGAAGGCTGCGGGGTTCAACTCGCCCCCCACCGTCGTGTTCATGGCCCATTATGATACCGTGGACAAATCCCCGGGAGCGGGGGACAACGCCAGCGGGCTTGCTGTCATGCTGGAGGCAAGTAGGCTCATCGGGGCCTCAGGCCTGCCCGTCCGAGTCTTCTTCGCTGCCCTTTCCATGAAGGAGACATGGGAGGGGACCAGCCTCAGGGGAGGCGAGGCGCTCTTGGCGAGCCTTAGATCGAGAGGAATCCCCGTCAACGCCGCCATCTGCCTCGATTCAGTTGGAGTTTCAGGCCAGATGAAGCAGGCCACCCCCGAAGGCCTGCCAGCACCACTCCCCACCAAGGGCGACTTCCTAGCCCTAGTGGGATGCGAAGAATCAAAAGGGCTGGTGGATGCCTTCGCCAACTCATGCAAGGAGGCCGTCCCCTCACTGGCGACCTCCTCCATAGTCCTCCCTGGCAGAGGCGAATCCGCGCCAGATGCCTTCAGGGGGGACCAAGTGGTCTTCTGGGCCAACGGGTATCGGGCCCTCCTTCTCACCGACACAGGAGCCTTTCGCTATCCAAGTTACCATGCCGCCGGGGACACTCCCGACAGACTGAACTACAACTTCATGGCCGATGTCTGTCGGGGGATAGTAGCCTACGCAGGAAGCCTCTCCAACAAGGCTTAATGTCGGAAGTGGGTAGGCCTTCCTGAGTTGACCACGCTGGTTCAGCCCAGCCCAGCCCTTCTTCTAAGTGGCATCGGCATGATGCTCGTTGGCCTAGTACCTGTCATCTACTGGAGGCGGAGGACCGGTGTCTCCTGGAAGATTTTTGGGTTAGGCGCCGTTGCATGGCTGTCCACCGCCGTCCTCAAGGGTGCCGCGGATATCTACGTCGAGCCTGCTCTGAGCGCAGCCGTCCAAGGGTCAGCGACTATGGTTACCGCACTAGTTTACGGGCTTTATGTAGGCTTGGAGACGGGCCTGTTCGAGACAGGGTTCACATGGATTTGGGCCCGACGTTTTCGCCTCTTCGAGGCATCCTTCGAAGATGCCGTGGGCTTCGGCTTGGGCTTTGCATGCGTAGAAGCTATGGCTCTGGGGTTCGACAGCTTCCTCGGAATCCTAGATATCCTGATGAATCCGGCCCTGCTCGGGACCCTAGCTCCATCGGTACAGCAGGCCCTATCCATCCAATATTCAATGGGGCCGGCGTCAATCGGCGCACCCATCATCGAACGGGCTGCAAACCTCTTCATCGACTGCTTTGCCATAGTAATGGTCTTCATGGCAATCAAGGGGGCCAAGGGGGTGTTCGTCCTTGCGGCCTTGTACGCGTCGCTGGCCGATTTTTCGATTCCGTTGCTGAGCGTCTATGTTTCAAGCAGCACGCTGTTTGGAACCTATCTCCTGGAAACGCCGTACATTCTCTTGGGCTTGATCGGATGGCAGGGCCTCCTCAGGTCACGTATGGACCCGGTGTTTGCGGTCAGGCCCCAGCGGAGGAGCAAGCCCCACGCTCGCCAGAAAGGTCTCCAATCATGATTCCGGCGAGCTACGGAGTCATTCATTCCATCGGTTGACCAGGTAAGTTGCGGAGCCATGAGAGCCCCGCCTCTGGTCGGCCAGGATTTTCCCGCCTAGGACTGCGGGCCGCAAGTCCAACCCAATCGCTTCCTCCACGGAAACTAAGGCTAAACCAGGACCCAAATCCTCCGGCCCTCTAATGGTGGGTGCGGACACGAGGAAGTAGATGCCGAGCTCACGTTCTCCCTCATCCTTGAAGGATTCGATCACATAGGCCAGATCTCCCACAGCACACATGCATCCGGTGTCCTCCTTGAAGCCCTGCGAGGCGGCCATTTCCAGGGTTTCGTCATCCTCAAGATATTTCCCGGGGGGCAGATACCACTTCTTGGACCCTGATCCCGCCGCTTTTAGGAGCATCTTTCCTTGCCCTATCATCAGCCCTCCGGCATAGATTTTGGTCATCAACGGGTAATCACCTTGAGACCCCTTCGCGCCCGCCGCTAAGCTCGCTCAAGTACGCTATGATGGCCTCCTCGTCTTGGAAGACCCTTGTTGAGTAGTACTTGAAGAAGGGGGACTCCTGCCCCTTGAACACGGCGTAGACGTTCTTGTTGTTCGTGAAGCCATATGTCATCTCTGAGAGTACACCGGGGGACATCACCGGCAGGAAGTAGTAGACGACTATCATGTCGCTTTGCTCTATGAGTTGATAGTCCCTCGCGACTATCTGATCGTCTACATCTTCGCTTACCTCCTCTGCCTCCTTCGCGTCGAAGGAGACGGTCGTCTTTCCCTTGGTGAATCTTACCCTGCTCTCGCCCTTGGCCCTTGCCTCGGACAGGAACTGCAAGAGCTCGGCATCTCGAATTGAAATCGGGTCGAAGACGATCAATCCCACGCCGCGAAGGGCCTCCTTGAACGCGTCCTTCTTCTTGAGGCTCTCCTCGTCTCCGCCCGAGTGAGTCATCGGGTAGCTCAGGTAGGCCTTCGGCGCACGGGGGTAGTACAACAACCGGTAGAGCGTCTCCGGCGGTTCCTCTTGAGGGATCACGAGGAAGGGCCTCTTCTGGAAGTCCGCAACGGACTTCGTCACAAACACCTCTTCGTCCCGCCAGACCATTATGTCCTTCATCGACAGCTGGCCCCTCCACTGTGACATACCCTCCTGTCTGGCCCTGATTGAAGTGATTGAGTCGATTATGGAAACATAGACGTCGGGCCGGATCTGGTCGAGGTAATGAAAGTCGAAGGCCTGTATGATGTGTTTCTTCCACCTGAAGCATGCGTGGGTGCTGATGATGATGTCGTCAAACTCTTCGGACTCTCTGATGATCTGCTCAAAAATCGTCGTCCGCAGAAAGCTCAGGGTGGAAGGCGATAGGTCAAGGATTTTGTCGGCCGGGATTTCGATCCCAAGCTTCTTGGCGGTTTCAAACATCATGTCCCCCGTCTGGAAGACCCGGATCTTCCTTCCATCGGCCTTGGCCAGCTTCTCCACCCGAGCAAGGTACGATCCGCGACCGGCGCCGCTTATGCCCGTCGCTACGATCTTCATTCATGTCCCCTATCTTCCTCACTTCTTTAAGTTATTACGTGGTCCCGAGCTCTTGGATGCTACAACCTTAAAAGCGCCGGCTCAAGTTGCCAGGGACAGGTAGCAGCTTCAGCGTGGGGCCGTGGGCTAGCTTGGTCACGCTACCAGCCTCGGGCGCTGGTGATCGGCGGTTCAAATCCGCCCGGCCCCACCTACATTCAAGGTGGCCTACCGGTGGTAAAGGTTTTTAGACCCAGCCATAGCAAGTGATGTCAATAGTGGTTCTATGAGCACCCAGGTCTCCATAAGAAGGGTGAAGACCATCTTCTCCGTCATCGCCTCCCCCAGCCGCCTTGAAATCTTGAAGATCCTCAACGCCAAGGGCCCGATGACATATTCGGAGCTCAAGACTCTGGCAGGCTTCAAGTCCAAGAAGGAATCTGGCAAGTTTGCGTACCACCTCCGGAAGCTGCTCAGGCAGAACCTAATCGCGCAGAACAGGGCCGAGCGCAAGTACATGCTAACCACCCTCGGCCGCCTTGTCCTGAACGCTGCCAAGCAGATTGAGGAGCAGGCCCTTCTGGAAAGCGGCAGGCTCTTCGTGAGGAGCTCCCGCCACAGGATGGAGGAATTCACCACCGACAAAATCGTCCACTCGCTAGTCACAGAGGCTGGTATGCCGGTCGAGCTGGCACAGAGGGTTTCCAGCGAGGCCGAGTCAAGGATTTACAAGTTCCAGACCGCCTACCTCACGGCCCCCCTGATCCGGGAGCTCGTCAATTCAATACTCATCGAAGAGGGGCTGGAAGAATACAGGCATCGGCTCAGCCGGCTGGGCATGCCCGTGTACGACGTGACAGAGAACCTGGAGAAGCTGGGAGAAGGCCCCTACGGGCTGGAAGCCGTCTTCAGCCAAACCGCCGGTTCCGTCCTGTCGGAGTACCTTATGCTCATACAGTTGCCGAGAGATGTCGTTGACTCCCACCTATCAGGCGACATCCACATAGCGAACGTCAACTACTGGGGGCTTCGTCCGGACGCGTTGTTCATCAACGTGGGAGACGAATCGCTCACGCTGGCCCGCCTGGGGGCGAAGTTCCCTCACACACCCAGGGAGGGATATGAAAACACCGACCAGCAGAAGCTCACCAAGCTGCTTTCCCTTAGCTACCTCCTGGCCCGCGAAGCCGGGAGGGAGGTCTATTTCGCCGGCTTTACCGAACTCGCCCAGAAGCTTGATTTCGACGCCAAGGGCTACTCCTCATTCTTCTACTTAATGGCCTATGCCTACCCAGAAGGGGCCGAACGTCCGAAGATTGAATTCGAGCTCGACGCTGCTAGGGTCGGAGGATCCTTCCTCAACTCTTTCCTGAGGGGGTATCTTGATTATGCCAGGGCAACCCCATCTCCATCCATTGGCCTTGCCATCATCAACTCCGAAAAGCTAGAGAAGTCCGCCTACAGGTCTCTGGCCGAAATCGCCCGCAACAATGGAATGCTTTCCATGGCTAGGGGAGCTGTTCGCCGGCGGACCTACCAGGGCCTGCGGGTTGACGACTTCAGGAAAGGAGGGCCCGTGGTCCTCGATTCGGTTTCCATAAACCTTCCTCGCATCGCCCTCGACGCCCACAACGATGATGTGTACTTTAGGGCTCGGGTAACTATGCAACTGGAGAATGCGGTCAATGCCCTAAGGGTCAGGCGTAGGCTCATACAGAACAACATCAAGAATGGCCTCCTCCCAGCCTTGGCGGTGCTCAGCAACTTACTCTATTCAGAGTCACCGCTGTTGAGGGTCAATCTGACGGGGCTCGAAGACGCGCTCAAGCTCGTAAGCCCTGACTCGTCGACAAAGGAGCTGGGAGACCTTCAGATGAAGACCATTTCCTCCGCCAACCAGTATCTTGAGTCGGCCGGCAAGGAAGGGGATGAGAAGTTCTCATTGGTCCTCACCAGTGACGAGAGCTCCACCAGGTTTCCGCAGCTTGATGTAGAGAGGTTCGGCAGGGCCAAGATGAAGAGCATGAACGTTTCGCAGTATAGCCAGGCCTTCGTGGTGGAGCCGAAGGACTTGGAGTTGGATGCTGCCGGAGCCCAATTGGCCGCTCTAGACGAGGAGATTGTAGGTGGCGTTCTAGCCCGGCTGACGTTGCCGGTCGCGGACCTGAACGAAGCGGCCAAGTTACTCGAAAGGGCGAACGCGAGGCTCCCCTTCTTCACAGTGAAGGCGTCCATCGCCCTCTGCAGGAAGTGTGGGAACAAGGAAGTAGCCGGGACGGAGCGCTGCGGCATCTGTGGAGGGGCCACAGCCCCAGTTCAGTAGATTAGGCGCTGACGCAAAGGCTCCAGCCGCATCCAGGGCAGGAGGCGCAGCCCTCCTTGAACTCCAGCTTGGTGTTACACAGGGGGCAGCTCGTAAGGTCGCCTAGCTTGCCCTCTTGGTTCAATCTTGGACCGAAGATCTGAATGGGGGAGACCGCGGAGGCATGGACGGCCTGGGGGACCATGGTGTTCTTCTGGGCGGGCTGCACGGATGCTTTCTCGTCCTTGCCGCTTGGTGGCGAGCGCAGGACCTGGCTGGTGATGGACTTGTCCCTGTAAACGGTGACGTCCTTGCACCCTAGCTCATATGAGAGCATGTAGACCCTCTTCACATCCTCCACAGTCGCATCGGCAGGGAGGTTTGTGGTCTTGGAAATGCTCGAATCCACCCACTTTTGGAAGGCAGCTATGGCCTTGACATGGTCTTCCGGCATGATGTCCATCGCCGTAACGAAGACGCGCTTGGCCACTTCGGGAATGTAGGATACGCCCTGCACGCTGCCATGGTTTTCGACGATTTGCTTCAGGAGGTCGTCGTCATAGAGGCCCTCCTTTTTCATAGCCCTTTCGAAGGCCGTGTCCACATAGTAGAAGTTCCCTATTGACACGTTCTTCTCGTACACCAAAGCGAAGACAGGCTCGATGCCGCTGCTGCAGCCGGCGATCATGGAGATGCTCCCGGTGGGGGCTATCACCGTGGTGTACCCGTTCCTCACTCCATCTTTCATGATCTCCTCTGATAGCCCCTTCCAGTCGAAATGCCATGACGTCTGGTCCTCAAAGCCGCCGAAGGGGAGCTTCCCCTCCCTGTAGCTGCTCTCCCCGAACGAAGGAAGGACTCCTCGCTCCTTGGCCAGCTTGATTGAGGCTTTCTTGGAATGATAGTTCACGAACTCCATCAGCCTCTCCATGAACTTCAGTCCCTCTTCGCTGTTATAGGATATGCCCAATTCGAAGAACAGGTCGGCTACCCCCATGACCCCCAACCCTATCTTCCTCGTCTTCAGAGTCATCTCCTCAATGGATGGCAGCGGATATCGGTTGATGTCGATAACGTTGTCGAGGAACTTCGTAGTCATTTCGATGGTCGAACGTAGGCCTTCCCAGTCTAGGACGACGTTGCCATCATCATCCTCCTTTGCGAAGGCTGCCACATTGATGGAACCGAGGTTGCAGGATTCATTCGGGTAGAGCAGCACTTCGCCGCAGGGATTAGTGGTCACGATGGGCCCCAGCGACTTTACGAATGGATTGAACTCGTTCACCTTGTCTTCGAAGATCACGCCGGGCTCTGCACTTTCCCATGCTTGGAAGGCGATCATCTCGAGGAGCTGTTTGGCGTTGACAAAGCGTGTCACCTCATGGGTACGGGGATTCACCAAGGGGTACGGCTCGTTCTTGTTGTAGTAATCCCAGAAGTCGCTCAGGATGAGAACCGAGATGTTGAAGTTTCTCAGGGCCCTGTTCCCCTCCTTGGCCTTGATGAAGTTCTCGATGTCGGGGTGGTTGCTGTTGAGGATCCCCATGTTAGCCCCTCTCCTAATCCCTCCTTGTTTGATCACCTCTGTCATGGTGTCGAAGAGGCGCATGAAGCTGACAGGGCCCGAAGCGATTCCAGAAGTGCTCTTGACGAAGTCGCCCTCAGGCCTCAACTTGGAGAAGTTGTAGCCGACCCCTCCACCGGCCTTGAATATTATCGCGGCGCTTCTCAAGGTCTCCATGATGTCGTCAATCGAATCGGCGATGTCCAGGACGAAGCAGGCCGAACCCATCCCCAACACGTTGCCGAAATTGGCCAGGGCGGGGGTGTTCGGCATGAAGTGCTTGCTGACCATGAGGTCCACATAGTCGTCCACCTCTCTATCATAAGATGAAAAGTCGCCCTTCCTGAACATCTCGACGAGCTCGAGCCACGAGACTTTGCAGCTCCCGTTGACGTTGAACCTCTTGTACACTCGCATAAGGGCTTCGAGGTGGAATTCGTTCAGCGCATACTTACCGAGAGACAGGTCTGCATAGTCCTTCAGGTTGACGTTATCGGGGACGTCCCTCCTCGGCTGACCGCCGGCGACATCAAAGACCCTCTGGTCGTAGAGTATGCTGGCCAAGGCGGTGTGGAGGGACACCCTGACGAACAGGTCCTTGGGAGACTCTAACACATGTCCATTCTCGTCCTTACGCAGGTAGCGCGCCCTGAGGACCTTGAGCGCGTTACTGTCAAAGCTTTTGTCGACGCTGTCGATGTCCTGTTTTTCAAGGATCTTCATCTTCTCCTCTCGAATTTCGGCCCTCCTTTGGCGGTAAAGGATGTACGCCTTCGCCGTCTTGGCGTAGCCTGCCTCGATCAGCGCATGCTCGACAGCGTCTTGGACATCTTCGACCGTGGGAACCGTTCCTTCGCCGAATCGCTTCTCTAGGCTCTCGTTCACCTTGAGAGAGAGGTCGACCGCTATCGACTTGTCCTTTCCGCCAGTGGCCTTGATGGCCTTCCAAATGGCTTCGGAGATCTTGCTACTGTCGTACGCCACTACTCTGCCGTCGCGCTTGCGGACCGACTTGATTTTCGGCGAGAGGACCGCCAAAGTCTGTAGTCGCCTGCCCCCTAAAAGCCGCCACCAGATGGTTTGGGGGTTTATTAGTGTTTTTGGTTTGCCGATGTTGACAAAGGCCGTTTCCCTCTATGATGAAACATCGGCATCTGGAATCAGCGCCTCACGGCAAAGTATCAACAAATATTGACAACCACGAGCAAGAGGGAGGCGTCTCTACGGCTTTAAGCGAAGGATCGCCAACGCGATATCGCCATTACTTTCGTTGAGGGCAGACACGGCCTTCTCTCTCCCGACGCTTGCGCTTGTCATGACCAGGGAGACGTCCTCTTCCGTGAATTTGGGGACTGCGACCGCCTTCTCCGTGACCGACTCTGCGGTGACTTGGAAGACACGCGTGTCCTTGGCCTTTATCTCAAAGACCGAGGCCTTCTCAAGATGGATCTCCTTCTCAGGCGTCAGGATGATGACTTCCTTGACGTCCTTGATTTCATTCATGTTCAGGCCCATCCTCTCCATCATCCTCCGGGCCTGCCTGTTGTCCATCATTTCAAAGCTGGGTCTCCAGTTTCGGAGCTTAAATCCTTTCCTCCGCCCGCCGACAGAATCCCTTCTCTTACTCTCACCGCCGCCCCACTTTGAATCCTGCCCATGTACTCTCTGGGGAGGATGGCCTTGCCCACGGCAAGGAGTTTGCCCTCTCTGTCCAAGAGCCCTACCTCCAGGCCGGGTTTGACATTCTTACCTGCCTTCACGACATGCTTCGAGAATAGAGATTTCCCCCTGACTACAAATTGGGCGGCATCATCGTTGACCACTATGCAGCTCTCTTTGAAGGCTGCGCTCCTCACGAGGTATCTCGCGCATTCCAAGCTGAACGCGACGCTGCCGTCCTCCCTGACGGTGGCGAAAAGCCTGCCATCGAGTAGCACCTTCTTCAACCTCTGGCTTCTCCTCGACCTCTGGCAGGAGACCCTCGTCCAAGGGAGGTGCTTTGCTGCTCCCTTCCCATAGAAGTACTCGAGGGTGGCCTCCAGCTGAAGTCGGTCGACCGGATTCATCCGCCCTGTTAAAGCTAATAGCTTTAATAAACAAGCGGACCTATTGCAAAATGACGAGTTATGGCCAAGTGTGAAATCTGCGGCAGCAACATCATGGGGGAGAGTCACCGAATTGAGGTGGACGGGGCCGTCATGATCGTCTGTGGCAGGTGCTCCAGGCTGGGCCGCCCGGCGAGGGACGCCGTCACTATCCCCTCCGCCCCTCAGGCCCCTTCCGAGTCCACCATGCGCGTCTACAGGAGGCCGGCAGCAGTCATTCCTGACGATGAGTTGGTTCTTAGAGAAGACTTTGCCGCAGTGATCCGGAAGGCTAGAGAGGCCTCAGGCCTGACGCAGGAGCAGCTTGGGATGAAGCTCAACGAGAAGTCTTCCGTGGTGGGCAAGCTAGAAAGCGGCAAGCTCAAGCCCAGCGTCACGCTTGCCAAGAAGCTCGAGCATCTGATGAAAATCCGCCTCTTCGAAGCCGACTCGTCGTGAAAGGGTCTTTTCATTGCCGTTAAAGCCAGCCGTCCTCATCTCCTACAAGTTTCCAGACAGCCTTGAAGAAGCGAAGGGCCTGTGCGTAGCTGGCGGCTACCAACCCGTCAGGGTAATCCTCATGCGGCAACTGCGGCACGGCCGGTTCGGCGTCGGAGAAGGGAAAGCTGACGAAGCGAAGCAGGCTGCTGCTGACCTCCGTGTCGACACCGTCATAGTCGATGACAAGCTATCCGTCCAAGAGAGCTACAACCTGAGCAAGCACTGCGGCTGCGAGATACTCGACAGAGAGAAGCTAGTTCTCGAGATCTTCAAGGCCAGGGCTACGACTCAAGAGGCCATCCTTCAGATTAAGGTCGCCGAACTGACCTATGAGCTTCCAAGGGTCCGCGATTACGTGCGCTTCGTTCGGATGGGCGAGCAGCCCGGCATGTTTGGGTTTGGAAGCTATGAGGTGGAGAAGTACTACCGAAACATCAAAGGACGACTCGACGCCACTCGCAGAAAGCTGGCTGTCCTCGACAAGAGGAGAGAAGTCTTCAGGTCGGAGCGCGCTAGAAACCACCTTTCAATAGCCTCGCTGTCAGGCTACACCTCTGCCGGCAAGACGACCCTCTTTAACAGGCTAGTCGACGAGAACCAGCCTGTCTTGGGGAAGATGTTCAGCACCCTGACCACCACCACGAGGCGGCTAGAGATAGGGGATGTTCCGGTCCTCCTCTCTGATACTGTCGGCTTCATCAGCCGATTGCCCCACTATATGATAGAGGCCTTCAAGTCGACCTTGGACGAACTGACCTACGCCGACTTGGTCCTCTTGGTCGTCGACGTAAGCGACCCCGAAGACAGGTTCCGGGTCAAGTACCAGACTTGCCTGGACACGCTAGCTGACCTCAACGTGTCGCAGCACAAGACCGTCGTCGTCATGAACAAGGTCGACCTCGTTGGCATCGAGGAGGCAAGAAGGAGGGCAGCCGAGTTAGAGCCATGGGCCCAGGCAGTGGTGTTCGTTTCGGCCAAGACGGGCGAAGGTATCAAGGAGCTCCTGTCGGTCGTCAAGAAGGGCATTCAAGAAGCGGCGGAGCTCGAGCTAATCCTGCCCACAGAGAAGGCCTCCTCGGTCTTTGAGAAAGCCAAGTTCTTCGGCAGCGTGGTCCGTGTGGAGAAAACGGCCGAGGAAGGAGGCAAGGTCCGCCTAGTCATACTGGGCCCTGAGTGGGCCCTCCACGAGCTTGCACCTGGCGCCGTCCGGAGTTCAGATGCCGGCGAGTAGTTTCTTCCCGGCCTTCTGGGGGACTATCTTCAGCTTGGCCCGATCGTGTTCAAGCTCGAGCTCTCCTCCCTTCTTCAGCCTGTCCAAGAAGACGGCCAGCGCGGCCACTTCCGAATGGGGTTGGCTGGTAATCGCTATGTTAAAGTCGGCCAACCTGAACATCGATCCTGGCACCTTCTCTCCACCTACAACCACTAGGAGGTCCCGATTTTGGGCAGCCTTCCTGATTGTCGAGATTCTGTCCTGAATCCTCTCGCCGTACATTGTGCAGTGAACGACCACTCCGCCCTCCCCCTTCCACTTCTTGATGTATGCCTCCCAATTTGGCTCGTACTTAATGGAGAAACTCCCTCCCCAGCTTTCTGCCACCTTATCAAGCCTAGCGATCAGAGAATCATCAGGCTCGCCTGAGAAGACCATCGAGTCGGCCCCAAACGCCCTGGCTACCAGGGCACAGTGCGTGGTTATCCTCTTGTCCCTGCTGGGCCTATGAGAGAGCCTGAAGACAAAGAGCCTGGGCAAGGCGCAAGATAGACGCCCATGGTAATGTTTTAAAGTCTATCGATGCCCTTACAACACATCCTAAGGACAGGAGTATCGCTTCTTGAAGAGACTACAATACGAAGACTCTTTCGTCAAGGTGTCCGGCCTCCTTGGAGGCGAGGAGTACGTAAAGGTAGCCCGTGCCCTCTTGAACAACGAGAACGCTACAGACGAGGAGATCGCGAGCGCCACTGGCCTCAAGATAAACGTCGTACGAAGGGTACTCTACGACCTCTTCGGCAAGTCCCTGATCACCGGGATCCGAGTCAAGGACCCAAAGAGGGGGTGGTACGTCTACCAATGGCGGGCACAGACGGACCAAGTGGACGCCTTCCTGAGCAATAAGAAGAGGAAGATCCTCAGCAGGCTCAAACAGCGCCTTGACTACGAAGCAGGAAACAAGTTCTTCTTCTGCGGCACGCAGACCTGTAAGAAGAGGACCTTCGACGACGCCATGGACCTAGCCTTTCGCTGTCCCGAGTGCGGAAACGAGCTGAGGGACTACGACAATTCCAAGGATATCATCTCCATCCAGTGGAAGATATCGCAATTGGAGAAGGAACTTAAGGCCGCCAGCTGACCCCCGCTGATTGGCGACGTCAGATGTCGGACCAGAAGGGCCTCCTCGAGCAACTCCTTTCCAAATGGTTCATTTCGATTCGCAATCCGGCCTCCGCCCAAGAAGCGTCGCTACGTTGCCTCCTCGATGAGTACGCCAAGACAGGCTACGGAGCGGAAAAGGGGGCCCTAGAGATCTCCACCATGCCCGAGTTCGTCAAAGCCTTCCCCGTTCTGAACTACGAAGGATACGCTCCGATGGTGGAACGGTCCCTATATGGCGACCCTAGCTACATCTGTTCAGCGAAGCCCCTAGCCTACGCGATGACCAGAGGTACCACTGGTAGGTCGAAAGTCGTCCCCTGCACTCCGGCCCACCTCGACCGCGTCTTTGAATGTGGAGCGAGAGAGCTCATCTGTCAGGCCTACAGGACTGACGACCCTTCTCTCCTCGATGGGAATGTGCTGAACCTCAACTTCCCATCGGTCGTCACTCAAGTTTCTACGCCCAGCGGAATCACGAAGTATGGATATAGCTCGGGGACCTACGCCAAGCTCAAGCCCACCCTGGGCGTAGGAGGCCTCGTCCCATCGCAGGATGAAATAGACACTCTAGGTCCTGGGATAAGCAGGGAGGATTGGCGGAGGAGGTTCGACCTGGCCTATGAACGGACCAAGGAGCTCCCCGTAGTTGCGGTGATGGGAGTTACCCCTGTCATCTTGGCCTTCGGTCGCCATGTCATATCCCACCATGGCCGGCCTCCGCACGACATCTGGAAGTTGAAGGCGCTCTTCTGCACGAGCGTAGCCAAGACCCATTCCGTCTACGGCCCGCAGCTCCAGCGGCTTTTCGGGAAGGCACCGGTGAGGGAGATCTACTCGGCTACCGAAGGGGTCTTTGCCCAGCAGCTGGACTCCTATCCCTACGTCGTCCCAAATTACGACGCCTACGTCTTCGAAGCCAAGGTCAGAGGCAAGTTCGTCCCTCTCCATACGCTGGAACGAGGGAAGTGGGGCCGCCTCATCGTGTCCACACCGGTCTTCCCGCGGTACGACATAGGCGACTTCGTCGAGTGTCTAGGTCCAAACTACTTCCGTATCTTCGGGCGCGCGAGCCCGAGCGTAATGCTAGAGCACAGGCTCTACCGCGCCTTCGCCTCATGGGCCTCCTAGACCGTAGACTTCGGAACGGGATTCCCCGAATGGGCCAGGACCGCAGACGCAATGATCCCCAATCCAATCGCTACCAGCACCAGGGGCCACCAATACGTGATGTTGGTATAGAGCGCGTAGCCGATGGTTAGGAGTATAAGCCCACCTATGATGCCCGCGCCCCTTCTCGCGCCCTTCGCGATGTAATACAGGTCGTTGACCACCAGGAAGAAACCCAGAACCACGAAAATCAGGGCCCACCAATTGCTTGCGCTGAAACTAAAGTAGTGCGCAAGGAAGAAGACCACGCCCAAGAAGATTAAGACTAGTCCTCCGATCAAGGCGCCGCCTAGCGTCCCCTTCTCTTGCTTCTCTCCTTTCTCGTGCTTTTCCGCCTTCTCATGCTTTTCGTATTTCTCCTGCTTTTCGTTGCGCCTCTGGGCTCTCCTCTCTTCGCGTCGGCTCTGCCAGCTCGGTGGAGCCGAGGTGGGCGGGGGAGCTGCGCCCTGCTGCACAGGAGTCCCGCATTTCACGCAGAACATGGCGCCTTCTTGAATCTCAGCCCCGCACTTGGTGCAGAATGTCAAGGTCCTTTCTGGATTCGTCCTCCCCTGTATTCGATTTAAAGTTAATGCTATGGCGAGCCGACGGGCCTCTAGAGCCTTCTGGTGATGACTAAGAGGTCGTTCCCAACCTGGACCTTGACCCTGACTTCCAGTCTCCTTTCACTCGTGACCCGCCATTCATCCTTCGACGCCCTTCCACGGGCAAGCAAAGAGAAGAGCATCGAGCCTCCTTCGTGTACCGAGGCCACCATACCATCGATTGCCTTCTTCTTCATGCGGAAGTTGTGAAACGAAGTGAAGCAACAACCGGCGGTGAAGGCCGAATTGCGGAAGGGCACAAATGCGGCATCTGCCAATACGAGCTCCACCCGGGTTCTCCGTTTCGCCCTTCCAAGCATCCCCTCGGACACATCTAGACCTACCGCCATATCGCAGCCTCCGGCAAGGCTGTTGGTCAGCAGCGCCGTCCCACATCCGAAGTCCACCAGCCTGTCTCCCGTCGACCATCCCGCGCTGAGCGCTGCCTTGAGCTTGGCCTCCTGCTCTTTTCGATACAGGGCGTCGTAGCTTCTGCTGTAGACATCGTAGGCAGAGGCCTCCGAGGCGGCCCTTGCACCCTCCCCCAGCTTTCTTCTAGTGAGCCGTTCGGGTTTCACATGATACAGTTCTCCATTCCTTCCAGCGGAGATAAGCGTATTGCTCCCATTCAATCCCTGGGCGGCCTATTTCGTGGACAAAGACTCCTTTAGCCGCCGCACTAGCGCGGGTACTTCAGTGACCTTATTGGTGGATCCGAGTATCTGCAGCTTGGAGGCATCGAGCTTACCGCCACAGGACTTACATGCTCCATTCTTTCGTATGCCTTGGACGAACTTGCAGCGTGGGCAGCGCACAACGTTGAATGTCTTGAGGTGGAGCGTCGGCCGTGGCGTCTTGCGCGGCAACTAGTTCGCTTCCCGGCTCTGTAACCCTCAGGCATTCGTGGAGCTAGCGGACCTTAGCTCCGCATACAGAGCAAAAATCGTCTCTCATACTCACAGGGCGCCCGCAACTCGGGCAAAACACCACGTTTTCGGGGTAGCCGTTGGGCGAGGGGACGGGCTCCTTCTCGGTCATCGAACGCAACACCAGCGGATCCGCCGATCTTATTGTGATCCTGCTTGCAGCTCCTCCAATGATGAGCCCGATGCCTAAAAGCGCGACCAACGCCCCTCCCACGGCGGCAACGGTCATCTGGCCTAATACCGTGTTAAGGTTAGGCATGGAGGTCAGGAGATTCTCAAGAGTCGCCCCAACCGATGACAGGTACTGGTAGCCGGTCACGCCAGCGAACCCGCCGATGAGCAACAGAATCATCCCCGCGAGGAACATCCCTAGGCGCATGTCAGTTTCGATTGAGGCCTCCCGGTATTTATGTGTCGTCGCAGCGTCTTCGGAGGAGGCGAACGATATTCGCGAAGTCAGGAGCGCCTTAGGAATGCGACGACGGCTAGCAGCTCGACCACAGCCGCCGCCCCGCCGGCTATCACGGCCGGCGCATGGCCATACGTTAGGAAGTAGGCGCCCAAATACGCCACCTCAGGTAGCAACAAGAGTGAGACTCCGGCCAGGAGCCGAACTAGATCATGGAGGACCGCTGATGTCCTCGTCTGAGCAGACAGCCCTAAAAAGAGCCATACCTCCACAAGGCTGCCTGCGGCGACCGAGGCCACGAGCTCAAGGGGAAGGAAAAGCACCAAGGGCGAGGTCGCTGGCTTGACCAAGGTCAGAGCAATCAAAGCGACCGGCACCGGTAGGAACCCGAGGACCGCGATCGAAGCCTTCGCGGAAACTATGGTCCATACCTTCAACGGCAGACCCTTGGTGTACGATATGCCGGAACCCTCCGCGGTCAGCAGGCCGAGAGGAATGAATAGAGCAAAAGAGCCTCCCATCGCCGCCGCCACCATCACGACGGCAGCCCTAAGGAAGGGGAGAGTCAACGTAGAGATTAGGACTATCACCGTTTCAAAGGCGGGAAGCACATAGAAGAAGGCCGTTGCCGGGTTCCTGGACGAAGCCCTGACGTCCTTCCAGATGTACCCTGCCAGAGGCCCCCTCACGTTAAGATCGAAGTCCTCCACTTTGATTGTTGGCTGAGCGGAGCCCGCTGCCAAGGACATCTCCCTGATGGCGGCGGCCCCCCATCTCAAGAGGAGAAGCGCAAGCACGGCATAGAATAAGGAAGCGACGGCGGCCAATGTGATTGGCTGCGCACCAAGGGTGCCTCCAGTGCCTGCCGCGACGACTATGGAAAGAGAGAAAGGATACACCGTGGCGAGCCAAGTTGAGAGCCCCTTCCCCCCTTCGAGAAGTGCGTCGTTTAAGTAGGGCATCAGGTAACTTGTGCCGCTGAACATGAACCCAAGGGAGACGACCAGAAGCCCCCACAGGCCGAGGAATATCGCCCTAAGTGCCGTCCATCGGCGGGATCGTCCCCCTCTCCCAAGGCTGCCGTAGAAGAGCTTCGAGAACCAGAGGGATAGGGTCACCGCAATCGCCATGTTGACCGCCGACGCGAAGAGCATGACGAGGACTCCGAGCATAGAGCGAGTGAGCAAGGCGACGATGACCACCTGGCTGATAATCGCTCCCACCACCATATAGTCGACCGTCCTAACGAAGGAGAACAGGGTTATGGCCGACAGGTCTCCCCTCTCTATTGGAAGGCTTGAAAGAAGAGACCATGACTCGGCCTTGAGGAACGAGGAAAGTGTTTGAACTGAATAGAGCATCACGAAGGCAAAAGAGGCCGCGAGGCCCAGGGTCACGGCCCCAGCCAAGGCAACTCCGTTACTAGCAAAGTGAAAGGACCAGAACGGGATGAGCGACGCTATGACGCTGATCGCCGCCACTATAACTTTGTCGAACCTAGCGATTCGCAAAGCCCTCAGGACGAACTCGGCATCGTCTTGCATCGCCTTGTCTTGGTCGCCTCTGCCGAAGGAGCCCCACCACATTCCACTGCGGGTCTGGGCCAGCGACCTGTACGCCACTTCCCCGTAAGGAACCCTGCTAAGGCGCCAAGCGTCGGTGACCTTCATCAGTCGGGTCCCTCCTGAGGGCTAGTCGGGGGGGCTAGGTTAGGGGCCGCCAACATGAACAACCGAGTCGTCAGTCACCCTAGTGGCATCTTTCGTCGCATAAGAACGTTCACCATCGTCGCGAGCTGCGATCTATGAGTAAGTCGATGAGGCAGTTACGATGCCGATGGTGGTCAGGTACACCATAAGGGTCCCATCCTTCTCGAATAGGGTGACGTATCCCTTTGCCTGGAGGTCTCTAAGGTCCTTCTCCAGCGAGCCTGCTTGCAGTTCGAGCCTGCTCGCCAAGTGGGCTGCAGATTCAGACATCTCACGTGACTGCGCGCCCACAATAAGGAGGGCCGAAAGGACTTTCTTGCCCAATTCACTCATACTTGGCATCCCTCATCGCCGCTTCGTAGACCTCCTCCGTCCTCTCAGCGACGCTAGACCAACTGTACCTTTTTGCCTTTTCCATACCGTTAGAGGCGAGCCTGCTCGCCAACGGGCCGTCCATGAGCAAACGAACGATTGCGTCCGCCATTCCGCCAATGTCCTCTGGAACAAACTGAAGCCCGTCCACCTCGTTCTGGACTATTTCTGCCAGCCCGTCGACTTTCGACACGGCCAATGGGGCCCCGGCTGCCATGGCCTCCAACGCCGTGATTCCAAATGGCTCGAAGCGAGACGGAATCACCACCACATCAGAAGACTTTAATGCATCAGAAAGATCGCGGTCGCCGACGAATCCCCCCAATATGGTCCTATCGGCGACGCCTCGCTCTCGGGCGAGCGCCTGCAACTCCGTCCTCATGTAACCCTCGCCCATTATGAGAAGCCTACATCGTGGAACCTTCTGAAGCACAAGGGGGAAGGCCCTCACCAGGTTGTCGAACCCTTTTTGGGCAGTAAGTCGCCCCACTGCCGCGATTAGCTTCTCTCCAGGTTCAACCCTCCACCTTCTCCTAACCGCTTCTCTGTCGACGGACCCGCTGAACTTCTCCATATCCACCGCGTTGTAGATGGAAGCGATCTTCGAGGCTGGGATTTGAAATTGGGTCTCCAGATGCGCCACCATGGACCTGCTGATGGTGATCACCCTGGTCGATTCGAACGCGCCCCACCACTCAAGGCCGTTCACCAAGTTCGATTCGGGGGAGGTAGATCCTGAGGACCTCTTCGCCTCCGTGCTGTGGAAGGTCATCACTAGCGGCCGCCTCAGTAGGTGCTTGGTTGCGACGCCGGATGTCACCGTCAGCCAATCGTGGGTATGCACGACATCGGGAGGGCCATAGGCATGTGCGATTTGCCCCACACGCTTCTCAAAGAAATGGTTGAACATCAGGACCCAAGTGTGAAAGGTGGGCGATGGAATCTCCACGGGAACCCGATGGATGTAGAGGGAGCCCTTCTGCTCAAGAGGGGGAGAGCCAGGGAAATCCAGCGTCACAATGTGCACCTCATTTCTGAAGGATAGCTCCCTAGCCAGGCCCTCCACATGGCGGGCTATCCCGCCGATTATACGGGGAGGATACTCCCATGTAAGCATCAAGATCCTCAACCGTCAGACCTCCTGTAGAATTTGCAGGCAGGAAGCGGAACGGTGAGGCGCACGACTTGAGGTCAGGAGAGCCTCTAATTAGCATTAACGTTGCCTCTCTTGCGCCTGCAGGCCGGCTAACCTGCAGACATCGACTCCCCTGATTCCGGGTGTCGTCCGGTCTCATCAGAACCCAAGCCACCGACCCTCAACTTATCGAACTCATCTGCGACGCAGGAAGACGATCAGATGGCGGTCGGGGCCGTACGACGAAGGAGCCATAGGACTTCGCCGTCCCAAGTTTAATAGAGGTGGCTGTCGCCATCCGCTCGGTGATGGTGCGACGCACCTCGAGTGTGAACGAACCTACGTCACTCCACTGACTGGGGCATGCGTCGCCCGTCCATCCCAGTGATGTGAGAAGTAGATGTCAAACAAATCGGGCATGGGCAACCTCCCCTGGTACAAGGAGGCCATCATCTACGAAGTCCATGTCCGGGGATTTTACGATTCCAATGGCGACGGGGTCGGCGACTTTCAAGGCCTCACGCAAAAGCTCCCGTATCTGGCCGAGCTGGGCGTCACAGCCCTATGGCTACTTCCTTTCTATCCTTCCCCTCTCAAGGATGAAGGATACGACGTGGCCGACTACAAGGACGTTCACCCCTCATACGGAAGCCTCGACGACTTCAAGGAGTTCCTAAAGACCGCCCACGGGCTGGGCCTACGGGTCATCACCGAGCTGGTCTTGAACCACACCTCTGTTCGACATCAATGGTTTCAGAGGTCGAGGACCGCGAAGCCTGGCACAAAGTGGAGGGAGTTCTACGTGTGGAGCGACACGCCCGACAGATACAGGGGGGTGAGAGTGATCTTCAGCGACTTCGAGAAGTCGAACTGGGCTTGGGACCCTGTGGCCAATGCCTACTACTGGCACCGATTCTTCTCTCATCAGCCCGACCTTAACTTGGATTCGCAAGATGTGCAGGAGGCCCTGCTCGACGTCGTCGACTTCTGGTTTGGCCTGGGAGTCGACGGAATGCGTCTCGACGCTGTTCCCTACCTCTTCGAAAGAGAGGGGACGCCATGCGAGAACCTCCCTGAGACCCATGAGTTCCTGAAGAAGTTGCGTTTGCACGTGGACGACAAGTTCAAGGACAAGATGCTGCTCGCCGAGGCCGACCAGCTGCCGCCAGAGGAGGTCGCTTATTTCGGTTCGGGAAACGAATGCAACATGGCCTTCCAGTTCCCGCTTACTCTGAGCCTGTTCGAGGCACTAGAGCTGGAGGATGGATCCGTCATAAGGAGCGTGTACGAAGAAACCCCCCCTATACCGAAGACCTGCCAGTGGGCGACCTTCCTTAGGAACCACGATCAGCTGTCCTTGGAGATGGTCCCAGAGGAGCAGAGGGATCGGATGTACCTTGCATACGCAAAGGACGAGAATTGCAGGCTCAACCGAGGGATCAGGCGCCGACTGGCACCCCTCCTAGGGAACGACAGGTCGAAAATCGAGCTGATGAACTTCCTGCTGTTCACGCTCCCCGGGACCCCCGTTCTCTACTACGGAGACGAGATCGGCATGGGGGATAACTGTCGTCTCCCAGATAGGGGCGGAGTCAGGACCCCCATGCAGTGGAGCTCCGGGCTGAACGCCGGATTCTCAGTCGCGAATCCTTCTAGATTGTACTTGCCGGTGATCTCCGATCCTCCATACGATTGCAGGACGGTCAACGCGCTGAGCCAGAGACATGACGAGTCATCCCTCTTCGAGTGGACAAGGCGGCTCATCGGAACTGCGTCGCGGTTACCAGTCCTGAGAACAGGGCGCTTCCAGTTTCTCGAACAGCCTAACACTAGAGTGCTCTCCTTCATCCGGTATTCCAGAAGCGAGCTCGTCGTCGCTATGGCCAGCCTATCGCATCGTCCCGAGGAAGTGCGGGTCGCTCTTGATAATCACAAAGGAGCGATTCGGACAGAGATCTCCAGAGGGATTACTCTGGAGGCATTGGGTCGGCGCTCGCTCGGACTTTCCCTCGGCCCCCACGCATACGCTCTATACTCGATGGCCCGAAAGCCTGGCCCAAGCTCTCGGCCCCATGGGACATCGATCCCGACGAGAAGGAGGCATCCGCCACAGGCGCGCCAACAGGAAGAGGAGAGGTCATAAGCATTGAAGGCTGCATATGAATGGGCTGGTGGGAGAAGGTCATGACGGGGATGGGGCCTCCGCGAATGCGCGTCTTCAGGCACACCCTACTCACGGATTATGACGTCTACCTGTACAGGGAGGGGAAGCATACCTCCATCTGGGAGAAGTTCGGCTCACATCCGCTCGAGCTGCAGGGCGAGCCAGGAGTCTACTTTTCGGTGTGGGCGCCTTCTGCTGCCAGCGTCTCCGTCATGGGCGACTTTAACGACTGGAGGAGAGAGGAGCTCATGCTCCTTCCCAGGACCGACGGCTCCGGGATATGGGAAGGCTTCGTCGCTGGCGTGAAGGTTGGGGACCTGTACAAGTATTACATCGTCTCTAACAGCGGCTACAGGGCCGCGAAGGGGGACCCTTACTGCGCTAGATGGGAACTCCCCCCCAGGACGGCCTCTGTGGTGTGGAAACTCGACTATGAATGGAAGGACGGCGCCTGGATGAACGCGCGAGGCGGCAGGGACCTTCTTTCCTGTCCTCTATCGATCTACGAAGTCCACCTTGGCTCCTGGAGAAGGCCTTCTGGCCCCAATGTGCTGCCTAACTATGCTTCGATCGCCGACGACCTCTCCAGTTACGTCTCCGACATGGGCTTCACGCACGTCGAGCTGCTCCCCATAATGGAGCATCCATTCTATGCCTCTTGGGGGTATCAGGCTTTGGGGTACTTCGCTCCGACAAGCCGATACGGAACTCCGCAGGACCTGATGGCCTTCGTTGATCGCATGCACCAGCGGGGCATAGGCGTCATCTTCGACTGGGTTCCCTCCCACTTCCCGAGGGACGAACATGGAATGGGCTACTTCGACGGCACTCACCTATACGAATACGGGGACCCCAGGAAGATGGTGCACCCCGACTGGGCCAGCTTCGTGTTCGACTATGGGAGGACGGAGGTCCGCTCCTTCCTGCTCAGCAGTGCGGCCTTTTGGTTGAGGAACTATCACGCCGATGCCCTTCGTGTTGACGCGGTTGCATCGATGCTCTACTTGGACTACTCTCGGAAGCCGGGAGAGTGGGCACCCAACGTCAATGGTGGTAGGGAGAACCTTGAAGCCGTGTCCTTCCTCAAGGACCTGAACAAGATGGTCTATGCCTCCTTCCCCGGAGCCCAGACGATCGCCGAAGAATCCACAGCGTGGCCGATGGTCTCGCGCCCCACCGACGTGGGGGGGCTTGGCTTCGGTATGAAATGGAACTTAGGGTGGATGCACGACACGCTCGAGTACCTCTCGAAGGACCCGGTCCATAGGAAGCACCTGCACGACAAGGTGACCTTCAGCATCTGGTACGCATTCGCAGAGAACTTCATCCTTCCTCTTTCCCATGATGAGGTGGTGCACGGAAAGGGCTCGTTGATCAACAAGATGCCTGGTGACGAGTGGCAGCGTTTCGCCAACCTCCGGCTTCTCTTCGGCTATATGTTCTCTCATCCGGGCAAGAAGCTCCTTTTCATGGGAGACGAGTTCGCGCAGGGCGCTGAGTGGAACCACGACTCGCAGCTTGAATGGGGCCTCACGAAGAAGCCCTTCAATGATGGCGTTAGACGCTGGGTAAAGGACCTCAATCACCTCTGCTCCAGGGAGCCGTCTCTTTACCTACTCGACTTCTCGGCGGGTGGGTTCGAATGGATGGACCTAGCGGACCGAAGCAGTAGCATAATCAGCTTCCTCAGGAGATCAGGGAACGAACATGATGACATCCTTGTTGCATGCAACTTCACGCCTGTGCCCAGATTCAACTACGCGATGCCTGCGCCCCGAGCAGGCGTGTGGAGAGAACTCCTCAACAGTGACGGGAAGGAGTACGGTGGCAGCGGGGTGGGGAATTTGGGTCGGGTCAAGGCCACTAGGCATAGCTCGTCTAGGACCGGATACGCTGCCAAGCTTACGCTCCCGCCACTGGGCATACTCCTCTTGAAAGGCGGCGAGGCGTAGGAGGCGACGTCATTTCGCCATTTCCGATTTAAGGAGGGACTTGCAGGACTGAGAGAGCTTGGCTAGTCCTCACCACTTTGTCTGCATTCATGGTCACTTCTACCAGCCCCCAAGGGAGAACCCATGGACGGGTAAGATCGACATTCAGCCGTCTGCTAGCCCCTTCCACGATTGGAATCAACGAATCACGAGCGAGTGCTATGCTCCAAACGCGTCCGCCAGGGTGCTAGGGCCCTCGGGCGCTGTAGGGGAGACAATCGACAACTACTCCCTCATCAGCTTCGACTTCGGCCCGACCCTGCTCAGCTGGATGAAGGAGGCGGCGCTCAACACGTATCTGGACGTCCTGAAAGCGGATAGGATGAGCGCCGCTCGGTTCTCCGGCCATGGCTCTGCCATGGCCCAAGCTTACAACCACGTCATCATTCCCTTGGCCGACGCGAGGACGAGGAAAACCCAGATCACCTGGGGGATGACCGACTTCGAAAGGCGCTTCCGGAGGGCGGCGGAAGGGATGTGGCTCCCTGAGACGGCCGCCGATACCATGACGTTGGAGGCGCTCGCCGACGAAGGTGTCAAGTACACAGTGCTATCGCCCTTCCAGGCCCGAAGGACGCGATCCGAAGGCTCCTACGGCTGGGTCGATGTAGTCGGCGGAAAGATTGACACCAAGAAACCCTACATCGTCCCCCTTCCTTCGGGAAGGGAGTTTACCGTCTTCTTCTACGACGGCACCATCTCGCATGGCATAGCGTTCGGCCAGCTCCTAGACGATGGCCAGTCCCTTGTGGACGCACTTCGGTCGGCGTTCTCCAAGGACGAGGGCCCGCAGCTGGTCAGCGTCGCGACGGACGGGGAAACATACGGGCACCACCACAAGTTCGGGGAGATGGCCCTCGCCTACTGTCTAAGACACATACAGGAGGGAGACGAGGTGCACCTGACGAATTATAGCGAATACCTGGCCCGAAACCATCCAAGGGACTACGTCGAAATAATTGACCCCAGCTCTTGGAGTTGCCCCCATGGGGTGGATAGGTGGAAGGGGGGCTGCTCCTGTGGCTCGTCGGGGAGTCCCTCCTGGAGCTCAGAGTGGAGGACCACTCTCCGATCCAGCATGGATTGGCTCAGGGACAGGCTGGCCCTGCTCTATGCCGAAGAGGGCCCACGTTACATGTCGGATCCGTGGCGAGCGGTGGACGATTACGCTTCGACCTTCTTCGCGGACGGTGTAGGCTTCGAACGCTTCCTGAACGAGCACATGAAACCAGGGCAAGGAAAGGCCCGGCCAACTGTCGTCAAGCTGCTCCAGATGGAGCATCTAGCTCAACTCATGTACACGAGCTGTGCTTGGTTCTTCGAAGACATTTCACGCATCGAGTCGAAGCAGGTCATTGCGTACGCCATCCGGGCGGCCCAGCTGGCGACGGAGGTTTCGCAGTCCGACCTAGTTTCGGCGTTCGCTAAGATGCTTTATGTCTGCAAGCCGAACAACCCCAATTACCCTGACGGGAAGAGCGTAGTGGACGAAGTTTTGGGAATGGCTCCAGGGGTAGGATCTGTCACCGAGGGCATGCAGGTTTGAGAAGATAGGCCCAAGCCATCGTCCAGTGCGACCGCCGACTTAACCCAAAGGACAGGGCTCAGGAGGCCCTGGCGTACCATTTGGCAAGATACTCTCTGGCCATCCTGTATGTGTTGAACCTTGGCCCAACCGTCGCTATGGAGGCCTTGCACATCCTGAGCCAACCCTCCTTGTTGCTATAATAGAGCGGCAATACATCGCGGGCTAGGCGAACGTAGAGGTCCTTTGAATCTTCGGCGTCGTCGGACTCTGAAAGGTCGTCCCAAGCGGGCCTCTTCCCTATCCCCCATCCGTTGACGCGGTCTACTCCCCCCTCCAGCCACCAACCATCCCACGTGCTCAGGTTGAGAACTCCGTTCATGGCCGCCTTCATTCCGCTGGTGCCGCTCGCCTCCAGGGGCCGCCTGGGGTTGTTCAGCCAAAGGTCACAGCCCGAAACCAGCACCTTCGCCAAATCGATGCTGTAGTCCTCCATGAAGGCCACCTTCACTTTGCCCGTCCTCTTCATGACGATGGACGCCTGTTCGAGTATCTGCGCCAGGTCTCTCTTCCCCACATCGTCGTCCGGATGGGCCTTTCCGGCGAAGACGATCTGCAAGCTCCCGACGGTGTCGCAAATGGTGGCCAGTTTGGCCGGATCTCCCAACACCAGGCCGTTTCTCTTGTACGACGTGATCCTCTTTGCGATGCCTATCGTAAGTGGTTCTTGGGTGAAGCCTGCTTTGCTACTAGCATTAGCCAAGTAGATCAACCTGCCCTTGGCAGCATCATGGGCCTTGGCCAGTTCGGACGAAGGAATTTCGTAGGCGTTGGCCAAGAGCGATGGGTCCGAGCTCCAGAGTGGCAGATACCTGTCAAAGAGGCGTTTCATGTCTTCGCCGACCCATCTCCTATGATACACGCCATTCGTTACATGATCCACGTCGCTTTTCATCAGGATTGCCTTCGAAACATACTCGTGCTTCAGGGAGACAGCATTGGTGAGGCAGCTATACTTGTACGCCAGCTTGGACAGGTTGAGGACGCCATCAGCGACTTCGCTCCGCCAGTCAATCCAGTCGTACTTCTTCATCATATCTTGGACCAGCGCGAGGGGGAAGGCATCGTGGCCACCCGCCACTGGCGTGTGCGTAGTGAACATGCAGCGCCTCCGAACCTCCTTGAGCGACTTGAACTCCTTCAACATCTCTACGATGAGGAGTGCCGCGTGACTCTCATTCATCATATAGAGGTCCGCGGCGTAGCCGAGGGCCTTAAGGGCCCGATAGCCGCCTACGCCAAGGAGGATCTCCTGTAGCAGCCTCTCTGCCCCTACGCTTTGGTAGAGCTTGTCGGTCGCCGCCCGAAAGGCAGGAGAGTTCTCAGGAAGGTCGGTGTCCAGAAAGAGGACCGGCACATCCCTCTCACCCCGGACGGTGTATTGCCAGAGCTTCACCTTCATCACTTGGCTTCCGACTTCGAGCTGTACGGTCTGAGGTAGGGGCGTCAGCTTCTCCTTGAACTGCCAGTGGAAATCCAAGTCCTGCTGCTGGCCGCCAGGGCCGATCTTCTGCTTCGTGTATCCGGCCTTGTATAGTAGGGTGACGAAGACCGATGGGATGCCGAGGTCTGCAAACGTGTATGCAGTATCCCCGGCCAGCACACCCAGGCCTCCCGCGTAAGTAGGAATGTCGCTTTCCAGCCCAATCTCCATTACGAAGTAGGCTACTGACAAAGGACTCCCCTCGGCAAGGCCGCTAGATTGCAATTCAGCATAGCTATATCCGTTGTCCCCCTTCAGAGCTGAAGGCGCTGGCGCTACGATGCCACTGGGCAGCCGCCTCATTTGCCGTGCCGACGGCCCCAGTCACTTCGCGCGGACGTCTTGGTCGGGTCGCCATTCCAACCTAGAGGAATATGAGGAGGTACTCCAGGGCGCCCTTCCCATATGCAAGCTGTATCTGTCTATTTACGAAGTCTTCTCCCTTGCTCTTCTGGTACTCGGCTAGGACTCCGTCTATCATCTTGATATTGTTCAGGGTTGTCTCCACAAGCTCACGGGGCGTCTGGGTGATACCCTTCTGCTCAAGCGCCGCAGTCATCAGCTCAGTCAGTTTCGCGCCTCTTTCGTCGACGGCCATGAAAGATCTCCGCTCCTCCGTAACGCCACAAAAATATATTTTTTTCGAAATGTCCTTACCCACAGCAGGAACGACTTCATTGGAGAAGGATGGGAATTACCGAAGGGAACGAACTCGCTGTTCCCGTCTAATGGAGAGGAGGGCGCCCTTAACCATGCTACATGGGTTCGCTCGCATATCTGGCGTAGGCAACCCGGGTTAGCTCGTCAGCTTCCTGGTTCATTTCACGTGGGATCCAGACGAAGTCCAGAGACTTGAACGTCTCGGCCAACTTCTTAGCCTCCTTGAACTTCTCCAGATACGCTCCCTTCTTGACCTTCCATCTGCCGGCCATCTGGTTCACCAGCAGCTGTGAATCAGACATTACGTTCACACTTCCTGCTGAATACTCCCGCACGGCAAGTAGCCCCTGAATCAGCGCTTCGTACTCTGCGAAGTTGTTGGTGACCAACCTACCTGCTAGGCCGCACCCCTCTTTGAGTTTCATGCCTTCCTTGTAGACGACGAATCCATAGGTGCCCGTCCCCGGGTTCCTCGGCTCCGCCAGCCCGTCGATGAAAACTTCTATCAAGTCGAGGTCACCCAAGCGGAGGTCCTTTCTGGCGTGAGACCACCGACAAGTACGCGGCTAACATGCTAGCGAGGAGCGCCCCTCCTACCCAGGTCGTCTCATAAAAGACCGAAACCATGGGACCACTCGCTGTGAGCGAGTCGATCGAAAGGGCTTGGCCGACGAACTTGGGGTATATCAGTGGCTGGAGCGAGAAGACAATGACGCCAAGTATCGCGGTGAAAACGGCCTTGTTCGTCAGTCTCTTCGTCAAGATATCATAATCCTTGTCGGCATGGCGAATCGACAGGAACTCCGCGGCGACGATTGTCACGACAAGAGCAATGCTCGTAGCCACGATGGTTATGTGAGAGGCTATCGTGAACGCGAAAAGGAACTTGTCGAAGCCAGTCATCGTGCCAAACGGGGGAATCATTTGCGTCACTACATCCACGAC
>CAYYVT010000188.1:0-3373 GCA_964475215.1 uncultured Nitrososphaerales archaeon
GCGATGCTCATTCCGGCGGCCTGTCGTGTGTTACCCAGCGCACTGAGAAGAGCGATGAAAGCAAGCTCCCCGAATCCGACGCTAAGGTACTGCAAGACAGAGAGTGCGACGAAGGGGCCGGCGAAGGCGTAATCCCTTCCGAAGAGGGCGGGGGTGAGGATCCTTGCGAACGAAATCATGAACGCCACCGCCGGAACGACGAAGACCGTCGAGTATCTTGCCGATTTCCGGTAGGTATCCGCCAATGCTTCTCGGTCCTCTGTGAGCTTGCTGAACAGGGGGAATAAGGCCGTGTAAATGGGATAGGACAGCAGGACGACCAAGGTGGTCATGTTGGTGGCCGCCCCAAAGCCCCCTATCTGGATGGCGCTGGTGAATGCCGCAAGGACAGTAATCTGATATGGCGAAACGACTCCGGCAGCGAGGGCTGCCACGAACAGCGGGAAGGAGTATCTCAACCCCTCCTTGACCTGGCTGGCCCACTCACTCGGTCGCAGGCCACCGTTGACCCTGGCGACCTGCGCGAATCCGACCAAGCCGGCCACGATCATGCTAGCAGTGTAGCCCACAATCGCGCCCAGCAGAGCGAATCCTAACAGAACGAGCACCACCGTGACCGCAAGCTTGGAGGCAGCCTCGAGGACCTGCAGTGCCGCAGACTTGTCCATCCTATCAATCCCCTGAAAGCCAGCCGATGCAACGAGGAAGAGTCCTTGGCCTGCAACCGAAAGTACCGCAACGGCAACCACCAGAGACATGTCAGTATTTCCAAAGAGGAACCCCGCGATCGAGCCTGAGAACGGGAGGACCGCAGCCATCACGCAGGCCGCGAACAGCCCCTCGAAGAGGGTGACGGAATAGAAGAACGACAACGCCTTCTCTCCTTCGCCCTCAGACCTCAGCTTTGCGGGATATCGGGTGGCCGCATTCGGCAATCCCAGCTGGATGATCGTCTGCAGGTACCCCGGCGTAATCAAGGCGATGGAGTAGTAGCCGTATGCGGCCGGCTGAAGCAGCCTCGCCACGAAGACCGCTGTTATGGCCAGTAGGATGGTGGAGGTGACGTTGCCCAAGAAGAGTCGATAGGCTCCGCGCGTCGCGGAGCCTCCCTGGGCTTCAGCCTCGGGCATGAGCTATATCCCTGCCATGTCATTACTTAAGGGAGACGCCTTGCAGACGGGGCCATAGATGAAACTGAGGGATTCGATCTACCGAAAGCGATACGTTTAATGCTTCGTCGTGCCCGCTTCTGGCGAGTGCCAAGACTGACGATAGGTGAGGGGGGTTCCTTCTCCTAATGTGCGGCATCAATGGATTCGATTGGGAGGACACCACTCTTGCGAGCAGGATGAACTCCTCGATCCGTCATAGAGGACCGGACGACACGGGGGTCTTCTGCGATAGGAGGGTTACGCTAGGCAACAACCGCCTTGCCATCATCGACCTCTCTCCTGCGGGGCACCAGCCCCTGCACTATGTACGAGGAACGGACAAAGTGTGGATCACCTACAATGGTGAAATCTACAACTTCGAGGAGGTACGAGAAGAGCTGGTTTCCAAGGGCTACTCCTTCAACTCCAGATCCGACACCGAGACGATCTTGGCCGCATATCTTGAATGGGGCCCCAGCTGCGTGAACAGGTTCAACGGCATGTGGGCCTTCGCGATCTATGACGTAGCGAAGGGAATCATATTCTTCAGCAGGGATAGGTTCGGCATCAAGCCGCTTTACTACCACCTTGGCGAAGGGGGCCTGATATTCAGCTCTGAGGTAAAGGGGATAGCCGCAGCTGGAGTCCAGCTTAGGCCATGCGAACAGGCGATCTTCAACTTCCTCTATATGGGATACCAGGACGAGGGCGAGCAGACCTTCTTCGAAGGGATAAGGCGCCTTCTTCCTGGGCACAATGCGGTCTATGACCTCAGCTCGAAATCGCTCAAGAGGGAGAGGTTTTATGACATCGCCAATGCGGCCGCGGCGCATGCTACGAGGCCCGATGCCAACGGGTTGAGAAGGATATTCGAGGAGTCCATTCGCAGGCATCTTGTGTCGGATGTCCCAGTGGGCTCGTGCCTAAGCGGCGGAATCGACAGCTCGGGGGTGGTCTGTGCCATGAGGGAGCTTGAGCCTGGGGCAGACATCCAGACTTTCTCACTCGTCTTCCCCGGCGCCAAGATCGACGAATCGAAGTATCAAGGTGAGGTGGTGAAGGCCTGCTCCACCGTCGGCCATCAGACAACCTTCACGGCGGAGGAGTTCCTCTTCGATCTCCCCGACCTCGTACGCACCCAGGAGGAGCCGTTCTCTGGGTTGAGTCCCTACGGTCAGTACAGGGTGATGAAAATAGCACGTGAAGCTGGAATGAAGGTCCTACTGGATGGCCAAGGGGCCGACGAACTCATGGCCGGATACCACACCTACTTCCCCTACCTCTACTATGAGCTGCTGACCGAGGCGAAGCTGGGGGAACTCATTCGGGCGACCTACCGCTACTGGCGACGCAGGGGATCGATGCGCCCGATCGTCCGCTTCCTTTTCATGCTGATGCCGGGGTTCGTCCAGAACTACGCATACAAGCGCAGGAGGGGCTACGTTGCCCAGGGATTCTACTCCAAGTATCATGCCACCTTGGGTGGCCGCAGGCCTAGGAAGAAGCTAAGCGAGGCGCTCCTGGAGACTCTGACGTCGTATTCAATTCCATATCTGTTGAGATTGGAGGACAAGAATGCGATGAGGTGGTCTATAGAAAGCCGGGTCCCCTATCTTGACAGGGAGTTCGTCGAGCTTGCCGTCGCCCTTCCGTCGAGCGCCAAGCTCTCAGGAGACTCCACCAAGGTCCTCCTCAGAAAAGCGCTTGAGGGGCTCGTGCCCAGCCAGATCCTTCAGCGGAGGGACAAGGTCGGATTCCAGACTCCTGACTCCGAGATCGCCTTGAGTCAGCCTGTAAAGGACTTTGCGAAGAAGATAACCGAGTCGGCGAGTTTCAGGGGAAGGCCATATTGGGATTGGAGGAAGGTGGAAAAGTACGTCGATCGAAGTCTAGCCTCCGCGAAGCAAGACCGCTTCCTACAAGAAGAGTTCTGGAAGATCGTGATCCTCGAGCTTTGGCTCAGGGAGTGGTTTGAAACTCCATCCGGCCCACGGGGATTGCAGATTCCCGAATCCGCGACGCAGAGATAATCGGGTGCTTCGTTCCGCGGGTTCACGTAAGGATCCTGGCGGGATTCCCCACGACCGTCACGCCGTCGGGCACGTCCCTGATGACCACGGCTCCCATTCCGACCATCACGTTGTTTCCGATGTTGACATGGTCCTTTATCATACAACCGATGCCAAGAAAACTGTAGTTTCCTATGACGCAGCTACCCCCTA
>CAYYVT010000189.1:0-3739 GCA_964475215.1 uncultured Nitrososphaerales archaeon
GGCCCCCATCCTGCTCTTGCTGCTCGCCGGTCCCGCGTCGGGAAGAGGGAGGGCTCGCCTTCCATCGTCCAAAGACAATGTAGGGGATCAGGCATCACATTCCTGAGGCCATGCTTCGCATTCCCTCCGTCGTTGGGCCGCGAGGATCGGTCGACTAGAAGAGAGGACGTGGCCCACTACGAGCCCAATCGGAGGGCCAAAGACTTTGAAGGAGGGATAGGCTTAAGGGTCCCTCGCTTCCTGCGTTCCACGTGAAACCAAAGTTCACCTACGTCGGCATCCGGGTCAAGGATATGGACGAATCCATCGCCTTCTACACGAAGATGTTCGAGATGGAGTTACGGGGAAAGTATGGGATTGACACCACAAAGGGCAAGGTCGCCTCCCTTGTGAGCCAGAAGGACGGGTTTCCGCTGGAGCTGAACTACTACAGCAAGGGGAGTCCCTTTTACCGGAGGTACGCCGTCGGGGAGGGACTTGACCACCTCTGCTTTCAGGTGGATGACCTTGACAAGACGCTCGCCAAGGCGAAGAAGGACGGACACAGGGTCCTGCAGGAGGTCAAGACGAAGACCTCCAGATGGGCCTACATCGAAGACCCCAACGGCAAATGGGTGGAGATCGTCCAGTAGGGAACTCGACATCTCCTGCACCTCTCGCGGATCATGCCACCGGTTCCAGGGCCCAGGGCCGGGGCCAGGACGCGAGCGACCAAGCGACGACGAAGGGGGGCCCGATTCGCTTCTCATCACCCAACGTCGGATTCGCGCCCGTGTCCGCTAGCCTTAGGAAAAAGATAAGGAGAGGAGCGGGCAGCTCACCTTGGCAGAGAGATGGCTGCCTGTCCAAGATGTGGCGCAACGGCTGACGACCAGGCCGTCTACTGTAGCCGGTGCGGGTTCCTGCTCAGGCCACAGGAGGCGTGGACTTCCTTCTCGGATCCTCCGGGTGACTCCGCAGCCTTGCTAGTAGCCGGCTCAAGCAATCAGGTCACCTGGTACGCCGCGATCGGTTACCTCTGCGCGTTCCTTGCCCTCCTAGTCCTCCCCGAAGTCTTTGGGTCGATGTCGGTGATCCTGGGGGCGTATGTGTGGAGGAAGGAGAGAGGCAACAGGGGACTTCTGATAATATCGCTGGGCCTAGTTTGCCTGCTGGTAGGCATCTACCTGACCTCATACTTCGAGCTCGGCGATCTTCTTTCCTGACTGCAGACGACGACCCCTTCGGATGACGATTTGGGGGGATGGAACTGGTCAGCGCCACTTCGTGGGGGAGGCGAAAGGCGGGAGGACAAAGGGCGGGGAAGCGTGAGCAACGTGGTCCCATGGCAGGGCCAAGACGCCGCTCTTCCTGAACCAAGCCAGAATAACGAACAGAGAGGCGAATACGACTCCCATCGATATGAGGAACCAGGCAGGTGGTGGCGGTCCGCCGGTAGCGACTTGGGGACGGCTGTTGCCCGAGGATGATGCATCTATGCCCGTCGTCTGGCTACCAGTGGCGGTCTGGTCAGGTGAGGTGCTCGAAGTGTGTCCAATTGGCGTAGACGTGCTCGTGGAGGGGGTGGCCGTAGTAGAGCTGACGGTCTGAGTGGCAGTGTTGTTCGAGGGTGGGGTGATGGTGGAGCTCTCCGTCGCTGTTGCGGTGGACGTAGTGGGGACGACGGTCTGAGTCGTGGTACCGTTCGAAGACGAGGTGACCGTGGAGCCCTCTGTCGACGATACGTTAGAAGTAGTGGCAGATGTGTCCGTCGAGCTGTTGGTCATGGCCAAGGTAGTGGTCGTGGTCGCGGAAGACTGATTCCCTGGGTCGAGGGCCGCCACCAGGTCCGAGAAGTAGCTGGGGAGGCCAATGTATGGATTCGGTGGGGTTAAATTGGTGACGTATAGGTAACCGACGTGGGTCGATGCACTCTGGACGAAGGAGGAGTCCAAGGAGGAAACGCCTAGGGCTATAAAGGCGAAGTCGGACCTCGGGAATAGGGCGTGCCAGCCGCCGAGGAAGCTCAGGGTGGGGAGGCCCGGGTCCTCGTAGATGATTGTGGTGTTGAACACGCCGACAAGCCCCATGTCGATGTCGCTGCCTGGGTTGCCGACGGTGAAGGTCAGCCCGGTCGAGGCAGCGTAGCTCGAAAGGGTCGTGTAGTAGCTAAGCGACGTGACCGACGACGACATCTCGTCGAAAAGTATGCCGTTGACGCCGTACCAAGTCCTGTAGGAGTCCATGTCCGCCTCGACGTCGCCTATGCTGCGCGAGCCGTAACTGGTGTACACGTATCCTAGAACCGTCACGCCGGCGGCCTGGAGATCCTCCACGCCGTTCAGCACGGGAATGCTCAGTGAAGATCCCGGCCCATTGTCGGGATTCACGATGGCGATTATGGGAACGGACGGGTGCGCCAACCTCGCCTGTATGACGGCCTCCCAGTCGGGACCCGGATTCATGAAGAGCGGGATGATCAGGCCGGTGACGGGCTGGGTGTCGGCGCGCGTCACGGGAGCCGGGACCGCCATGAAAATGGTCAGGAAGAGAGATAGGGCCGTGAAGATCGTAAGGGCCTGCATCAGACGATTCCGCGTTGGGCCCGCCCCCGGGTAATCCCCATCACGCCGATTTTGCTCCGCACCCATTTTAAACGGCTTCGCAAGATTCACCCTTTTCCCTTGCCCGAGTCCGGAAAATCTTAATACGGCGTGAGCATGAGACGGCGGTTCGAGGGGGAAGGTAGTGGACCTCGCTGTGGAGACCCTGGGGCTGACGAAGAGCTACGGCAGGTTCACGGCCCTCTATGACCTGAGCATCGGCGTAAGGAGCGGAGAGATCCTCGTCATCCTAGGCCCCAACGGGTCGGGCAAGACCACGCTCCTGCACCTGGTCTCCACGGTCTTGAAGCCCAGCGGAGGCACGGCGAAGGTGATGGGCTATGACATCGTCAAGGAGCCCTTGAAGGTCAGGGAGGTCGTTGGCATCTCCTTCCAGGAGCCGAGGGGGTTCTGGCGGCACAAGCCGAGGGCCATCCTCTCCTTTCATGCCTCCATATACGGATACGAAGGCGAGCGGAGGAAGAAGGTGGTGGAAGAGGCCCTCCACGATTTCGACCTGTGGGAGAGCCGGGACAAGAGGTTCATGGAGCTATCGGGGGGGCAGGCGAAACGCCTCGAGGTGGCCAAGCAGTTCATCCAGAAGCCCAAGGTTGCCATCTTCGACGAGCCAACTTCGATGGTGGACCTCGCCGGGAAGAGGATGATATGGGATAGGATAAGGGAGCTCAGGGAGGGCGGCTCCACCGTGGTCGTCGCCACAAACGAAGTGAGGGAGGCGGAGTACCTTGCCGACAGGATAACGATAATGAACGGCGGCAAGGACGTGGTCACCGACAACCTTCGGACCCTGAAGGACAGCGTGAGGGGTGCGGACATCGTCGACATCGAGTTCTCCTCCCCGGTGGGGGGAGCGGCTGTGGAATCCCTCAGGCGAATGGAGGGGACCGCAAGGGTGCTCCAGGAGGCAGACAACAGGCTTCGGGCGTATGTCAGCAGGTCCGAGGACTGGCTGCCGCTGATGATGGCCGAAGCGGCCGCCCATTCGCTGAAGGTGACGTCGGTGAGGGTGACCGAGCCTTCTCTCGACGACATCTTCCTTCACTTTACGGGAGGGAGCCTAGCCAGTGGTGCCGATACCTAGGACGATGTCCCTGCTGACGTTCGACCTTCGGGAGGCCTTCGATTCGGTCCCCTGG
>CAYYVT010000190.1:0-4307 GCA_964475215.1 uncultured Nitrososphaerales archaeon
GGCCAAGACTCCACGCCGATTCACCAACGAGTTCGAGCTCGTCTGAGTGCAAATATAAGAGTGCCGTACCCACCGTGGACACTTAACTACAGTTCATTGCACAGCGTACGTCCCGGTCAAATATGGTCCTCCTCGACAAAACCCCTGACCAACGATGAGCATGGACGAGTGGTTCCACAAGCGGTTCCCCAGCCTTTGCCAAGACAATGACTTTGACGCCGCGGCGAAGGACCATGAATCCACTCTCCCGAAGGATCCCGTGAAGGAGCAGAGGTTGCCGAATGGCACCGTCCGAAAGGAACTTAGTCCATTCGTGCACGGCTGCATGTTCACGTTGGATAGGCAAGGAAGGCCTGTCGTGCACGAGTTCGGGAATTTCAAGCCAGCATGCAGCCATAGGATGCCTCATTTGGAGCTGCTAGAACCAGAGGGAGCCTAGATGCCGACGGTCGACGTGATAGATAGAGGCGAGGTGATCAAGGTCGTCACGGACCTGCGGGGTGCGAAGAAGGAGAACATCAGACTGGCCATCCGCGGACGCACCCTCATCATATCCGTCGGGGGAACCGGGCGTAGGTACCGTCGTCGGGTAGAGCTGACGGCCACAATGGATCCTATACACTCGACTTCGACCTTCAAGAACGGCGTCCTCGAGGTCACACTCAAGAAATCCAATCAGGCCGTCGAAGGACCCGACATCAGGGTGGAATAAGCGAGCGCGACTAGGGATGGCCGTAGCCAAGCTCTACAATGTCGCGCTTCTCTCGCATAGAGACGGCATAGGGGGCTTGCTGGCGGCCCTCTGCGGTTCTGGCTGTTTCCATCCTTCAGATAGAGAAGGGCTTGTGGATGACCCTCAGATACTCGAACTCGCCTCCAAGGCTCATGGAGTCTACTCGGAAGCGAATTCACTTTTGGAGACGGCGACGGCGACCGGACCTACGCCAAGCGTCGGACCCGGCGGATTGATCTATGACGGAGACATGGTCCAGTTCGTCAGTGCCCTGACTCAAAGCATGAGGACGATGAAGGCCGAATTCGACCAGGGAACGCCTGGACCCCAGGACAGGGAGGAGCTATGTTCGCAGCTGGCCGGCCTCAGAGAGCAGGGCCTAGTCGTGTTCAACGACCTGCGCAGGATCAAGGTATTCCCCAATCTGAAGACGCTAGTACTCGTCCAAGGCTATGTCCCGGCTGATGGACTGCCCAACTTCCGCAGATGCGTAGGGGACTACCTCCTCCTTTGCGAGCCGGTCGAGGAGAAGGGCTCCCGGGACCCCTGCGTGCCCACGTTGCTTAGGAACAAGCGCGTTGGGTCGGCCTTCGAGGAAGTGACTCTCGCCCCGGGGGCCCCGAAGTATTCCGACATCGATCCGACGCCCATCGTAGCCTTCGTCTTCCCACTGTTCTTCGGGATGATGTTCGCAGACATTGGAAGGGGGCTGGCGCTCATCGCGGCTGGCTCCTACATGCGATATCGCATGAAGAAGCAGTTGTATTGGGCGAAGCTGCTGCAGGTCATAGGCATCTCTGCGGCGGCCTTCGGGGCGATCAAGGGAGACTTCTTCGGCATCGCCTTCAGCACGCCCTTCAGCAGGTTCCTCTACATCCCTGAAATCTACAATGGGACCGTCAACATGGGCGCCGTGGTGTTTCTGCTCGAGGTGGCCATCGTCATCGGAATCCTACATCTGTCAAGCGCCTATGTGATTTCCGTCATTGACGAAGTCAGGTCGGGGAGGTTGATCGACGCCTTGACCACTTCAATCCCGACCCTAATCTTCTACTGGTCGTCGGTCCTCCTTGGTTTGGCCGTGGTCGGCGCGGGGTCCCAGCTGTCAGGGTTGTTCGCCAGCAACGCCCCTACCCCCCTCTTCTTGCAGGTCCTCGGTCTGAAGATACCTGTGCGTGTGACGGCGGCGATATCCCTTCCGCAGGCTGTGGCCGCACTGACAGTCCTCATCTTGGGCAGGACTGTCGCCGACGTAGCCCGGCACAGCGGTCGTACGACGGACCTTGCCGCCCTGGGACAGAGCTTGATGGACGCCTTCCTCAGGCCGATAGAGTTCCTGGCTAACACTCTCAGCTACATAAGGCTCGCAGTCCTCCTGATCACCGGCTCCATCCTCGGGTCGCTGATTGCCGAGTTGAATTCGGCAGGGCTAGTCTGGTTCCCTGTAGTGATTTTCGCTAACGTCGGCCTGATAGCCATCGAAGGGGTAATCGTGTACGTACAAGATCTGAGGCTCAACATCTTTGAGTGGCTCTCCAACTTCCAAGAGGGGACGGGCATCCCCTTTGTCCCTCTTCAACCGATGGCGACCCCACAGTCCATCGACCGCAACGAGGACGTGCGCAGTGAAACGCTTGTTTCGGCATGAAGGTCGAGGCCGATAGCAGGTAGAGATCACATTCAGAGGAGGATCTAGGAGGCCCACGATGACAGACCTCTCCTCGGACGGGAAACCGTGCCGTCCAGCGTGGCAGGGCAATGCAAGGCCCTCACTCGTCGAGGAAGATTGAGGTGGCGCTGCTGAAGGAGAACCAGGGGGACTTGAGATAGAGCGGCGAATCGAGTTGCAGAGATTGGGGATAGCTTTTGCTTCTCTCTCTTAGAAAGCACTTGGCTGATAGATGATTGAATATCAGCAAGATGACGGCCGGTAAGGATCGCCGGCACTGTAGATATAGTACGTCAGCCGAGCCCGAACGCAGGACTGGAAGAACCCTTGGTCATTGAAGCGCGTCATGTATGCGGCGCTTCAGCTCGTCGATGGTGAGGAAGGTGGGGTCGTACCAGACGTGAAGCCTGTGGGTAACGTAGTTCACGCGGACGCGCAGCACTCCCTCTATGGCCTCGAGCTTCTTCTCGGCCTCGCCAGCTGTTAGGGCGGTCTTCTCAATCTCCAGCTTCAGTATCGCCTTCGCCCTTTCCTTGGCGCCCTCCATGGTTGTCATGTGGATTGGGAGGCATGTCTGAGTACTTACGGGAGAGGTTTCATCTGTAGTGGAATGTAGCGGCGACAGCCAGGCATCGGTGGCGATAGGCATATATCTCATGGCACTGCCATACGAGTAGAAATGTCGAACGGTGGCTACGCGAAGAAAGCCAAGACGGTGACGAGGTCCTTTAGGATAAGCGAGGACGCGTTCGCTGCCCTCGTGGGGGACGCATCGAGGGAAAAGGTAAGCGTCAACACGCTTGTCAACCAACTCTTCTTGGCGTACTCCGACTATGATAGGTTCTTCAGGAGGCTCGGGATGGTCAAGATCTCCTCGGCGACCATGGGGCACTTGATGGCCGCAGCATCGGACGAGGAAGTAATCAGGGCCGGCCTCGAAGCGGGGTCCGACGTGCCCGAGACTGTAATTATGGCCAAGGAAGGGAGGCTCACCCTACCAACGGTCGTGAGATACATAGAAACGCTGTCCGAATACTCGGGAATGTGCGAAAACAACATGGTCGTCGCCAGCGGCAGGACCACGATCACCCTCATGCATCGATTCGGGCCCAAGGGCTCCCTCTTCTTCAAAGGCTACACCGAGGCCCTCTTCAAGTCCGTGAACCTTCGCCCCACCATAGTGCTCGCCGAGCACTCCATCACAATAGAACTGCCGTCGGAGGGGCCGGGGATGTCCTGGGCCGCCGAGGAAGACATGGCCCCTTAGGGGACTTGCTATTCGCGCCCCGTTGTTGACATGTTTTCCTTGGCCCCTGAGGCTCAATGAGAGAAGGGAATACCAGACAGGCTCGCGCCTCGGTCGCTAGCCAACGCCGAGTGTGCTGCCGATGGCGATGAACACTATCGAATCGCCCTCCCTGGTCTTCCCGTCCACCATCTCCGAAAGGGCGGCTACCACTCCATCCGTCGCATCGTGATGCAAGTCGGCGGGCTCTGTCACGTACGAAGGTTGGGTAACTGCTGGTCCCCTACGCATTTCATTGCATCTCGCTACCGTTGGTGGCAATTGGCACGTCCGAGTCATATACCTCAGGGGGGAGTGACATACCGAGGTGTAAGGAGCAAATGGAAACGGAGAAGATAACGATACCCGGTTGGGCACGCGCGCTAGCAATCATCGGAGGAATATTATCCCTCATGGCGGGATTCCTCGTACTGATATTTCCAGGCCTCGGCGTCCTGCTGGTCGCGTACTTCCTGGCGTTTGCATTGATCATGTTGGGCACAGAGAGACTCATAGTGGGAATCTCTGCTCATGCCTACACGATCAAGAAGCAGGAACCAATGCCTACAGCTTAGGACACATCCGGCCATAGCAATCGGGAGTCCGAAGCCACCAGGGCT
>CAYYVT010000191.1:0-7684 GCA_964475215.1 uncultured Nitrososphaerales archaeon
AATGGACCAGTTGCCGAAGAGCGAGGATTGGCTAGAAGAGCTGAAGTCAGCGGCCAAGGGGGGACTGATTTCGGAAGCCGAGAGCAGGGTGATCGGCGCCTACGGTATGGCCGGATTGGGCTTGAAGGGCAGGGCCGCGCCTGGAAATGTGACCGGTGAGGAGAAGGATTTCCTCAAGAAGTGGAAGGCCTCCTCAAGCAAGTAGAGAAGGCGATGGGCCGGAAGAGATCAGTGGCTGGACACCTTCACAACTTGATCAAGCATGACAAGGCGATAAAGACGATCGTCCCGCAGGCTTCCCTGAGGCGTGGGCTTGCTGCTATCTTGTTTCACGAACTGAGAACAACTTCACTTCCCCACAGAATGGGAAATGCCCAAACTCAATGACCTGTGGCCACCGATGTCCCCTCGCTTCGACAGCAATTTCTCCGAAATCGCCGATAGGAGCTCATCACTTAGTATCTCTGAGGAGCGTCAATGCTGACTTGAATTTGGAGGCCTGACTCAGGAATCGATACTTGACTTCGGTCTGAAATGAGGCGACATGACAGGTCGTACTCCGGGCCCGACCTTCAGATGACGTCTCCTTTGCCGGCGCCTCATTGGGTTGGAGGACCGAATGCCCGCGGGTCGAAGATCGTCTGAATCGAGGCGATCTTGCCTCCTAAGACCTGGTACCAAGAGGACATGAATACTGTAGGACCGTTCGTCTTCAAGTCGTACAGAACGCAGACGTCGTCTCCCTCGGAGAGGACCTTCTTGACGTCATATCTCCCTCGGTACTTTCTGAGCATCTCGATGAAGTCAAGCGGCTTTCCGAAGGTCTCTCCTGCGGGGCCCCTGACCCTGACCTTCTCATGGAGGAGCTTCAACGCCGCGTCGTAATCCTGTCGGTCCAATGCACCAATGTAAGACATCACCACGCCTCTGGAATCAGTTGTGGTCTCCATACCGGACTCACCATCCTCGGCGACGACGAAAAAGCCTTTTGGCACAAATGGAGGGTTCGAATCACCGTAGCGGGCACAGCCGACGCAGCAAGGATGGATCAACTTGAAAACAAGATCACTTTCATACAGCACGGCAAGTGCCAAACGTCATCTTGCCGACGCGGGTTCGAAAAGCGGACTCTTGAGCAGTACACAGCGATTCCGCTGGGAACCACGTCCACCGAAGACGTCCGGCGGATGTCTTTAACCGGCGAGGTTGTTTCATATCTGTTTCAGGATTTGTATCGGAAACATATCCTGACGACCATGAGAACAGTATCAGCCAACTATCATATTCCGCCCAAAGCATGTATGGGGCAGCAAGGTGTCACCAGATGGAAAGGAAAAGTGTGTTGATTCTAATTGGCGCCCTCCTCTTGGCGGGCGCCACCGCAGCAACGGCCTACAGCCGTTTAACGTCTCTCCAGCAGGTCTCGCAAGGAACCTATCCAGGGACGGGTGGGAACATGGGGATGAACGGCATGATGGGCCGTGGCATGATGGAGTGGGGTTACGGTGAGCAGCAGACCGCTACATCTAGTAACGCCACGACAGTTTGGAACTTGCAGGAGATGTGGGATTGGTGCCGCAACATGATGTCAGGTTTCGGCCCATGGCCAACGGGGCAAACCAATTCGTCGCTCCAAGGGTAAAGTACTCATAACTCACTTCGTCACGTCCGCTGCCATCCATTGAGCCAACGAGACTTCGTTGGTGTTGCCCACGGCCTTCACTTCTACGACGTTTCTCTCCGCCAACCTCGCAATGACTCGATGGACCTGAAGGCGACTCATCCCCGTCTCCTTGACTATCCATTTCTGAAGGTACTTTCCTTCGTGCGATCTGAGGACGTCCAACACCTTCCTCTCGTCGGGCTTGAGCGTCATCAACATGGCTTCCGTGTTGCCCTCTGACGGTGCGGTGGACATCGGCCCTTTGGCCTCGGAGGCTATGCTAGGTTGAGTCGCACCTTCTGATGGATGTGTCGTTGCGTGGACGGCTCCAACCGTTCTGATTTCTGGGACGGCGATGCCGTAGATCAGCCCAACGGCACCTATCACGATCAGCGTCAGCATCGCGACAGGAAGCAGCCACATCGATGACGGGTAGGAGTACTGGCTGCCTGAGTAGGGCATCCACCAACTCATCATTCCGCCGGCGCCCATCATGCCGCCGCTCTGAGACGGAGTCACGAAAGCGGGAGAAGCCAGGGCTACCACAAAGAAACCCACGACTCCCACCGTCAGAGCGACTAGGAACCACCTGGTTCTCCGCAAGCTATTCTCCAACGGCCGCCCGTAATCTAAAAACATGACGACAGATAGTTGCGAACAACCCAGGAACTTGTCTTGAGGGCGAGCCCAGAGGGGACCGTGTCCAGACAAGCCGATGAATCAGGCTTGGCGGCCAGACGCAAATGATTGTTGGTATTATTTCAATAATCATGCCCCATAGTTGAAATTATTCATGGGCCCGAAGGGACTTGAACCCTTGACCGACCGGTCTCCCAGGTCGTCCCTATGAGCCGGTCGCTCTACCAAGCTGAGCTACGGGCCCGCGTCGGCTAGGACAGCTCATGTTCTCCTTTTAATGATTATCATAACGGCCAACGTGAGACGACATCCTCCCTGAAACGCTTAATAGACAAACGCTCCGTCAAGGGTATCTGCGAGGGTACCCAAGCCTGGCCAAAGCCGGCGCAGACGCGGCCTGAGGGGGCGGGACCTCAAAGTGGTGCCCAGACTTAAGATCCGCTGGCGTAGGCCTTCGTGGGTTCAAACCCCACCCCTCGCACTTCCAACCAATCGATATCTCCAGAGATGACCGTACAACTTGAAGGCAGCGGCCCTAGTAGGTTGGCCCATCGAAGGACTCGTCGCACAGCGACCGTTTCACCAAGTGGGTCTTCGGCAAGATGACCGTCGATGATCTCTTTGACATCATCGGGGCCGCCGCCCAGGGGGCCCTACGGTCAGGAACTAAGACTCGAACGAGAAGGTTTCGCCGATGGAGATGTTGTAAAGGGCCACGAAGCCGGCGTTGACTTCAAGGACGTAGTAGGCGGTACCAGGTGGAATGTAGGAAGGGCACTCAATCGGGGTGCAGGGCGCCAGGTCCTGGAGGTAGTAGATGACGCTCTTGTTGGCGCCAAACCATATTATGTCCAGGGGGAACTCCATCCCCTTCATCCAGAAGCCCACCTGTGAGCCGCCGTCAAAGACGAAGAGCATACCTTGGTTCTCAGCCATGGAAGGCCTGCCGGAGAGGCCCTCTTCCTGCTGGGTTGAGGTCTTGGCGAGGTCGACGGTAAGGCGCTGTCCTCCGAAGATGATTGTGGCGGTGCTCTCGGGCTGGAGGTAGAGGTACGCGAGGCCGGCGACGGCGAGCAGGACGGCCGCCACCCCAGCTAGGATGGCCTTGTTCATCCCGTCCCTGACCTCGATGCTCCCTGTAAAATGCGTATCTCCACAGTGCCTGGCTCACCCAATCGCCCGCAAGAATGAATTGCTAGTAGGCCTCATTGAAATAGGGGAGACTTGTTGCTAAGGTAAGGCTTCCTCGGAAGGAACCTTCCTCTCCCTTCAGTTGCGACGAGCTGGTTCTCTTCCACGATGATGTCCCCCCTTGAGATCGTCATGATAGGGTAGCCTTCGGTGACGTAGTTTTCATAGATCGAGTAATCGATTTTCGCGTGGAGGAAATCGGCGGTTAGCCTCGCCTTGTACGAGGGGTCGATGATGACCATGTCCGCGTCGCTCCCCACGGCGATGGTCCCCTTCCTCGGGTACAGGTTGTACGCCTTGGCGGCGTTGGTCGAGGTGACCTGGACGAATCGGTTGATCGAAATGCGTTTCTTGGAGAAGCCCTCGGTGAAGAGGACGGGCATGATGACTTCGGTGCCCGGGACCCCGTTCGGGATCAGGGTGAAGTCATCCTTTCCCATCTCCTTCTGCTCGGAGCTGAAGTCGGCGTGGTCGCTCCCAATGGTACGTATGTCACCTTCGATGATGCCGTCCCATAGCGCGAGCCTGTCCTCTTCGGACTTCAGCGGAGGGCTCATCACGAAGCGAGGAGCGTCGGAACGTTTGTAGACAAGGTCGTTGAAGACGAGGTAGTGCGGACAGGTTTCTGCGAAGATGGGCCACCCGCCCTTCTGCGCGTCCCTGACGAACTCCCTCCCCATCCGGGTGGACAGATGGACGATGTAGAGGTTGGCGCCCGTGCTCTTGGCGAACAATATCATCCGCTGAACCGCCTCCCCCTCCGCGATGGGAGGCTTGGCCAGGGGATGGTAGTCGGCCGAGAGCTTCCCCTCTTTCTTGAAGGTCTCTATGTTGTGCTCTATTATGCCGTTGTTCTCGGCGTGGACGGCGAGGAGGCCGCCGTTGGAGGAGACCTCCTTCATCACGGCCAAGATGGCGCCGTCCTCGAGCATGAGCCCCTGACTCCTGTACGTGGTGTATGCCTTGAAGCTGGTGACGCCGGCGGCTATGACCTCCTTGATCTCCTTGACTGCCTCATCCCCGTTTTCTCGGCATGTCATATGAAAGCCGTAGTCGATGAGAACCTTGGGCGAGGCCTTGTCCTGCCACTTCTGCAGGGCCGCCCTCATGCTCTCGCCTCTTTGAGGGAGGACGAAGTCGAGGATCGACGTAATGCCTCCGGCAGCGGCTGAAATCGTCCCCGTCTTGAAGTCGTCGGCGGTGGTCGTACCCATCGAAGGCATCTCGAAGTGAGTGTGGCCGTCGATGCCGCCGGGGACGACTATCTTCCCCTCGGCGTTGACGACCCTGTCCGCGGGCTCGTCGATGGAGGAGGCTATCTTGGTGATTACGCCGTCGACGGCTTGGATATCGGCCTGGAATGCTTCGGAAGCGGTGGCTACGATGCCGTTTTTCACGAGAAGCGTAGGCATCGGTGTTCTTACGGTTGCGCTTGAGGCTCCGCTCTTATTAAATTTGCTCAGGATGGCGTGTCATGCTGGAAATTACAAGGATAAATTGTGGTAATCGATGCGATTCCTTGATGGTTGTGCCCTCGACCGTATCATGCCGGGCCTCAGCGGGCCTGAGGCGAGAGAGGATGATGAAGTGGACAAATCGTTATAACTTGCAGGCTCGGCTGAGATTCTGAACTGGCGATTGCAAGGCGACCTGAAGAAGTTCCTGGCTTTCACATTGGTGGGGGTCGCAATGCTGGTTGGCGCGGTACAGGGGCCCTTCGATTCCTTCTCCGAAGTGAACCTGGTCTTCCATCATTTCCAGCACCTCGTAATCATCTTCGGGGGCTTTTCGGTGGGTTATGGGATTGCCATCCTCTACAGTTTGAGCTGGAACGAGGGATGGTCGCGCTTCAAGGCCCTCTGGGCTCGTTTCAACAAGGGAGGATATGTGGCGGCGGCTCTCTTCATGATAATATTCAACTTCTGGCACATCCCCCAGGCCTTCACCTTCACCGTCCTTCCAGGGAACGAAGGGATCCACGAACTTGAGCACGCCATGTTCTTCGCATCGGCTGCGTTCCTCATCGCCGCGACTCCCTTCATGTCACGAGGTTTCAAGACGATCTACATATTCGTCTTTGGAAACATGAACTCGATGATGGGGGTCCTTTATTCCGTATGGGGGACGAACCTATTTGCTCCCTACCCAGCCTATCAACAGAACCAGTTCGGCCTCGTGATGTCCGCCTCGGGGTTATTGACCATGACAATCGGGACCTTCGCCTACGTGTACCTGACCGAAAGAAGGTTGAACAGGGCGTTGGAGAAGCTACCCGTGAGCGAGCCCTCGGACGACTTGAAACTGAAGCTCGAAGAAGCCTAGCTCGCCTCAAATATGGGACCCCATAGTCCAGGTCTTCGGAGAAGAAGAGAAGAGGATGGCGTACCGGACAGTCGTAGGAATAGTCGGAGTCCTCATCTTACTTGCAGGCGCGGTGTTCGCCCTTCAGGGAGCGAATGTAATCGGCGGGAGCTCGTTCATGAACGGCAGCTCTACCTGGATTTATGCGGGCCTTCTCATTGCCATCGTCGGAGCGCTGATCGCCTTTGCAGGCTACGCGTCCGGACGGGGCAGCCCGGCGCCCAATGTCGGCAGGTCCCCGTAGCCAAGCTGCAGGCTGGGACTGAGCGGCCGGTCAGCCCATCTACCTCGAGCCCAGCGACGGCAGCCGTCGCCCTACAAGGATCGCCTCCCACCTAGGACGATATGGACCGCTTGGACCGAAACTCATATAAAGCGAACAAAGAAAGGTTCGTTTCGATGACCATGCTTGAGTCGACTGCTTGCGTTCGTAGACATTTTCGTCGACTCACCGTATATGGACGACGTAGTTAGTGCACTTTCTAAGCTGGACTGCATGGAAGAGCTATACGAAGTCACCGGGGAGTTCGACATAGTCACCCTCGTGTCCGCCGCCGACATCGAGGAGTTTAGGGACATCTTGAAGAACAAGATAATGAAGACGGTGGGGGTCAAGAGCACCGTCAGCGCCATAATACTGCACGCCCAGAAGGGCCCCTACAGCACGAATGGCGCAAACCTGCGACAGGCTTCGAAGGCTTCCCAATAATTCCAGGGAGATTGCAATTCCCAGTGGGGACTATGCTAGAGGAGTGAGGATGAGAGGGCTTGACGACCGCCATCGACGTCGGGATCGCCGTGCTGATAATCGGCGCAACCCTAGTGGCAGCCAAACTGCTTGCTCCCTACGTGACCGGGGTATTCACTCGTAAGCCAACTCGACTGGACAGGTTCTTCGGCCCCATTGAAAACGCCATCTACCGCGTGCTGGGGGTCGACCCTGACAGGGGGATGGGGTGGAAGGAATACTTCCTGGTGGGGCTCTTCCTCAACATCGCCCAGATGGCGATCGCATACCTGATCCTCGTGTACCAGGGCTACCTCCCCCTTAACCCTCAGAAGTTCCCTGGGATGAGCTGGGACCTCGCCTTCAATACGGTGGTCTCCTTCGCGACGAACACCAACCTCCAGCACTACAACGGCGAGACGACCCTCTCGTACTTCAGCCAGATGACGGCCATCCAATTCCTTCAGTTCACATCAGCTGCGACGGGGATATGCATGGGCGTGGCCATGGTGAGGGGCTTCGTGACGAACTCAAAGGACCTGGGGAACTTCTACGCTGACTTCGTCAGGACCCTTACTCGGATCCTGATTCCAATGTGCCTGGTGGCCTCCCTCATCCTGGTCGCAATGGGCGTGCCCCAGACCATCAGCGGCTATCAGATGGTGACCACGGTGGAGGGTGCCTCCCAGACCCTGCTTGTGGGGCCAGTGGCATCGTTGGTTTCGATAATGCAGCTGGGGACGAATGGCGGCGGCTACTATGGGGCCAATTCGGCCTACCCCTTCCAGAATCCCACGCCCGCATCGGACATCCTCCAGATAGCATTGATGCTCCTCCTGCCCACGGTCCTGATCTTCGTCTTCGGAGAGCTACTGGGGAAGAAGAAGGAGGCGAGGCCCGTGCTCTATGCCGCATATGGCCTCTTCGCCATAGACCTGGCCCTGGCTTTTATCCCAAATATTCCGCTCGGCCCAGGCATCGAGACGAGGATAGGAGGCTTCTTCTCGGCCTTCTGGACCGTGGTGACCACCGCCGTCACCACAGGGTCTGTGAACACGTCGCTGGCGGCGATGCATCCGCTGACGATACTGGCTGCCTTCATG